>NZ_JADDTS010000037.1:61146-184687 GCF_015159675.1 Enterobacter cloacae complex sp. S2
TTACCCGGCCTACGCGTGCTTTTGTAGCCCCGGTAAGCGCAGCGCCACCGGGGAACAAACCACTCAGAAGTCGTAACGCAGACGCACCAGGTTCATGTCGCCCAGGTTGTCGGTGCTGGAGGTGAACACGTGTTCGTAATCCACGCGGAAACCGTAGTCCAGCTGGACGCTGATACCTACGCCGTTGTCGATGCGCTGGTAGTTACGGCCGTTCACGTACTCAATGCGGTCGCCCATGAAGTACGGCTGAATGGATTTCACCGCATACTGACCGACCGGGAATTTGTAACCCGCAAAGTATTCAATACCCCATGCATCACCGGCGAAGTAGTCGTTAACCGACACTTTTTTGGTGGTCATGAAGTTCTGATACCAGCCGCCGCCTGCGGAGAAGGTCCAGTTATCCGGCGTCCAGCTCAGTGCGGTGCCGAGAATGTTCTGGTCGTAGGATTTGCTGTCGCCGTTGTCCGGATTACGCATGTCCGCGCGGGTGTAGTTCCACGCTGCGCCCCAGGTCAGATCGGTGGTCAGGTGGTAATCGATACCCAGTGAACCGCCGCCTTTACGCTTGTAGCGCAGGCCGTTGCCCGGCAGGTATTCGCTGTCTTCAAACAGGTAAGAGGCGTAGATGTCAGCATCGCCCACGGTTTTCTTGTACTTCAGCATCTGGCGTGAACGGTAAGAGCCGTCGTAGTCGCCGTTGATCCCGTTACCCGGCGCCTGACCAATCATGTCGTAGTCCCAGATATCGGTTTTCGCGCCCACCACGTCATAGTACACGCTGTTCTGCTGGCCGAAGGTCAGCGTACCCCAGGTGTCGCTCTTCAGACCGGTGTAGAGCATACGGCGTGAGGTGTCGTGCGCGCCGTCGGCGTAGTGGTTATCCCAGTTAAACTGCGCCGGAATGTTCACACCCAGCTCGTAGTAGGTGATCCAGCTGATGTCATCGAACAGGTAGTAGTCTGCCGCGAAACGGAAACGGGTACCGCCGTCAAAACCGTTACGCTTGTAGCCGTTTTTGCCGTCATCACCGGTCATGTTCTGGAACTGAGGACGGATGCTGCCGCCAACGGTGAAGTTCAGACGGCTCAGCGGGTTTCCCGCCTGCGGATCCTGTTTCAGAAGGGTGATTTCCGCCTGAGATGCGAAAGAAGCCAATGCCACTGCTGCGCCGATCGTTGTCGCCAGCGCTGTTTTTCTTATAGTCATTATTTTTCCTTGATAGACACGCTGCTAAATATTTAGCTGGTGAATATTAACCGGAAAAATTCGGGCTGCGTGGGCGGGTTTTTAATGTTTTGTGCTACTAAATGCATGGGTATTAACGATTAGTGCTATTAATCGATGACACACCAGCAGAAATGCCGGTGCGTCATCATCACGCAAGTAAACTAGCTGACAAACTGGCGGAACAGCGCTTTACCTTTCAACAGCCGCGTACCGAGCCAGCCACCGCACAGGGACAGCAGCACCGCGCCGCAAACGGGCAGCGTTAGCCACAGCCGCCAGTCAGGCTCCCATGGAAAATCAAAGACTTTCGTCTGAAGCACCGCCAGTGCGGTTTCCGCCCCGATGGCCGCCACCAGGCCCGCCACCAGCCCGAGCAGGGCAAATTCGCTCCACAGCGTGGCGCGCAGCAGCCGTTTACTGGCCCCCAGCGTGCGGTAGACCACCAGCTCCTGATGACGCTGACGCATGCCGACCTGCACCTGCGCCAGCAGCAGCAATAGGCCGCAGACGGTCACCAGCACCACCATCACCTCCAGGGCGCGGCTCACCTGTTCCAGCACCTGCCCGACCTGTTTGAGGATCGCGCCGATATCCAGCAGGCTCACCGTCGGAAATTCCCGGTTCAGTTGCGTCAGCATGCCGTTGCCGTTTTCCCAGCGGAAGCTGGTCAGCCAGCTCTGGGGCTGTCCGTCCAGCGCGCCCGGCGGGAAGATGAAGAAGAAATTTGGCCGCAGGCTTTCCCAGTCCACTTTGCGCAGGCTGGTGACTTTGGCGGTGAAATCCTGGGTATCACCGGTAAAGGTCACGCTATCGCCGAGCTTCACGTTCAGGCGTGTCGCCAGCCCCTCCTCCATCGACACTTCCCCCGCTTTCGGCGGCCACGTGCCGGCAACGATCGGGTTATGGTCCGGACGTTTCGCCTGCCAGGTCAGGTTGAGCTCGCGGTTGAGCGATTCATCCTTATTTCCCTCCGTCGACAGGCCGTTGATCTGCGTCAGGCGGGCGCGCACGATCGGATAGAACGATTCCGGAATAATGTGATGCTCAGACAGGAACCCCTTCAGCGGCGTCACCTGTTCGGGAGCAATGTTGATCAGGAAATAGTTCGGGCTTTCCGGCGGAAGCTGCTGCTGCCAGCGATCCAGCAGATCCCCGCGCAGCACCAGCAGAAGCGCCAGCAGCATAAACGACAGCGAAAATGCCGAGAGCTGGCTGAGGGTAGACCACGGCTGGTGCAGCAGTCGGTTAACCGCCAGCCGCACCGGCAGCGATCTCACCGTCAGCTTTTTGAGAAGATTGAGCAATAGCCAGCCCACCACGCCGCACAGCAGCGCCAGCACCACCGCGCCCGCCAGCACCGCCCACAGCAGCGTACTGCCGCCCATCAGCCAGGCCAACAGCCCGACTGCCACCGCAATAATCACCGGCAGATAGAACTTCAGCGGCCAGACGCTGGCCACCACATCCCGGCGCAGCACGCGCAGCGGCTGGGTGGCGAGCAGCAGCCGGTAGGGGCGTAACCCTACCAACAGCGAAATCACCGTCATCGCGCCGATTGCCCATAGCCACGGCCAGAGGCTGGCGGGCGGCAGCGCAGCGGGCAGGACCGGTTTGAGCAGCACCATCAGCAGCTTTTCAAACAGCAGCCCTATCGCCCCGCCGGTCAGAGCCGACAGCGCCAGCACCATCAGCCACTGGCCGACAATCAGCTTGCGCAGCTGTGCCCGGCCCGCGCCGAGAGTTTTGAGGATCGCCACCAGATCGTAACGGCTGCGGCAGTAGTGCCCCATTGCCACGGCAACGGCCGCAATGGCCAGCAGCAGGGTTAACAGCGCCGACAGCAACAGAAACTGCTGAGAACGCTCGAGGGATTTGCCGAGCGCCCCGTCATCCTGCTCCAGCCCGTACCAGCGATGTTCCGGCTTGAGCTGAGGCAGGAGCCATTTTTCATACGCCTCCAGTTGAGCAGGCGTCCCGCCAAACTTATAGCGCCATGTGACGCGGCTACCCGGCTGGACGGCGTTGGTTTTCGCCACATCAGCGGTGTTCATCAGCAGGCGCGGCGCGAGCTGGAACGGATTAAATCCGGAGTCGGGTTCCTGCACCACTTCCCCGGCAATTTTGAGGGTCGCGTCGCCGACGTCGATACTGTCGCCGGGTTTCAGGTTCAGCAGCGCCATCAGACGCGATGCCAGCAGTACCGTACCGGCCGTCGGTTTTAGCCCCGGCGGACTGGTTTGTAAATCACCATACATCGGGTAGATGTCATCCACGGCTTTTACGCTGGCAAGCTGTGGCGTGTCGCCCGCAAAGGTCATGGTCTGGAAGGTGATTTGCTCTCCCACCTTCAGCCCCTCTTTGCGCGCTTCCTCAATCCAGCCCGGCGGCACGGGGCGAGAACTTTGCAGAGCCCGGTCCCCCGCCATAAATTCCCGGCTCTGCTGGCTAAGCCCTTTCTCCATACGATCGCTGACGCTGCCGAGCGCCAGCACGCAGGCCACCGCCAGGCTCAACGCCAGCCAGACAATCAGCAGCGAGGGCGAGCGCCATTCGCGCCAGAACCAGCGGGCAATCATGCTTCCTCCTGAAGAACACCGTTCACCAGCCGCAGGCGACGGTCGCAGCGGGCGGCCAACTGCGGGTCGTGGGTAACCAGAATCAGCGTGGTGCCGTGTTCGCGGTTGAGTGAAAACAGCAGATCGGCAATTTTGTCCCCGGTTTTACGGTCGAGATTGCCCGTGGGCTCATCGGCAAACAGCACTTCCGGGCGCCCGTTAAACGCCCGGGCCAGCGCCACGCGCTGCTGCTCACCGCCGGAAAGCTGCGCCGGAAGGTGGTCGAGACGTTTTCCCAGCCCCAGCTGTTCCAGCAACGCTTTGGCGTGATCGCGGCTTTCGCGGGTATTTTCACCGCGCAGCAGGCCGGGCAGCTCAACGTTTTCCAGCGCGTTGAGGGTTGGGATCAGCATGAATGACTGAAAGACAAACCCGATATGCCGGGCACGCAGCGCGGCGCGCGCCTCTTCATCAAGCGCGTGGAGGGGCTGGCTGACCAGGTTCACTTCCCCGCTGCTGCCATCGTCCAGCCCGGCGAGAATGGCCAGCAGCGTGGACTTACCGGAACCGGATTCGCCAATCAGGGCGATGGTTTCGGCACGTTTGACAACGAGTTCAACTCCGGTGAGGATGGAAAGCTCGTGTTCTCCCTGACCGACGGACTTCTTAAGACGATGAACTTCAACAATGTTTTCCGCTGGCATTTGCCCTTCCTGTTTTTGATGCTGATGACCTTCCGCGCGGCGGCTGCGGACACGTTATTGATTCTGGGCGATAGCCTGAGCGCGGGCTATCGTATGGCCGCCAGTGCGGCCTGGCCCGCCCTGCTCAATGATAAATGGCAGTCCCGGGCGTCTGTCGTTAACGGCAGCATCAGCGGCGATACGTCGCAGCAAGGCTTATCGCGCCTGCCTGCCCTGCTTAAGCAGCATCAACCGCGTTGGGTGCTGGTCGAACTGGGCGGTAATGATGGTTTGCGCGGCTTCCAGCCACAGCAAACGGAGCAAACGCTGCGGACTATTTTGCAGACCATTAAGGCCGCTAACGCCCAGCCGCTGCTGATGCAAATTCGCCTGCCCGCTAACTACGGCCGTCGGTATAATGAGGCGTTTAGCGCGATCTATCCTAAGCTTGCCAAAGAGTTTGATATTCCGCTGCTGCCATTTTTCATGGAAGAGGTCTATCTGAAACCCCAGTGGATGCAGGATGATGGCATTCACCCCAATCGCGATGCCCAGCCGTTCATTGCCGACTGGATGGCAACCCGGCTGGCTCCTTTAGTAAAACATGACTCGTCAAACAGCTGAGAACCTGACAGGTAAAGTTATGCAAAAATCGGTCTTAATAACAGGATGTTCCAGCGGAATTGGCCTTGAAAGCGCCCTTGAACTGAAACGTCAGGGGTTTTGGGTGCTGGCGGCCTGCCGCAAACCCGAAGATGTCGAACGCATGCGAGGGCTGGGATTTACCGGCATTCTGCTGGATCTCGATTCGCCAGAGAGCGTGGAGCAGGCCGCCGATGAGGTTATCGCCCTGACCAACAACCGGCTTTACGGCCTGTTCAACAATGCGGGCTATGGCGTATACGGCCCGCTACAGACCCTCTCACGGGAACAGCTGGAGCAGCAGTTCTCCGCAAACTTTTTTGGGGCGCATCAGCTCACCATGCGCCTTCTCCCCGCCATGCTGCCGCACGGCGAAGGGCGGATTGTCATGACCTCCTCGGTGATGGGCCTGATCTCCACGCCGGGACGCGGGGCTTACGCTGCCAGTAAATATGCGCTTGAAGCCTGGTCCGATGCGTTGCGCATGGAACTGCGCCACAGCGGCATTAAGGTCAGCCTGATTGAACCGGGCCCCATCCGCACCCGCTTTACGGAAAACGTTAACCAGACGCAGGCGGACCAACCGGTCGAAAATCCCGGTATCGCGGCGCGTTTTACGCTTGGGCCAGAAGCCGTGGTTGCCAAAGTGCGCCACGCATTTGAGAGCGATACCCCTAAAATGCGCTATCCGGTGACGCTGGTGACCCATGCCGTCGGCTGGTTGAAACGCCTGCTGCCGGGGCGGATGATGGACAAAATTTTGCAGGGTTGAGTTGAAGCGACGACGCTTACCCCCATGTAAAGAGTAAACCGATAAAAGAGAATGCCGCATGTCCGTACAGAATATCGTCAACATAACTGAAGCTAACCTGCAACAGACACTCGAACAGTCAATGACTACACCGGTGCTGTTCTACTTCTGGTCTGAACGCAGCCAACACTGCCTGCAGCTGACGCCGGTCCTGGAAAGCCTTGCCGCGCAGTACAACGGTCAATTCATTCTGGCGAAGCTGGATTGTGACGCCGAACCGATGGTGGCTTCCCAGTTTGGCCTGCGTGCGATCCCAACCGTCTACCTGTTCCAGAACGGTCAGCCGGTGGATGGCTTCCAGGGGCCGCAGCCGGAAGAGGCGATCCGCGCCCTGCTGGATAAAGTCCTGCCGCGCGAAGAAGAGCTGAAAGCGCAGGAAGCCATGGCGCTGATGCAGGAAGGCAAGTACGACGAGGCGCTGCCGCTGTTAAAAGACGCGTGGCAGCTGTCGAACCAGAACAGCCAGATTGGTCTGCTGCTGGCAGAGACCCAGATTGCGCTGCACCGCCCCGAAGACGCGGAAGCCGTGCTGAAAACGGTGCCGATGCAGGATCAGGACACCCGCTATCAGGGCCTGGTGGCGCAGATTGACCTGCTGAAACAGGCGGCGGATACCCCTGAAATTCAGCAACTTCAGCAGCAGGTTGCGGACAACCCGGCGGATGCCGCGCTGGCAAGCCAGCTGGCGCTTCAGCTTCACCAGGTGGGGCGTAATGAAGAGGCGCTGGAGCTGCTGTTTAGTCACCTTCAGAAGGACCTGGGCGCCGCAGACGGTCAGGCGCGAAAGATGTTCCAGGAGATCCTGGCCGCGCTCGGCACCGGTGACGCGCTGGCGTCTAAGTATCGTCGTCAGCTGTACGCATTGCTTTACTAACAAAAATGCCCGGTGGCGCTAACGCTTGCCGGGCCTACAAAAGCCGATATTACCCCGTCTTTTTCAACTGCGTCACCACCAGCTGGTGGCGCGCATTGTAAAACTTCCGATAGGTCAGATAGCAGGCAATAATCGTCGACAGGCTCGCCGTAGAGAGCAGCATAAACGTCACCATAATCTGGTATTTAATCGCTTTTACCGGATCGATACCGGCAAAAATTAGCCCCGACATCATGCCCGGCAGGCTCACCAGACCCACGGTTTTGGCGGAATCCACCGTTGGGATCAGCGAAGAACGAATGCTGTCGCGGATCAACCGCGCCGAGGCCACCTTTGGTGTCGCTCCCAGGCTTAGCTTCTCCTGAAGCTGTTGCTGTTCACTGCTGAAGCGTTGCCCCAGATTGTTGTAGCATAACCCGACCGCCACCATCGCATTGCCCGCAATCATCCCGGAAATGGGGATCACCTGCATTGGCGTAAACTCTATCGAGCCGGAGAGCACCAGTACCGCCAGCGGTAACGCGGTCCCGGTAGTGATGGCAATAAACGACGAGAGGAACGCTTTATCGATGTATTTACTGCGTTTCTGCGCGTTCCATGCCGCGTTAAAGCAGATAAACAGCACCATCAACAGGGTCAGCACGGCATGATTGACGTTGAAGATGTATTTCAGCACATAGCCGACGATGATGAGCTGAATGACCGCGCGAACGATACTCCACAGAATATCTTTTTCCAGCCCCAGCTTCTCCCGGTAGCTGACCACAATCGCCACCAGCACCAGGACCATCGACAGCGCCAGCGATTCGTTGGTTATGTTATGTTCACCCACGGTGAGCCTCCTCCATTTTCCCGCCCTGCGGCCTGAGCGTGATGACATCATCCGCATGGCTAATTTCGTTTGAATCGTGCGTCACCCACAGCACGGCAATATCCTGTTCACGGACGTAGCGATGAATAATCTCATTGACGTTGCGCTTGTTAGCGTCATCCAGCGCGCTGGTGATTTCATCCAGCAAAAGCACCTTCGGCAGGAATTGCAGGTTACGGATCAGCGAGACGCGCTGCTTTTCCCCGCCTGACAGTTCGGCAGTCGATTTGGTCAGCGTCTCCGGCGGAAGCCCAAAACGGGTCAGATCGTCCGCAAACTTTTTCGGATCGGGCGTTTGGTTGCGGATGTGCCAGGGGAAAACCAGATTGTCGTACACCGTGTCGCCAAACAGGGACGGCGTTTGCACGCAGTATGACACCTGCTGGCGATAGCTTTCCGGTGTAAGCGTGGCGATATCTTTCCCTTCAAACAGGATGGTTCCCTCCGTTGGACTCAGTAGCGAAGCCACGATTTTCAGGAGGGTGCTTTTGCCGCAGCCGGAGGGGCCGGTTATGAGTTTAAATTCGCCCGGAGAGAGACAAAAATCGACGTGCTGAAGGATGGTGTTATCACCCACACGAAAGCCAACATCCCTGATATCCAGAAGATTTTTTTTATTATTCATTCCGATTCCGTTAACCGCTGTGATAAGAACAGCCTTTAGCATAATCCTTTCCGCTACGCTGCGCGAATAGCCTTAACCTATCGCAAGTGTTAAACTTTTTGTTCGGTAATTGTCACCTCTATAACTACAGGAAGTCAGCAACATGACACATATCTTTTATGAGTTCTCTTCCCTGAAGCCTGGTGTTCCAGATGTGGAAACATTAATGGAAGTCATCAATTCTTCTGAACTCACGCGTTTTGTCATGGGTGCAGAGGTGGTCGATTTTGTTAAGAAGGCGCTCATCGTTAACACCACGATCGGAAGCTTTAAAAACTGCTATTTTGCTTTCGATGATGGGGCTTACTTTCTCGAGTTTGACGGCAAGGGTAAATCCAGACGCTTTACTGAGGTGCCGGACTGGTTCGTTTCCCCCGCGGAATTTGCCCGCTCGCAATGGCTGATTAACCATGACCTGGCCGATGTGAAGGCGACAGCGTTTATTGACGTGCTAATGTCCTACCCGCTTAAAGAGCGCCGGGCGCACTGCAATCTGCTGTTTGGTCTGGATCTGCATAAGGTCAATGTGGTTCCGGCGCCTACAGCCCCTGCCGGAAAAATGGGCAATAAAAACGGAAAAACCACCAAGCCTCGCGTCACGGATCTCGGCTCTTTTGAGCTTTTTACCGCGTTCTTTGCACGCATGAAAACCGCCGTCAATGCAAATGAGTTCCCCACCTTACAGGTGCTGACAGGCCAGAAGGATCTTGCAAAAGCGCCGCACAGCTTAAAGCAAGGGATCAGAACCTGGTTTAAGGGGATTACCGGCGATCTGCCGCCGAACAACAAACGTGTCGGAGCGGGCAATGCAGTACTGTTCTGCGCGCCCGTTCGCGAGCAGATCCAGCAGATAGAGGCCATCGGCCTGGAAAAATACTATCAGGGCTTATCGAAAGCCATCGCTGACGCCGGGGATGGGTTTATCACCGACTTCAGCTATACCTGGTCTGAAGAGTAACGCTATGCGCCCCGCTCTCCTGGCGGGGCGTTTTAATTTTACCAGTCCGGTTCCCACCTCTTTACAGGGGCGAAATCCCGCCCGTTAACCGATATACTTACGTTCAACAAATACGCAATTTTTCTCGTTACGGCATGCAAAACAGGAGGTTTTTATGCTCATCGTTGTTCCTGTCCTTATTTTCGTTGCGCTGGTTATCGTGGGCGCAGGCGTCAAAATTGTCCCGCAGGGTTACCAGTGGACCGTCGAACGTTTCGGTCGCTACACCAATACCCTTCAGCCGGGTTTAAGCCTGATCGTCCCCTTCATGGACAGAATTGGGCGTAAAATCAACATGATGGAGCAGGTGCTGGATATTCCTTCCCAGGAAGTCATCTCCAAGGATAACGCCAACGTCACCATCGATGCGGTGTGCTTTATTCAGGTGATTGATGCGCCGAAAGCGGCCTATGAGGTGAGCAACCTGGAGCTGGCGATCGTCAACCTGACGATGACCAACATCCGTACCGTGCTTGGCTCGATGGAGCTGGACGAAATGCTCTCCCAGCGCGACAGCATTAATACCCGCCTGCTGCACATTGTTGATGAAGCCACCAATCCGTGGGGGATCAAAGTGACCCGCATTGAGATCCGCGACGTGCGCCCACCGGCAGAGCTGATTGCTTCCATGAATGCGCAGATGAAGGCCGAGCGTACCAAACGCGCCTATATTCTTGAAGCCGAAGGGGTGCGTCAGGCCGAGATCCTGAAAGCGGAAGGGGAAAAACAGTCGCAGATCCTGAAAGCCGAGGGCGACCGTCAGTCTGCCTTCCTCCAGGCAGAAGCGCGTGAACGTTCGGCAGAAGCGGAAGCCCGCGCGACGCAAATGGTTTCCGAGGCGATTGCCGCCGGGGATATCCAGGCTGTGAACTACTTCGTCGCGCAAAAATATACCGATGCGCTGAAGGAGATCGGCTCTGCGAACAACAGCAAAGTGGTGATGATGCCGCTGGATGCCAGCAGTCTGATGGGATCTATCGCCGGAATTGCCGAGTTGATCAAATACGGCGGAAACGAGCGTAAAAAATGATTGAGCTCATCGTTGCACATCCTCATGCGTTCTGGCTAAGCCTTGGCGGCTTGCTGCTGGCCGCCGAGATGCTTGGCGGCAACGGTTATCTGCTGTGGAGCGGTGTTGCCGCTGTGATTACCGGGCTGGTCGTCTGGCTGCTGCCTGTCGGCTGGGAGTGGCAGGGCGCACTGTTTGCCGTGCTGACGCTGCTGGCCGCCTGGCTGTGGTGGCGCTGGCTGAACAAACGGGTGAAGGCGCAGAAGCCGGTCGACGCGCATCTCAATCAGCGTGGGCAGCAGATCGTGGGTAAACGTTTTACGCTTGATAACGCGCTGATCAACGGACGCGGTCATATGCGCGTGGGGGACAGTTCATGGCCGGTGGTGGCCAATGATGACCTCAGCGCCGGCACGCGGGTTGAGGTCATTGCGGTAGAAGGCATTACCCTGCGGGTTAAAGCCTGTTAGGCGTGGGTTTTACGGTGGCAGCAGCCGGAAAGATTGTCGATAATCGGGCACTCGGCGCTGTCATCTCCCGGGCAGGATTCTGCCAGCTGTAGCAGTTGCTCACGCATCGCCTGTAATTCGATGATATGGCGTTCGATCTCCGCCACTTTTTCCAGCGTACGTTTTTTCACGTCGGCACTGTGGCGTTTCGGATCGTTAAACAGGTTAACCAGCTCGCCGCACTCTTCAAGGTTAAATCCTACCTGTCTTGCCTGGCGCAGTAACGTCAGTTCATCAAGATGCAGCTGCGTATAGCTGCGGTAGCCGTTCTCACTGCGCAACGGTGGCGTCACCAGCCCTTTTTCCTCATAAAAGCGAATCGCTTTGCTGGTTAAGCCGGTTTTTTTCGCAACATCGCTGATATTCACATTTCCCCCTTGACCTTCCCCTTGATGGAAGGTTTAACCTTCATAACAGTTAGCGAAAAGCAGAGTGAAGGTCAACAATTGACCAGAACATTATACGGGAGTTTTGTTATGTCTCACACTATTGACCTGACACTGGACGGCCTCTCCTGCGGCCACTGTGTCAAACGTGTTAAAGAAAGCCTGGAGCAGCGTCCTGATGTGGAAAGCGCTGAGGTGACTATCGATCATGCCGCCGTGACCGGCAGCGCCAGCGCCGACGCGCTGATTGATACCATTAAACAGGCCGGTTACGGGGCGGAGTTAAGCCACCCAAAGGCTAAACCGCTGGCAGAGTCATCATCCCCGTCGGAAGCACTGACAGCGGCCACTCCTGAGCTTCCGGTAGCTGATGATATTGATGACAGCCAACAGCTGCTGATCAACGGCATGAGCTGCGCCAGCTGTGTCTCCCGGGTACAAAACGCCTTACAGGCGGTACCGGGCGTCGCACAGGCACGGGTAAACCTGGCGGAGCGTACTGCGCTGGTGATGGGCAGTGCCTCCGCCGCAGATTTAGTGCAGGCCGTGGAGAAAGCGGGCTACGGGGCGGAGGCCATCGAAGATGATGCCGAGCGCCGCGAGCGCCAGCAGGAAACGGCTGTCGCCACCATGAAGCGCTTCCGCTGGCAGGCGATCGTCGCCCTGCTGGTCGGTATTCCGGTGATGGTGTGGGGCATGATGGGTGACAACATGATGGTCACCGCAGACAACCGCACCCTGTGGCTGGTGATTGGTCTGATTACCCTTGCGGTGATGGTGTTTGCAGGCGGACATTTCTATACCAGCGCCTGGAAGAGCCTGAAAAACCGCACCGCGACGATGGACACGCTGGTCGCGCTCGGGACGGGCGCGGCGTGGCTGTATTCGATGAGCGTTAACGTCTGGCCGCAGTGGTTCCCGATGGAGGCGCGCCATCTCTATTATGAAGCGAGCGCGATGATTATTGGTCTGATTAACTTAGGCCATATGCTCGAAGCCCGCGCGCGTCAGCGCTCGTCGAAAGCGCTGGAAAGATTACTCGATTTAACCCCGCCGACGGCCCGCGTGGTCACCGACGATGGGGAAAAAAACGTTCCTCTCTCAGAGGTGCAACCCGGTATGACGCTGCGTCTCACCACCGGTGACCGCGTGCCCGTCGACGGTGAAATCACCCAGGGCGATGCCTGGCTTGATGAAGCCATGCTGACCGGTGAGCCGATCCCCCAGCAGAAATCTCAGGGCGATGCGGTGCATGCGGGTACGGTGGTACAGGACGGCAGCGTGCTGTTCCGCGCCAGCGCCGTTGGCAGCCATACCACACTGTCACGCATCATTCGGATGGTCCGCCAGGCGCAGAGCAGTAAGCCGGAAATTGGTCAGCTTGCCGATAAAATCTCCGCCATTTTTGTGCCAGTGGTGGTCGGTATTGCCCTGCTGAGCGCGGCAATCTGGTATTTCTTCGGCCCGGCGCCGCAGATTGTCTACACCCTGGTGATCGCCACCACGGTACTGATCATCGCCTGCCCTTGTGCCCTTGGTCTGGCCACGCCGATGTCGATTATCTCTGGCGTCGGACGCGCCGCCGAATTTGGCGTACTGGTCCGTGATGCTGACGCCCTGCAACGGGCAAGCACGCTGGACACCCTCGTCTTTGACAAAACCGGCACGCTCACCGAGGGCAAACCGCAGGTAGTGGCCGTTAATACCATTGGCTGTACGGAGACGGATGCCCTGCGCCTGGCCGCCGCGCTGGAACAAGGCTCCAGTCACCCGCTGGCGCGCGCCATCCTTGAGAAAGCCGGTGATGCCCGCCTGCCGCAGGTAAGCAACTTCCGCACTCTGCGCGGTTTAGGGGTCAGCGGTGAAGCAGAAGGCCATACGCTGCTGCTGGGTAACCAGGCACTGCTAACTGAACACGGTGTTGATACGTCCGCGCTGGACGCTGAGCTGAACGCGCAGGCCTCTCAGGGCGCGACGCCGGTTCTGCTGGCGAAAGATGGTCATGTGGCGGCGCTGCTGGCCGTACGCGATCCGTTACGCCAGGACAGCGTGGATGCCTTGCAACGCCTGCACCACGCGGGCTATCGCCTGGTGATGTTAACCGGTGATAACCCGACTACCGCTAACGCCATCGCCAGAGAAGCCGGGATTGATGAGGTGATAGCCGGCGTACTGCCAGATGGCAAAGCGGACGCCATCAGGAAATTGCAACGTGATGGTCGTCAGGTGGCGATGGTCGGCGACGGCATCAACGACGCCCCGGCGCTGGCGCAGGCTGACGTAGGTATTGCGATGGGCGGCGGGAGCGATGTCGCCATTGAAACCGCGGCGATCACCCTGATGCGCCACAGCCTGATGGGCGTGGCGGATGCGCTGGCGATTTCGAAAGCCACGTTGCGCAACATGAAGCAGAACCTGCTGGGGGCCTTCGTCTATAACTCGCTCGGCATTCCGATTGCCGCCGGGATTTTGTGGCCGCTGACCGGCACCCTGCTGAACCCGGTTGTTGCGGGTGCGGCGATGGCGCTCTCGTCAATTACCGTGGTGAGCAACGCTAACCGTCTGCTGCGGTTTAAACCGAAAGCGTAGAATCCCGGAAGCAGGCCGGGTAAGCGCAGCGCCGCCCGGCTTTCGCCTATTGCGCCCCCCTTCCCCACGCGCTAGCATGAACCTTTCCGTTTATGGAGCGCGTATGGGTCTGTTTAATCGTATAAAAACATCGTTTCGCGCCCTTTTTCCCCGCCGTTATGCCTGGCCCGGTATGGATATTTCGCTTCCGGGTGGGCAGCAACTGCACCTGGTGGGAAGCATTCATATGGGCACGCAGGATATGTCCCCCCTGCCCTCCGGCCTGATTAAACTACTGAAGCGCGCCGACGCGCTGATCGTCGAAGCCGACATCTCCGGCCATGAATCGCCGTTTGCCGGTCTGGAAAGCGACCGCCCCCTGGCTGAACGTCTTAACGAGACGCAGCTGGCTGAGCTTACCCGTCTTGCGGATGAGTCCGGCGTCTCGCTCTCAATGCTCGACACCCTGCCCCTGTGGCAAATTGCCATGGTGCTACAGGCAACCCAGGCGCAGCGCCTGGGGCTGCGCGGCGATTACGGTATCGATTATCAACTGCTGAATGCGGCACGGGCGTGCAACCTGTCCGTCATTGAACTGGAAGGCACGGACAGCCAGATTGCGCTTCTTCGCCAGCTTCCTGATGACGGTAAGATGCTACTGGATGATACCCTGACCCACTGGCACACCAACGCGCGTCTGCTGCAAACGATGATTGGCTGGTGGCTGGATGCGCCGCCCGCAGACGGTAAGCTGGCGTTACCGTCGACGTTCAGTGAATCGTTGTATGATGTGCTGATGAACGCGCGCAACCAGGCGTGGCGGGAGACGCTGTATGCCCTGCCTGCCGGTCGTTATGTTGTCGCGGTTGGCGCGTTGCATTTGTACGGAGAAGGGAATTTGCCGTCGCTGCTGAAATAAAAAAATGGCCAATATTTCTATTGGCCCGTCAAAGAGGAATTTCATCGTTTTTATTATACCGAAGTGACCTTCGGCTACGCCGATTGTCGCTCAAAGTAACCATCACTGCCAATACTATTGCGCAAGATGGTGCTATTTTTTAGACAAACGTCAGGCGTATGCTGCTGGCATGAACCGTCTGTCGTAAGAAGGATAGCCATGACTCCCGCCGTTAAATTACTCGAAAAAAACAAAATTTCTTTCCGGATCCACACCTACGATCACGATCCGAACGAAACCAACTTTGGTGATGAAGTGGTGCGCAAGCTGGGGCTGAACGCGGACCAGGTTTACAAAACGCTGCTGGTCGCGGTGAATGGCGATATGAAGCACCTCGCCGTGGCAGTGACGCCCGTCGCCGGACAGCTTGATCTGAAGAAAGTGGCCAAAGCGCTGGGAGCGAAAAAGGTCGATATGGCAGACCCGATGGTTGCGCAACGCACTACGGGTTATCTGGTCGGCGGGATCAGCCCGCTCGGCCAGAAAAAGCGTCTGCCGACCCTGATCGATGCGCCTTCGCAGGAATTTGAGACGATCTATATTTCTGGCGGCAAACGCGGGCTGGATATCGAACTGGCCGCAGGCGATCTGGCGAAAATGCTGGACGCGAAATTTGCGGATATTGCGCGCAGGGATTGAGAAAATTGCCCGGTGGCGCTGCGCTTACCGGGCCTCCGATTCGAATGTAGGCCGGGTAAGGCGTAGCCGCCACCCGGCACAACACACCCGCACTACTGCCAGCTCACCTCGCCCTTCGGCTCATACGCGTTCACGTCAATCGGTGAATTTTGCTGGATAAACTGCTTTAACACTTCCGCATCAATAAACCCGGTATTTACATAGCCCGGTTTGTTATCGATATGCGGATAGCCGTCGCCGCCGGTGGCGTTAAAGCTTAACGTTGCCAGGCGGTAGGTTTTCGCCGGATCAACAGGTTCGCCTTTGATTTTGAGATCGTTGAGCTTACCGTCCTTCGCGACGAAGCTGACGTTAGCAAACTGCGGATACGCTCCGGAGTCCGGCTTCATCTGCGCCACGGCGGTCAGGTAGTCAATCACCTCTTTCCCGCTCATGTCCGCATACACCACCACGTTGCCAAACGGCTGCACTTTGAGCACGTCTTTATAGGTGATGTTTCCGCCTTCAATGGAATCACGAATACCGCCGCCGCTCATCACGCCGAAATCCGCATTCGTGCGCGCCATCTGCGCGGCCAGCACCAGACGCCCCATGTTGGTTTGTACGAAGCGGACTTTGCTGCGGTCCCCTTCCAGTCGTCCGTTAAGCGTGCCAATCTTCACGTCCAGCTGCGCTTTCCCTTTGCTCTGGAACGGCGTCAGCAGGGAGAGCATCTGCTGGTTTTCAGCGATCTCTGGCGTGTAGAGTACCCGCTCGCTTTTGCCGTCCGGGTAGGTTACTTTCTTCTTCAGGTTGACCGGGATGAGCTGATAGTGCACCAGCTTCATCTCGCCGTTACGGAATTCGAAATCCGCACGGCCTACGTATTTACCCCACTCGTGGGCCTGTACAATCCAGATCCCGTTCTGACGATCCGGCGCGCACGGCGTGCCGGGCACATAATCTACCTGCTTTTTATTCTCAGAAGCCATGCAGACCGGATCCTGCGAATGACCGCCCACAATCATCGCCAGCGAGCCCGCAGGAAGGCTGCGCGCCATCTCCACGTCGCCCGGCGCGTTAGAGCCGTGCTGACCGTTGTCGTAATGCCCCATGTGGGTGGTAGCGATAATCACATCCGGTTTTTCATTCTGCTGCAACTCCTGGATCACCAGCTTCGCTTCGTCCGCCGGTTTACGGAATTCGATGTCGGTGAAAAATTCAGGGTTGCCAATTTTGGCCGTATCGTCGGTGGTTAAGCCGATGACCGCGATCTTCAGATCCTGACGCTTAAACAGCGCCCACGGTTTAAACAGGCGCTCGCCGGTGCTTTTCTGATAAATATTGGCGGAAAGGAACGGAAATTTGGACCACTTTTCCTGCTGGCGCAATACGCTCAGCGGGTTATCAAACTCGTGGTTTCCGACCGCCATCGCGTCGTAACCAATTAAATTCATGCCGCGGAAATCAGGCTCGGCATCCTGCAAATCAGATTCCGGTACGCCGGTATTAATATCCCCGCCCGACAGCAACAGCACGCTGCCGCCCTGAGCCGAGACCTCTTTACGAATGCCGTCCACCAGCGTTTTTTGCGCCGCCAGGCCATATTCACCGTATTCGCTGCGCCAGAAATGGCCGTGATGATCGTTAGTATGCAGAATGGTAATTTTATAGGTTTTATCTTTTTCATACGCCTGCGCGGGCAGGCTTGTCAGCCCCCATGCGGCGATGAGCGCCAGCGCGACGCCACGCTTTATTAACTTCATCTTCTCTCTCCCTGACCCATAGACAAACGCAAAAATTACAGTGACTCACAAGAATAGACAAATAAGTTTTCAGAATTGCGACTTTCTTCAAATGTCACGGACGAGTATGTTAGTCGGATAATAATTACTCCCTGCATCTCTAATTACAAATTGACGTGGTATTTATGGCAATCAGTGAATCAACCCAGCCTGTTCAGGGCGTTCCGGCGTCGCCGCCGAAATCGCGCACTTCCTTCAAAGTATTAGGCGCAATCAGTCTCTCTCATCTGCTCAACGACATGATCCAGTCGCTGATTCTGGCGATCTACCCGCTGTTGCAGTCTGAGTTCTCATTAACCTTCGTGCAGATCGGGATGATTACCCTGACCTTCCAGCTGGCCTCTTCGCTGCTACAGCCGGTGGTGGGCTACTGGACGGACAAATACCCGATGCCATGGTCGCTGCCCATTGGGATGTGCTTCACCCTGAGCGGGCTGGTGCTGCTGGCCATGGCGGGCAGCTTTGAGGCGGTACTGGTTGCCGCGGCGCTGGTAGGAACCGGTTCATCGGTGTTCCATCCGGAATCGTCCCGCGTGGCGCGTATGGCCTCCGGCGGACGCCACGGGCTGGCGCAGTCTCTGTTCCAGGTGGGGGGGAACTTTGGTAGCTCCCTCGGTCCTCTGCTGGCGGCGGTAATTATCGCGCCTTACGGCAAAGGCAACGTGGCGTGGTTTGTGCTGGCCGCGCTGCTGGCGATTGTCGTCCTGGCGCAAATCAGCCGCTGGTATGCCGCGCAGCATCGCGTAAATAAGGGAAAACCTGTCGCGAAGATAACCAATCCCCTTCCGCGCAATAAGGTGATCCTTGCCGTCAGCGTGCTGCTGGTGCTGATTTTCTCGAAATATTTCTATATGGCGAGCATTAGCAGCTATTACACCTTCTATCTGATGCAAAAATTCGGATTATCGGTACAAAACGCCCAGTTCCATCTCTTTGCCTTCCTGTTTGCGGTGGCGGCAGGCACGGTGATTGGCGGCCCTGTGGGAGATAAAATCGGACGTAAATATGTGATTTGGGGCTCTATCCTCGGCGTTGCGCCGTTTACGCTTGTTTTACCGTACGCAACGCTGGAATGGACCGGAATATTGACAGTGATTATAGGTTTTATTCTCGCGTCGGCGTTTTCAGCCATTCTGGTCTATGCGCAGGAGCTGCTGCCGGGACGTATCGGTATGGTTTCCGGTCTCTTTTTCGGTTTTGCCTTTGGCATGGGCGGCCTTGGCGCCGCCGTGTTAGGGATGGTTGCAGACCACACCAGCATCTTCCTGGTCTATAAAATCTGCGCTTTCCTGCCACTTCTGGGGATGTTGACCATATTACTGCCTGACAACCGTCATAAAGCGTAACTACACGGCTGCCAAAGTTAAACTTTGGCAGCCGGATAACCTGATGCCATAAGGATTTCCTCTCCCTCCCCTCAGCAAATTTATCAAAATCTGCCTTTTTTCGTGCTTATTGCCTTTTTATTGTGATTTCAACAATTATTCATAAACATAAGCGTAAAAATTGTCATAAACTATTAATCGGCTTTTTGGTATTTGCACCAAAAATGGATCACCCATCGCGAAAGGAGACGGAATGCACCACGCCACACCGCTTATCACCACCATTGTTGGTGGACTTGTGCTCGCTTTTATCCTCGGCATGATTGCCAACAAACTGCGTATTTCGCCCCTGGTAGGCTATTTGTTAGCGGGCGTGCTGGCAGGACCCTTTACGCCGGGTTTTGTCGCAGATACCAAACTTGCACCGGAGCTGGCGGAACTGGGCGTTATCCTGCTGATGTTTGGCGTCGGACTGCATTTTTCCCTGAAGGATCTGATGGCGGTAAAGTCGATCGCCATACCGGGAGCGATCGCCCAGATAGGGGTGGCGACGCTGCTGGGCATGGCGCTTTCGGCGGTGCTGGGCTGGTCAATCATGACCGGTATCGTATTTGGGCTGTGTCTTTCAACCGCCAGTACCGTGGTGCTGCTGCGCGCGCTTGAAGAGAGGCAGCTGATAGACAGCCAGCGCGGGCAAATCGCGATTGGCTGGCTGATAGTTGAAGATCTGGTGATGGTGTTGACGCTGGTACTGCTGCCCGCCGTCGCCGGGATGATGGAAAAAGAGAATATCGGCTTCGCTTCGCTGGCGCTGGATATGAGCATTACCATCGGTAAGGTTGTGGCGTTTATTGCCATCATGATGCTGGTGGGCCGCCGTCTGGTGCCGTGGATCATGTCCCGCAGCGCCGCCACCGGCTCGCGTGAACTGTTCACGCTTTCGGTCCTTGCGTTGGCGCTGGGCATTGCCTTTGGCGCTGTCGAGCTGTTTGACGTCTCCTTTGCGCTGGGCGCATTCTTCGCCGGGATGGTGCTGAACGAGTCCGAGCTGAGCCACCGTGCCGCGCACGATACTCTGCCACTACGTGATGCGTTCGCGGTGCTGTTCTTTGTCTCCGTCGGGATGCTGTTCGACCCGATGATCCTCATCCAGCAGCCGCTGGCCGTGCTGGGTACGCTGGCAATCATCATCTTTGGTAAGTCCGTTGCCGCCTTCTTCCTGGTGCGGATGTTCGGTCACTCGCCGCGCACGGCGCTGACCATCGCCGCCAGCCTGGCGCAGATTGGCGAGTTCGCCTTTATTCTGGCTGGTCTGGGGATGGCCCTGAACCTGCTGCCACAGGCTGGGCAAAATCTGGTGCTGGCGGGGGCGATCCTCTCCATCATGTTGAACCCGGTATTGTTTGCCCTGCTGGAGAAATATCTCGAGAAGACTGAAACCCTCGAAGAGCTGACGCTGGAAGAGGCGACAGAAGAAGAGAAACAGATCCCGGTGGATATCTGCAACCACGCGCTGCTGGTCGGTTTTGGCCGCGTCGGCAGCCTGCTGGGTGAAAAACTGATGGCTCAGGGCATTCCACTTGTAGTGATTGAAACGTCACGCACCCGCGTCGACGAACTTCGCGAACGCGGCATCCGCGCGGTGCTGGGCAACGCGGCTAACGAAGAGATTATGAATCTGGCGCATCTGGACTGCGCTCGCTGGCTGCTGCTCACTATCCCGAACGGTTACGAGGCTGGCGAGATTGTCGCCACAGCCCGTGAAAAATGCCCGCATGTCGAAATCATAGCCCGCGCCCATTATGATGACGAAGTGGAGTACATTACCGAGCGCGGCGCGAATCAGGTGGTGATGGGTGAGCGTGAGATTGCGAATACGATGCTGACAATGCTGACGAAGCCGCCAGTTGAAGAGGCGGTGACGGGGTAAGTTTTGTGCGGCCTGGTCCCCTCACCCTGGCCCTCTCCCCAAAGGGGAGAGGGTGTTCAAGTTCCCTCTCCCCTTTGGGGAGAGGGCCAGGGTGAGGGGTCTTCTTTTACCTGTCCCAATACGCCTCTTCGAGGCTGTCTTCCCGTTCCGGCAGCCCACGCGTTAAGCGCGGTGAATGCTGGTTCAGCACCTGATAACTCACGCGGTTCGCGTACTTGCACACCTGCGCCAGTGAGGAATAGGTCAGCCAGTTGAAGGTGTGTTTGCTGGAATTCGGCACATTGGTTTTGTGGTAGGCGTTAGCGGTGATGTCGTGCAGCAGCGCGGCCAGCGCACCGTCGCCCGCGCCGTTAGTGTTCATGATCTTCTCGGGGCCACCCATATACGGTGCAATGTGGGAGAAGATACGCAGCGGGTTGATGCAGTCTTTATGACGCATGGCGCGGCTGAACTCGTACTGGTTAAATTCGGCGATAGCGCCCGGCAGCAGCGGGTGCTGGGTTTTCCGCTTGCTCTCTTCTTCCGTGAAGCCCGCCATGTACAGCCCGACCGGCCCGGCGGTGCAGAGCACCAGATCCACCCAGTCCAGCGCCTTATCAGACGCCAGCAGCGGATCGCTTTCGCCGGTCAGCGCTTCGGCTTCTTCTTCATTCATCGCCAGAATCGAGACGTGTTCTTTCAGGAAGGCCTGCCACCACTCCGGGTTGTCGGCAATCACGAATTTGGTGCCCAGCGTCAGAACCACAGGCACGTTGTATTTCTTCGCATACTCAATTGCCTTCATGGTTGCGTCCGGCATTGGTTCGCCCGGCTTGCAGCGCACCAGATAAGACGTCAACACCAGCGCAGACGCGCCCGCGATCACCTCTTCCGGAATACTTTCAGCGCGTAGCTTGTTCATATGGCCGGGGCTGATGGCAAAGGTACGCTCGCCGGAATCGCTTATCAGCGTAAAGCAACGACCAATCGGCCCGTCAACGCCCTGCAAATAGTTCAGATCGGTGCGGCTGGAGGTATTGCACAGGTAGCGGTAGGCGTAGCCACCGATTTCGATATTGCTGCACATCACGCCAAGCAGCACCGAGCGGTCGTCTGCCAGAACGGAGTAGTTGTGCATGGTGTTACCGATGGTGCCGCCAGCAAACTGGTGGGTGATAAGATTTTCGCGCATCAGGTCCTGATACAGCGCTTCGGCAACGTCATCCTCAATCACCAGCGAGTGCCCGGCGCTCAGACCGTAACGTGCGACAAACGCATCATCCACTTTGGCTTCAATGTCCACCAGCGTCTGATCGATACCGACCACCCAGGCAGCGCTGGTTTCGCTTTCCTGCTGAATTTGCTGTAACAGCGGATCGCGGGCATCGACGGGGAAATAGTGTTTGGACTTACGTTTACCGGGAAATTTCATGGTCTGAACTGTGCAAAGAATACGGGCCGGGAATGGTAGCACAAACCCGGCCCGTAACGCGATCAGCGGCGGGTGGTGACCAGTGACACCATCATATCGATGTGTTCAGGGGAGTCGTTAAGCGCAGGAATGTATTCGTATTTCGTTCCGCCGGCCTCCATGAAGAACTCTTTGTTCTGGACGGCAATCTCTTCCAGCGTTTCCAGACAATCCGCCGAGAAGCCCGGCGACATAACCTGAATGTGCTTCACGCCCTTCTCGCCCAGCATTTTTAGCGTTTCATCAGTATACGGGGTCAACCACGGTTCACGACCGAAGCGCGACTGGAAGGTCATCATCACCTTCTCAGGCGGCAGGCCGAGGGCGGAGACCAGCTCGCGGGTGGTATCGCGGCAACGCTGGGGGTAATCGTCCCCTTCGTTCGCGAAACGCTGCGGAATACCGTGATAGGAGAGCAGCAGCAGATCCGGCTCGCCGTGTTTTTCAAACGACGCGCGCGCGCTGCTGGCAAGCGCCTGAATGTACAGCTCGTTATCGGCGTAGTCGCGGATAAAGGTGATGCCCGGTATACGGCGGCGGGTCGCCAGAATGCGTGCCAGTTCGTCCCAGACGGCAGCCACCGTGGAGCACGAATACTGCGGATAAAGGGCCAGCACCACAATGTGTTCAACGCCCTGCGCCAGCAGAGAGTCGACGGCGCTTTCCAGGGATGGCTTACCGTAGCTCATACCGAGCGCAACGGGCATGTCCGGCAGACGGGCGGCCAGCGCCTTCTCCTGACGACGGCTGTAGACCATCAGCGGCGAGCCTTCTTCCATCCACACGGACTGATAGAGCTTTGCTACACGCGGAGAACGAATCGGCAGAATGACACCACGCAGCAGTGGCCACCACAGCAGTCTTGGGGTATCCACGACGCGCGTGTCGCTTAAAAATTGTCGCAGGTAGCGTTTTACCGCCGCTGGAGTAGGTGCTTCTGGGGTGCCCAGATTGGCAAGCAGGATGCCGGTTTTCGCCTGACTCATTCACGCCTCTTAACCATTTGATAGGCTGTCAATTGTAGCGGAAATGCGTTTAAACGAAACCCATTGCTGTAATAGGTAAGATGAGAATTTTTCTCACCCGGGGCTCCGGGTGAGAGAGGTGCGCTTAGCCGAGGATTTTTTCCAGCTCTGCACGTACGTCAGCCACGGCTTTGGTGCCGTCAACTTTCGCGTATTTGGTGTTACCCGCCTGCGCCTCTTTGGAGTAGTAGCCGATCAGCGGTGCGGTCATCTGATGGTATTCCACCAGGCGTTTACGCACGGTTTCTTCCTGGTCGTCTTTACGGGTGGTCAGCTCTTCGCCGGTCACGTCGTCTTTGCCTTCAACCTTAGGCGGGTTGAATTTGATGTGGTAAACGCGGCCAGAGGCAGCGTGCACGCGACGGCCAACGATACGGTCAACGATCAGTTCGTCCGGTACATCGAACTCCAGCACGTAATCCACGTTGATGCCCGCTTCTTTCATGGCGTCAGCCTGAGGAATGGTGCGCGGGAAGCCGTCCAGCAGGAAACCATTGCGGCAGTCTTCCTGAGCAATGCGCTCTTTTACCAGCGCGATAACCAGTTCGTCGGTCACCAGCTTGCCTGCGTCCATGATGTCTTTAGCTTGTTTGCCCAGCTCGGAGCCAGATTTAACAGCGGCACGCAGCATGTCACCAGTAGAGATTTGCGGAATACCGTATTTCTCCATGATGAACTGAGCCTGAGTTCCCTTACCCGCGCCCGGAGCGCCAAGCAGAATAATACGCATTGCGAAAATCCCCTCAAATGTCGATTCAATTTTTCAAAAGCGCTAAACAATACCACCAGAACGGGTATCGCTCAAGGAAGGCGGGGAGGCTGAAACGGTTAACGGGGGGAGATTATTTGGGTGAGTGCGAGAATGCCCCCTCACCCTAACCCTCTCCCCAAGGGGAGAGGGGACGATTATACCCTCTCCCCTTGGGGAGAGGGCCAGGGTGAGGGGTAGGTTTTGTATTACGCCAGCAGCAGCGCATTCACACGTTTAATGAACAGGTTAGGATCTTCCAGGGTGCCGCGCTCGGCCAGCAGGGACTGATCCAGCAGCAGTTCAACCCACTCCGCAAAGCGGGCGTCGTCCTGGGTATCCGCCGCGCGTTTCACCAGCGGATGATCCGGATTAAGCTCAAAGATATATTTCACTTCCGGCACGGCCTGGCCCGCCGCCGCGAACAGTTTCGCCATCTGGGTGCTCATTTCGTCCGCATCGGTGGTGACAATGGCTGGCGTATCGGTCAGACGGTGCGTGAAGCGCACCTCTTTCACGCGGTCGCCCAGCAGGGTTTTCACGCGCTCAACGAACGGCTCCAGCGCCTTCTCGGCTTCCTTCGCGCTGTCGTCCACTTCATCCGCCAGCTTATCGATAGACTCGTCGGCTTTAGCAACGGACTGGAAGGATTTACCGTCGAACTCGGTCAGGTAGTTCATCATCCACTCGTCGATGCGGTCAGACAGCAGCAGCACTTCGATGCCTTTCTTACGCAGCAGCTCCAGATGCGGACTGCTCTTCGCTGCCGCATAGCTGTCGGCGGTGATGTAGTAGATCTTCTCCTGCCCTTCTTTCATGCGGGAGACGTACTCTTCCAGCGATACGGTCTGGGCGGAGGAGTCGTTGTGCGTAGAGGCGAAGCGCAGCAGTTTAGCGATAGCTTCCACGTTCGCGGTGTCTTCCGCCGGGCCTTCTTTCAGCACCAGGCCGAACTGTTTCCAGAAGGTCTGGTATTTTTCCGCATCGTCTTTCGCCAGTTTTTCCAGCATCTGCAACGCTCGCTTGGTCAGGGCGTTACGCAGGTTACGGGTGACGGTGCTGTCCTGGAGAATTTCACGGGAGACGTTCAGCGGCAGATCGTTGGAATCTATCAGGCCACGCACAAAGCGCAGGTAGTTCGGCATGAACTGCTCGGCGTCGTCCATGATGAAGACGCGCTGCACGTACAGCTTCAGGCCGTGCTTGTGATCGCGGTTCCACATGTCCCACGGCGCCTGCGCCGGAATGTACAGCAGGCTGGTGTACTCCTGCTTCCCTTCCACACGGTTGTGGCTCCAGGTCAGCGGGTCGGTAAAGTCGTGGGCGATGTGCTTGTAAAACTCGTTGTACTCGTCGTCTTTAATTTCAGCTTTGTTGCGCGTCCACAGCGCCTGCGCCTTGTTGATTTTCTCCCAGGAAACCACGGTTTCGCCGTCTTTCTCTTCCTGTTTTTCAATCTCCACCGGCAGCGCGATGTGGTCAGAATATTTGCTGATGATGGAGCGTACGCGCCAGTCGTTCAGGAAATCGTCTTCGCCTTCGCGCAGGTGCAGAGTGATTTCGGTGCCGCGATCCGCTTTGGTGATATCATCAACGGTGTATTCGCCTTCCCCTTTGGATTCCCACAGCACGCCGTTTTCGGCGCTGTCGCCCGCGGCGCGGGTGCGCACGGTGACTTTATCCGCCACGATGAATGCCGAGTAGAAGCCTACGCCGAACTGACCGATCAGCTGGCTGTCTTTCGCCTGGTCAGAGCCCATGGACTCGAGGAACGCTTTGGTGCCGGATTTAGCGATGGTGCCGAGATGGTCGATCACCTCGTCGCGGTTCATCCCGATGCCATTATCGGCAATCGTCAGGGTGCGGTTCTCTTTATTAAAAGAGACGCGCACGCGCAGTTCGCCATCGCCTTCGTACAGATCCGGGTTGGACAGCGCACGGAAGCGCAACTTGTCCGCCGCATCGGAGGCGTTGGAAATCAGCTCACGCAGGAAGATTTCTTTGTTGGAATACAGGGAATGGATCATCAGGTGCAGAAGCTGTTTTACTTCTGACTGGAAACCACGGGTTTCTTGTCCTTTCATCTAAGTCGACCTCAACAATGCCATTTAATGGGGTTGTAAAACGTTGAGTGAGAGATGGGGATAAGGGGGGGAATTTTCAAGCGGAGGCCGCGCACGCAGCCTCCGTTTGGTCAGAAAATAATCTTGTGTCGTCCGGCCAGCGAGTGCGACAGCGTGGTGCCGTCGACCATCTCCAGCTCACCGCCGACCGGCACGCCGTGGGCGATGCGGCTGGCGTCAACGCCGTACTGCGCGCACAGCTCGGCGATGTAGTTGGCGGTTGCCTCCCCTTCCACCGTCGGGTTGGTGGCGAGGATCACCTCTTTGATCGTCTCGGACTCAAGACGCTGTTCAAGACGATCGAGACCGATATCATCCGGGCCGATGCCGTCCAGCGGGGAGAGATGCCCCATCAGCACGAAATAGCGGCCGGAAAACTGCCCGGTTTGTTCGATGGCGTAGATGTCCGCCGGACTCTCCACCACGCAAATCTGACCGTTTTCCTGACGACGCGGGTTCGTGCAGATGTTACAGACGTCCTGCTCGGTAAAGGTCCGGCAATCCGCACAGTGACCAATTTCTGACATGGCGCGGGTCAGAGCCTGCGCCAGGCGCATCCCGCCGCTGCGGTCGCGCTGCAATAGCGTAAACGCCATACGCTGCGCCGACTTCGGGCCAACGCCCGGCAGGCAGCGCAGTGCTTCCATTAACTGCGTGAGCAGCGGACTGGTTTGCATCAGAATGGCATCTTAAAGCCCGGCGGCAGTTGCATACCGCTGGAAACAGAGGCCATTTTCTCTTTCTGGGTTTCGTCGATACGGCGAGCGGCATCGTTAAACGCGGCTGCAACCAGATCTTCCAGCATCTCTTTGTCGTCTTCGAGCAGGCTCGGGTCGATTTCAACGCGACGGCAGTTGTGCGCACCGTTGATGGTCACCTTGACCAGACCGGCACCCGATTCACCCGTGACTTCCAGCTGAGCGATCTCTTCCTGCATCTTCTGCATTTTTTCCTGCATCTGCTGAGCCTGCTTCATCAGGCCACCCAGACCGCCTTTTCCACCAAACATAGGCTTCTCTCTTCTTTCACGTTAAGGATTACAACCGTAAGTCAGACTCACGATCAAAGGGGGCGAATACTCTCTTCATCCAGATCGGCGTCGAAGAACCGGCGCAGGGTCTGGATGTTGTTATCCGCGATAATCGACTCGCGCGCCTGCGCGAGCTTCTCTTCATAAATCGCCTGTCGCCACTCGAGCGGCGTTTTCACCGCCGGATTATCATCTTCAATGATAGTCAATTCAACCGGCACACCCTGTAATGCGGTAAGCGCCTCGGCCAGCGCCTTTTGCGCGCCTGGGGAGTTGAGGTGCCGCTGGCCAGGGCGCAGGTGCAGACGCACCTGATTGCCTTCCTGCTCTTTCCAGGCATTCAGCGCGACCTGCTCCACCAGCTTCGGCAGTTGAAGTTTGCTGACCTCAGCGGCCCAGGCGTCGCGCTCGATGGACTCTTCCGCGAGCTTCGCGGACAGCTCCGGCGTTTTTTCATGCTCAAGCGCCTTTTTCAGCGCTTTTGGCGTGGCGACCACTTCCTTGACCGTTTCAACAACGGTAGTCGCCTTCCAGCGGTATGCCTCTTCTTTCGCCGGGGCTTTTTGCTCGAGCGCGGACGGTGCCGGACGCGACTGCACGCGCTCCGTTACCGAGGCCAGTCGTTCAAGCGCGGCGTTGTTCACCGGCCGCGCTCTTGCAGGCGCTGCCGGTTCACTCTTTTTTGGTTTGGTTGCTCCCTGCGCACGTTGCAACTGGCTTCGTGCGGCAAGCACCGAACTGGTGGCATCCGACAGCGGCACGTTCTGCGGCGGCGGCGATGCCGGTTGCGGTGGCACCTGCTGCGGTGACATTACCGCGGTCGGCGCAACCGGCGCAAAGGACTGCCGGGGCGTTTCCGGCTCCGGCAATGGCTTGCGCGGATGGAAGGCCAGCGCGCGCAGCAGCGTCATTTCAACGCCCATCCGGCGATCCGGTGCAAACGGCAGCTCTTTGCGGCCAATCAGCAGCGTCTGATAATAAAGCTGAACATCAGCCGGCGGCACGGTGCGCGCAAGTTCACGCATCCGCTGTTCAATGGTCGCCATGTCCGCGCCAATGGCCGACGGAGACAATTGCAGCATCGCCACGCGATGCAGCAGGCTGAGCATCTCGACCAGCAGCGCTTCCCATTCAATGCCACGGGCGGCGGCATCGTTGACGAGGGTCATTACCCGCTCACCGTTGGCGGCGATCATCGCTTCGATAAGCGACAGCGCCTGATCGTCATCCAGCGTGCCGAGCATGGTGCTAACCGCGTCAGTGGAAAGCTTACCGTCACCGCTGGCAATTGCCTGGTCAGTCAGGCTCAGCGCATCACGCAGGCTGCCGTCCGCCGCGCGGGCCAGCAGCTGCAGGGCGCGCGGCTCGTGAACGATCTTCTCTTCATCAAGAATGTGTTCAAGCTGAGCGCGGATCTGCTCAACGTCCAGCGCCTTCAGATGGAATTGCAGGCAGCGCGACAGGATCGTGACCGGCAGCTTTTGCGGATCGGTGGTCGCCAGCAGGAATTTGACATGCGCAGGCGGCTCTTCCAGCGTTTTCAGCAGGGCGTTGAAGCTGTGGCGCGACAGCATGTGCACTTCATCGATCAGATAGACCTTGAAGCGGCCGCGCGCCGGGGCGTACTGCACGTTGTCGAGCAGATCGCGGGTGTCTTCCACCTTGGTGCGCGAGGCGGCGTCGATCTCGATCAGATCGACAAAACGCCCCTGCTCGATCTCACGACAGTTGTCGCACACGCCGCACGGGGTGGCGGTGATCCCGGTTTCGCAGTTCAGACCTTTTGCCAGCAGACGGGCAATAGAGGTTTTACCGACGCCACGGGTGCCGGAGAAAAGATAGGCGTGATGGATGCGACCTAGCGACAAGCCGTTCGCCAGGGCCGTCAGCACATGTTCCTGACCGACAACGTCAGCAAAGGTTTGTGGTCGCCATTTACGGGCTAACACCTGATAACTCATGGGCAGGCTCTGCAACGCTGGAAGGTGAATTAATGGAGGGGAATGCTATCACAACCTCACCCATTGAGCGAGGTTGTGAGATACGGGATTAATGTCCCGGGAAAGGCACCAGGCTGTAGCTGGTAATACCCTGTTTTTCCAGGCGCTGCTCGCCGCCGAGATCGAACAGGTTGATGATGAAGGCCGCGTCGGTCACTTCCCCGCCCAGACGACGGATCAGCTTCACGGTCGCTTCGATGGTGCCGCCGGTTGCCAGCAGATCGTCCACCACCAGCACTTTGTCGCCTGGCTTGATGGCATCAACGTGAATTTCCAGCTGATCGGTGCCGTATTCCAGCTCATAGCTCTCAGCAATGGTTTCACGCGGCAGTTTGCGCGGCTTACGCACCGGCACAAAACCCACGCCCATCGCCAGCGCAACCGGTGCGCCGAACAGGAAGCCACGGGCTTCGGTACCTACTACTTTGGTGATCCCGGCGTTTTTATAACGCTCAACCAGCAGTTCAATGCTGAGGGCGTACGCTTTCGGGTCTTCCAGCAAGCTGGTGACATCACGGAAAAGAATGCCAGGCTTTGGATAATCCTGGATACTTTTGATGCTATTTTTCAGATATTCAAGCTGCTGTGCAGTTGCGGTCATCGGTTTGTGCCTAAATGAAACAGTGTTACTCACGGCGCGCGACGAGTCGGTCAAAGTAACAGTTGTTTAACCTTTGACCAGGCGCACCTGTGCTCGAAAACGGTCGAATTTACTGGCTGTGCGCCATAATTGCAACCGCCATGATGAGGCTTCAGTGCTTTTGTTGCTTTTCATCAACCACGGGGATCCGCCACATGAAGATCAGCAGGCACGCCAGGATCGCCAGCAGCAGAATGCGCACCCACATCATTTTCACCAGCCATAACGAGACGGCGAAGGTGATCAGGATGAAGGCAATGGCGCGCGGCTTGGCCCCGGGCGGCATGGCCCGGTGTTTTTGCCAGTGCCGCAGGTAGCCGCCAAACCACGAACGGTACAGGAGCCAGTGGTGAAAACGCGGCGACGAGCGGGCGAAGCACCAGGCGGCCAACAGGATGAACGGGGTGGTCGGCAGCAAGGGCAATACGATGCCCAGCGTACCCAGCACTACCGCGAGCCAGCCAATGATGATTAAAATAGTACGCTGCATAATGCGAATCGTTATCAAACTGAACGGCTACTTTACCACTGGAGAGCGCATTGAAAACAGCACTGCTTCTTGAGAGGCTGCAAAATCAGCTGATCGCGCTGCGGGCGCAGGCCACACCGCTGATGGGACATGCTACGCTGAAACCGCGCTTTGATCGGCAGCTCTTCCGCACCCGCAGTACCGTCATTCAGGATTACCTTGCTGAAATGCAGACCAACCTCGACGAGCTTCGCCACGCGGTTGAGAGTGAACAGCAGGAACAGGTGGTGTGGCTTGCGGAGCATCTTACCGAGCAGATCACCGCCCTGCACCGCGAAATCGCCGCCTGGCCGCTACGGGCGTGGGACAGCGCCTCGCCTGGGCTCGGAAAATGGCAGCGCAAGCGGCTGGAGAACCAGGAGTTTGAGCGGCGTCTGTTTGAGATGAAGTGTGAGCGCGAAGCCCGCCTGACCACCAGCGAAACGCTGCAAGAGCAGCAGTTATTAATGCGTGAAATCAGCGCGCTGGAAGGCCGCATCGTCCGCTGCCGTCAGGCGCTGGATGAGATTGAACGCGTCATTGAACGCCTGACCCGTTAACAGGAGCCACTAATGTCACTGGAAAATGCCCCCGACGAGGTCAAGCTGGCCGTCGATTTAATTATGCTGCTGGAGAATCACGAGATCCCGGCGGAGACGGTGCTGAAAGCGCTGGAGATTGTGCGGCGGGATTTTGAGGGAAAGGTGAAGGCCGGTTGCCCTCACCCGCACCCTAGCCCTCTCCCTGGAGGGAGAGGGGACCGTTAGGTGCGGTTTGAAAGATCTGCACTGATTCGCTTTTTACCCTCTCCCCTCTGGGGAGAGGGCAGGGTGAGGGGCGGAGTTTTCGTCACCCTTAATCTCGCGCTTCACTTCCGTATGTTCGTCACCTTTCTCGTTACGCAGGTGAACTTCAAGCTGGTTGAAGGCGATATTAATGTTGTTTTCACGGCACAGACGGTCAATGGTGCGGTTCAGCTCATCGACGGTGTAGCTGCGATCGCGTAGTTCGCGTACGTACAGGCGCAGCTCATGATCCAGCGTGCTTGGCCCGAAGGTGGTGAAGAACACGTCAGGCGCAGGATCGTGCATCACTTTAGGATGTGATTTCGCGGCTTCCAGCAGGACCTCTTTCACTTTATCCAGATCTGAACCATAGGCCACCCCGAGTCGGACCACCACGCGCGTCGTAGTATCCGAAAGCGACCAGTTGATCAGTCGCTCGGTCACGAAGGCTTTGTTCGGGATGATCACCTCTTTACGATCGAAGTCAGTGATGGTGGTCGCACGAATACGGATCTTGCTGACGGTTCCGGAGAAGGTGCCGATGGTGACGGTATCGCCGATACGCACCGGACGTTCGAACAGGATTATCAGGCCAGAAACAAAGTTACCGAAGATCTCCTGCAAGCCGAAGCCCAGACCTACCGACAGCGCCGCCGCCAGCCACTGGAGTTTATCCCACGAGACGCCCAGCGAGCCGAATACCGTCATCGCCCCGACAATAATAATGACGTAGTTCAGGATGGTGGTAATGGCATACGACGCCCCCTGACGCAGGTTCAGCCTTGAGAGCACCAGCACTTCCAGCAGACCAGGCAGGTTGCGGATCAACGCCCAGGCCACCACCGACGACACCAGCGCAAAGAGCAGGCTGCCCATGGTGACGCTTTTCATTACCGCAGCGCCCGCTTCGGTACCGTTGTATTGCCAGAGGGTGATACTGTCGAGGTAGGCGAAGACGGTAATTAAATCAGACCAGATGGCCCAGAACATCACCGCAAACAGCGCAATCATCACCAGCATGGTAATACGCATCGTTTGCTGGTTGACCTGCTCCAGGGCAATGGTCGGCTCTTCCTGCGGCTCCGCCCCTTCAGCCCCCTCTTTAACCTGATGCTGTCGACGGGCAACAGCGCGACGATACGCAATGCGGCGCGCCGCCACGCTCAAACCGCGCAGCACGGTCTGGAACAGCAGGTTCCACAGGATCACCAGATACACGGTTTCAATCCAGCGGCCTGACAGACGAAGCGTGGTATAGAAGTAACCCGTTGCCGTCAGCACCATCAGCGCCAGCGGAATGATCGCCAGCACCGTTACGGTAACCAGACGAAGATTGTGGGACTCTTTATCACGCCAGCTGTCGCGGCACATCGGCCACATCAGGACGGCTATCAGCAGCAGGTTCAGCATAATTACCAGCTGTCCCAGCACGTCATCCATCAGATGCAGCGGCGAAAGCTCGGCCACAACGGACCAGAAGTGCAGCGGCAACAGCGCGAGGCTGATACGTACAATCTGGCGACGCCAGTGGCTGGTGAGTTTCTCCGGCATGTTGAAGTGTCGGACCGCGACGCCATCTTTTTCCAGCACTTTCCAGCACAGACCAAACACCAGCCAGAACAGCGCCAGCTTTTTGCTGAACGCCCACAGCAGGTCGCTGATATTGAGCTGCATGGTCAACAGGATCAGGCCGACGGCGAGGATCAGCAGGCAGACCGGCAGAGCACGGATCAGATCGATCAGGATCGCTTTCGGGGTGTGCAGCTGGCTGTCGTTACGCAGTTGCCCCACTTCCGAGGCCAGCTTCGCCTGGTACTGCTTCAGCCATTTCAAACGCCAGCGTATTACTCCGGCGATGAGCAGCAAAGGCAGACCCGCAAGGAAGGCAATCATTACCGCAGGCCAGGCTTTCTCCCAGTTCACGGTAATTTTCATGCTTTTGATCTGGGATTTCAGCGTTTCAGGGAAAGATTTAAACCAGTCCCAGTCCATGGGTTTGTTGCTGTTCACCCAGAAAATCTGCTGGGTCAGGATCTCCTGGAGGCTTTTAGACACGCTCACCAGCTGCTGCTGGTTGATTTGCAGGTTAATCGCCATCATCAGCTGGTTGCCCAGCTGCTTATTAAGCTGATCGAGCAGTTCGCGGCGCATATCCACAACCTGCAACAGCGCGTCGTGAACTTCACCGTTTACTTCACTTGAATGGCCTTCTTCCACTTTGGCAACAAACGTATCGCTCTGGAACAGGGCATCGCGCTGCTGGTTAACGTCAAACTGTTCAAGACGCAAATCCGCAATGCGGTTGGTCATGTCTTCCAGCTCGTCGGCGGACGGCAGCGTCTGCTGCTGCTGGTAAAGAATGCGCGACAGCAGCAGGCTTCCCTTCAGGACGGCAATCTGCTCTTTGACATTGCGCTCAGCCTGCAAAGCGCGATCCAGCCAGTTTTTGACTTTAATATTCTGCTGCACCAGCGCGCTGCCGTTTTCAGTCGCCTGAATCAGGCGCTCGCTCAGCTGATGGTTAATTTCCAGCTCCTGCTTCACCAGCGGATTGGCCTGGATACGCGCCGTTTCGTCTGGCGAGACCGCTTCCTGCGCCGTTTTTTCGGTCAGCGTCAGGCGCTTGCTGTTCACCGCCTCCTGCAACAGCTGAAGCTGATGCTCGAGCCGGTTGATATTCGCGTTCACGTAGTCACGCTGTTTTTGCAGCGCATCCTGCAACACCGTGTTGCCTTCCAGACTCTTACGCTGCTGTTCAATCTCCGCGTTCAGCAGCGTCTGCTGGATGTTCAGCAGCGTTTGCTGGGTCGGTCGAAGCGCCCCTTCCCCCACGGTAATGCCATTCAGACGGTTACGTATCTGCTGTAGCTGTTGCGATGCAGAATACATGGCGTTCTGCACGCGCTCAGGCTGGGTTTGCAGCGAAACCAGCTGGCTGTTATAGGTCGAGAGATCGGACTGCGCCGTTTGCAGATCGTCCAGCAGCTGCGCCACGCGCGACTCGAGCTGGCGCAACGAAAGCGTGGCAAGCGTTTTTCGGGTTTCATCGTCGTTATCAACGTCGCTAAGCGCGTTCAGGGCCTCCGTTGCTTTACGCATGTTCTCCGGCGCCTGAGCGACCTTCTGCCGCAACTGGGCCGTTTCGGCTTTGATGCGATCGATCTTATCCAGCGTATCCAGGGTTTCCGTCAGGTCCTGCTGAACGAGCTTTTCCTGGGCGGAGAGATCTTTTTGTTTATTCAGGGTGTCGAGTTGCGACTGAACCTCGGCACGCGTCGGGACGTCACTGCCGTTGTCTGCACGGGCCCAGGAATGCGGTGCGGCTGCAAAGAAAAACAGCAGGATCAAAAAAACGGCCAGAACAGAATGTGTCGAGCGATAGGTGTGCAGCATAGTCGTGAATGTGATCTGAGAAATGACCGAAAATAGTCGGGCGTGAAGAATATCACGCCCGGCTTAAGCAGAATAGCGGGAAGGTAATCCTCTAAGACATTTCCTGGAAAGATTCAGGCAGTAAGCGGCGCTCCCTCGCTGCGGAGGGTCGGGCAAAGCTGGCACATCTCCAGGAAAATCGCGACGTAGCTGCGCGCCTCTGATTTCAGATCGAACGACTGCGGGGCGAAAAGCCAGTTTTCCATCAGGCCGGAAATATAGCTGCGCATCAGGATCGCCGCCCGGCGCGTTAACAGCGTAGCGGGAAGCATGTCGGCCTGCATACATTCCTTAAGAACTTGCTCGATGCGATCGTAGCTTTCCAGACACAGGTCGCGCTGCGCCTGCTGAACCACCGCCATTTCGCCAACAAACTCACATTTATGGAAGATGATTTCCATCATCAGACGTCGGCGTTCTTCCACAACAGTCGCTTCAAGGATATATACTAATATTTCTCTTAATACTGAGAGTGGATCGTGAGGGAATTTTGCCCGATACTCACTCTCAAGATCGCTGATGCTGGACTCTGAAAGCTCCCAGATTTCACCAAACAGATCTGACTTGTCTTTAAAATGCCAGTAAATCGCTCCCCGCGTGACGCCCGCGGCCTGAGCAATCTGCGCCAGCGAGGTTGCCGAAACACCCTGCTGTGAGAACAAACGCATTGCCACATCCAGAATGTGTTGTCGGGTTTCCAGCGCTTGTTGTTTGGTTTTTCGTGCCATACGTTGATGAATTTACAGGAGTCAGATTTACATACATTTATGAATGTATGTACCATAGCATGACGATAATATAAACGCAGCAATGGGTTTTTAGACTCAGGACCCTTGATCAATTTGAAATCGGACACTCGAGGTTTACATATGAACAAAAACAGAGGGTTAACGCCTCTGGCGGTCGTTCTGATGCTCTCAGGCAGCTTAGCGCTTACAGGATGTGACGACAAAGAGGCTCAACAAGGAGCTCAGCAGGTGCCAGAAGTTGGCGTCGTGACGCTCAAATCCGAACCTCTCCAGATGACAACAGAACTACCGGGCCGCACCAGCGCCTATCGCATTGCAGAAGTACGTCCGCAGGTGAGCGGTATCATCCTGAAACGTAACTTCACCGAAGGCGGTGATGTGAAAGCAGGTGAGTCTCTTTATCAGATTGATCCAGCAACCTATCAGGCGTCTTATGAGAGCGCTAAAGGCGATCTGGCGAAAGCAGAAGCGGCAGCCAAAATTTCGCAACTGACGTTGAATCGTTACAAGAAACTGCTCGGCACGCAGTACATCAGCCAACAGGATTACGATTCTGCCCTGGCCGATGCACAGCAAGCCAATGCAGCCGTTGTGGCGGCGAAAGCGGCGGTAGAAACCGCGCGTATTAACCTCGCCTACACCAAAGTGACCTCCCCTATCAGCGGTCGCATTGGTAAATCAGCCGTCACGGAAGGTGCGCTGGTGCAGAACGGTCAAACCAACGCGCTGGCCACCGTGCAGCAGCTTGACCCGATCTACGTTGACGTTACACAGTCCAGCAACGATTTCCTGCGTCTCAAACAGGAGCTTGCCAGCGGACAACTGAAACAGGAAAACGGTAAAGCCAAAGTTGAACTGGTTACCAACGACGGTATCAAGTTCTCACAGACAGGCACACTGGAATTTTCTGATGTGACCGTCGATCAGACCACCGGCTCTATCACCATCCGGGCTATTTTCCCGAATCCGGATAAAACCCTGCTGCCGGGTATGTTCGTACGCGCCCGTCTTGAAGAAGGGACTAACCCAAGCGCCATTCTGGTTCCGCAGCAAGGTGTGACCCGTACGCCACGCGGCGATGCGAGCGCGCTGGTTGTGGGTGCCGATAACAAAGTCGAAACACGCAATATCACTGCAACGCAGGCGATTGGCGACAAGTGGCTGGTAACGGAAGGTCTGAAAGATGGCGATCGCGTGATTATTACTGGTTTGCAAAAAGTTCGTCCTGGCGCGCAGGTCAAAGCTCAGGAAGTGAAATCTGACGACAAACAACAAGCGTCGGCCGCTGGCCAGTCAGAACAAACCAAGTCTTAACTTAAACAGGAGCCGTTAAGACATGCCTAATTTCTTTATCGATCGCCCCATATTTGCGTGGGTGATCGCCATTATCATCATGCTGGCCGGGGGACTTGCGATCCTGAAGCTGCCTGTTGCGCAATATCCAACGATTGCGCCGCCGGCAGTGACGATCTCCGCAACCTACCCGGGCGCTGATGCCAAAACGGTGCAGGACACTGTTACGCAGGTTATCGAACAGAACATGAACGGTATCGATAACCTGATGTACATGTCCTCAAACAGTGACTCAACCGGTACAGTTCAGATTACCCTGACCTTTGAATCCGGTACGGATGCGGACATTGCGCAGGTTCAGGTGCAGAACAAACTGCAGCTGGCGATGCCCCTGCTGCCGCAGGAAGTGCAACAACAGGGTGTGAGCGTCGAGAAATCGTCCAGTAGCTTCCTGATGGTTGTCGGCGTGATTAACACCGATGGCACCATGACGCAGGAAGATATTTCCGACTACGTGGGCGCCAACATGAAGGACGCCATCAGCCGTACGTCTGGTGTGGGTGACGTTCAGCTGTTCGGTTCACAGTACGCGATGCGTATCTGGATGGATCCGAATAAGCTGAACAACTTCCAGCTAACCCCGGTTGACGTGATCAGCGCAATTAAAGCGCAAAACGCCCAGGTTGCAGCCGGTCAGTTAGGCGGCACGCCGCCGGTGAAAGGCCAGCAGCTTAACGCGTCTATCATCGCGCAAACGCGTCTGACCTCGGCGGATGAGTTCAGTAAAATTCTGCTGAAGGTGAATCAGGACGGTTCGCAGGTTCGCCTGCGTGACGTGGCGAAAGTGGAGCTGGGTGGCGAGAACTACGACGTTATTGCGAAGTTCAACGGTAAACCGGCTTCCGGTTTAGGTATCAAACTGGCGACTGGGGCGAACGCCCTGGACACCGCGACGGCTATCCGTGCAGAACTGAAGAAGATGGAACCTTTCTTCCCGTCAGGTCTGAAAATTGTTTACCCGTATGACACCACGCCGTTCGTTAAAATTTCGATTCACGAAGTGGTTAAAACCCTGGTTGAGGCGATCATCCTCGTCTTCCTGGTAATGTACCTGTTCCTGCAAAACTTCCGCGCAACGCTGATCCCAACCATCGCCGTGCCGGTTGTACTGCTCGGCACCTTCGCGGTTCTGGCGATATTTGGCTATTCGATAAACACCCTGACGATGTTCGGGATGGTGCTCGCCATCGGCCTGCTGGTGGATGACGCCATCGTAGTGGTCGAAAACGTTGAGCGTGTGATGGCGGAAGAAGGCCTGCCGCCGAAGGAAGCAACCCGTAAATCAATGGGCCAGATCCAGGGCGCGCTGGTCGGTATCGCGATGGTTCTGTCTGCGGTATTTATCCCGATGGCCTTCTTCGGGGGTTCAACCGGTGCGATTTACCGTCAGTTCTCTATTACCATCGTTTCCGCGATGGCGCTGTCGGTGCTGGTAGCCCTGATCCTGACGCCAGCCCTGTGTGCGACCATGCTGAAGCCGATTAAGAAAGGTGGCCACGGCGAGCACAAAGGGTTCTTCGGCTGGTTTAACCGCATGTTTGATAAGAGTACGCATCACTACACCGACAGCGTGGGGAACATCCTGCGCAGCACCGGTCGTTATCTGCTGCTCTATATCATCATCGTGGTGGGCATGGCTTTCCTGTTTGTTCGTCTGCCAAGCTCGTTCCTGCCAGATGAAGACCAGGGCGTGTTCCTGAGCATGGCTCAGCTTCCGGCGGGTGCGACGCAAGAACGTACGCAAAAAGTGCTGGATGAGATGACCGACTACTTCCTGACCAAAGAGAAAGACAACGTCGAATCCGTGTTTGCGGTCAACGGCTTTGGCTTCGCGGGTCGCGGTCAGAACACCGGTATTGCCTTCGTTTCTCTGAAAGACTGGTCCGAACGTCCGGGTGATGAGAACAAAGTTGAAGCCATTACCAACCGGGCCATGGGTACCTTCTCACAGATTAAAGATGCGATGGTCTTCGCCTTTAACCTGCCAGCGATTGTTGAACTGGGTACGGCGACCGGCTTCGACTTCCAGCTGATTGACCAGGGCGGTCTGGGCCACGAAAAACTGACTCAGGCGCGTAACCAGCTATTTGGCGAGGTGGCTAAACACCCTGACCTGCTGGTGGGCGTGCGTCCTAACGGTCTGGAAGATACGCCGCAGTACAAGATCGATATCGACCAGGAAAAAGCACAGGCGCTGGGTGTGTCCATCAGTGACATCAATACCACGCTGGGTGCAGCCTGGGGTGGCAGCTACGTCAACGACTTCATCGACCGTGGTCGCGTGAAGAAAGTGTACGTCATGTCCGAAGCGCAATACCGTATGCTGCCGAACGATATCAACAACTGGTACGTTCGCGGCAGCGATGGCCAGATGGTGCCGTTCTCCGCCTTCTCAACTTCGCGCTGGGAATACGGTTCGCCGCGTCTGGAGCGTTATAACGGCTTGCCATCGATGGAGATTCTCGGTCAGGCGGCGCCGGGCCGAAGCACCGGTGAAGCCATGAACCTGATGGAAGAGTTGGCCAGCAAACTGCCTGCGGGTATTGGCTACGACTGGACCGGTATGTCCTATCAGGAACGTCTGTCCGGTAACCAGGCCCCTGCCCTGTACGCCATTTCACTGATTGTGGTGTTCCTGTGTCTGGCGGCACTGTATGAGAGCTGGTCGATTCCGTTCTCCGTTATGCTCGTGGTTCCGCTGGGGGTTATCGGTGCGCTGCTTGCCGCAACCTTCCGTGGGCTGACTAACGACGTTTACTTCCAGGTGGGCCTGCTGACAACCATTGGCTTGTCGGCGAAGAACGCGATACTTATCGTCGAATTCGCCAAAGATCTGATGGAGAAAGAAGGTAAAGGCCTGATTGAAGCAACGCTTGAAGCCGTTCGTATGCGTCTGCGTCCAATCCTGATGACGTCCCTGGCGTTTATCCTCGGCGTTATGCCGCTGGTTATCAGCTCAGGCGCAGGCTCCGGCGCACAGAACGCGGTAGGTACCGGTGTAATGGGTGGTATGGTCACTGCGACCGTTCTCGCCATCTTCTTTGTACCGGTGTTCTTCGTGGTGGTACGTCGCCGCTTTAGCCGCAAAAATGAAGATGTGGAGCACAATCATTCGGTGGAACATCACTGATACCGGTTTCACATGATAAAAAGGCCGCATTTGCGGCCTTTTTCATGTTCAGAAAAATTCATAAAATAGTCTTATTGTCGTTTTATTTATTTTCACCCGTCCTGATAAGACTTATCATATTAATCCGATAAGCTAATCGTAGAATTCAGCATTCTTTTAATATCAATTCATCGCCTAAAATATTCGGACAAATCCTAAATCATCGTAAATGCCGAAGACATCTGAATCCGGACTTCAAATGAAACATTGCGCTAACTCAATGAATCTTAAGGAACGGGTTAAAAAAAGGGTTTCTCTCGATAAAAGTGTTCGCGTCTGAGGTCACATTTGCGTAAGCGCTCGCAAGGAAACGTTTTAATTGTAATTTTTCGTAATAGCGCGGTGAAATCCTGATCAGAGTGGCTTATAGTTAGTGTTATCAGGAACACAGCTCCCGTGTGGCTAAGCAAGTTGTATCCATCCCGACATGATGTTCGGTGAGTAAAAAATCACTCAGAAGGGGATGCGCTATGGACGAGTACTCGCCAAAAAGGCATGATATCGCGCAGTTGAAATTTCTCTGCGAATCCTTGTACCATGACTGCCTTGCCAATCTTGAAGAAAGTAACCATGGCTGGGTGAACGATCCAACGTCTGCTATCAATTTACAGCTTAATGAGCTGATCGAGCATATCGCAACCTTCGCACTTAATTATAAAATTAAGTACAATGAAGATAATAAGTTGATAGAGCAAATTGATGAATACCTGGACGACACCTTTATGTTGTTCAGCAGCTACGGCATTAACGCACAGGATTTGCAGAAATGGCGTAAATCAGGAAACCGTCTATTTCGCTGCTTCACGAATGTCAGCAGAGCTAATCCGGTTAGTCTTTCCTGTTAAAATTATTACAAATACTAAGGTGAATTTTATGTCTGATAAACCATTAACTAAAGTCGATTATTTGATGCGCCTGCGACGCTGTCAGTCAATTGACACGCTCGAACGTGTTATTGAGAAAAATAAATACGAGCTGTCTGATAATGAACTGGCGGTATTTTATTCAGCTGCCGACCATCGTCTTGCTGAACTGACCATGAATAAACTCTATGACAAGATCCCCTCTTCGGTATGGAAATTTGTTCGTTAGTCGTTGAAGAGAGACTTTAAGGCACTACGCCCGTTGTTAAGCTGAATTTACCTTTCGTATTACGCTTCAAGTGCAAACGCCAGGTCCCCGTATAAAACGTATTTATACGCTAGAATGTTGTGACTCCCGTCACAGCCACTTTTAGGGAACGTTCCCTTTCTGGCTAATCCTCTTTACGCTACGTAAAACGATTCCAGAGAGGTTCCCATGAGTGAAGAAAAACAGAAGATGATTGCCGGTGAATATTATCGCCCCGGCGATGACACGCTGAGGGCTGACCGTTTACGCGCTCGTCATATTGTTCACCGTTATAACCATACCGCACCCGATGAGAAGGCCGAACGTCGCGCCTTATTAGCTGACCTGCTGGGTCAAAGCGAAGGCGCTTATATTGAGCCGAGCTTCCGCTGCGACTACGGCTATAACATCTATCTGGGCAACAATTTTTACGCCAACTTCGACTGCGTCATGCTGGACGTCTGCCCTATCCGCTTTGGCGATAACTGTATGCTCGCACCGGGGGTGCACATTTATACAGCCACACATCCTCTGGACGCGACCGAACGTAACAGCGGGCTGGAGTACGGTAAATCGGTCACCATAGGCCATAACGTCTGGATCGGCGGACGCGCGGTGATTAATCCGGGCGTGACCATTGGCGATAATGCGGTTATCGCTTCCGGCGCGGTAGTGACCAAAGACGTGCCGGCCAATGCGGTAGTGGGCGGGAATCCGGCGAAAATCATTAAAATGATCTAAGCGCATCCTGAGTAACTGTTATGCTTTTTCCTGGCATAACTGTTACTTTCATCGCATAAACCCCTCTCATAAAATAGGCAGATCACCTGTATTTTTAACACTCATAAAGGCAAAAAATGACAGAGATACAGCGCCTGCTTACCGCCACCATCGACGAGCTCAATACCCGCGAAAAGCGCGACAATCGTCCGCGCTTTAGCATCAGCTTTATTCGCAAACATCCCGGATTGTTCGTCGCCATGTACGCCGCCTGGCTGGCAACGCTTATCGTCATGCTGAAGTCTGAAACGCTGGTCGATTCCGTCTGGCTGCTGGTTGTGCTGTTCGTGGTGTTTAACGCGTTTTTCTTTTTCGACGTCAATCCACGTTACCGGTATGAAGATATCGACGTACTCGATTTCCGCGTCTGCTACAACGGGGAGTGGTACAACACGCGTTACGTGCCGAAGGAGCTGATCGACAGCATCCTGCACTCGCCGGCTGTCGAAGCCGGGCAAAAAGAGAAGTTGCAGAAAATGGTCATCACCAAGGGCCAGCTCTCTTTTTATGATGTCTTTACCCTTTCCCGCCCCGCTGCTGTGTAATGAGCGCCTGAAGACGTCGAATACCCGGCGCAAACTGCGAAGCAGAGGTATTGCCGTAACCTAAAACCAGACCGGTTTGCCCCTGCGTCGTCTCAAGGTAGTACCCGCTCAGCGCAGCGGGTGCCAGCTGAAACGCTCTTGCCTGCTCCACCAGCCGCTGGTCGTCGATACCGTCAATCGCCAGCGCCAGGTGCATCCCTCCTTCTCCGGCAAGAACACGGTGCGGCGTATGAAGCTCTGCGCTTAGCACCTCCCGCAGCTGGCGGTATCGCTTACGATAAAGTCGGCGCATGGCGGCAAGATGTCGCGCATAGTGGCCTTCCTCAATAAATAGCGCCAGGGTGCGCTGTTCAGCGCGATGCCCGCCGCGCAGCAGCGAGCCGATGGCCGGACGCGCCGCCTTCGCCAGCGCTGGCGGTAATACCATGAACCCCATTCTGAGCGACGGAAACAGCGTTTTGCTGAACGTCCCCAGATACACAACGGGCGCATTGTTGACCATTCCCAGCATCGCCGGTACGGGCTCACCGGCATAACGGAATTCGCTGTCGTAATCGTCCTCAATGATCCACGCGCTGTGCTGCCGGGCCAGTTCCAGCAGCGCCAGACGCCGCCGCGCGCTGAGCACGCTTCCGTAAGGGAACTGATGCGATGGCGAGGTAAAAATCAGCGTGGGTGAAGGCGCACACAACCCTTCCCAGCACATCCCCTCGTCATCAACCGGTATGCCGCTCATCGCCAGGCCGGTTTTGACGAAAGCGCTTTTAGCACCGCTATAGCCGGGATTTTCAACCCAGGCGACATCCCCCGGCTCGCTTAACAGCATCGTGCACAGATTGACGCCCTCCAGTGCCCCTTCGGTTATCAAAATCTGGCTGGCATCGCAGTCAATGCCGCGGGAGAGCGCAAGATGGCGGGCAATGGCGGCCCGTAGCGTCGGCTCGCCGGCCGGGTCGCCATACCCTAACAGGGCGCTCCCCTCCTCGCGCAGGACGCGATCGTATAACCGCCGCCACAGCGGCAAGGGGAAATAGTTGATGGCAGGCGTTCCTGGCGTAAATGCCATCACCGGAGTGTCGCGCGGCACAGGCGCGGGCAGCAGGGCAACACGTTTTGTCAGCCTGACGTCCGGGTCCGGTAATGTCCGGGCAATCGTACGATGAGCGAATTGCCCCACCCGCGTACCCTGGCGGCTACGCAGCAAATAGCCTTCGAGCGTGAGCTGGTCCAGCGCCGCATTAACGGTGTTTCGGGACACCGAGATCTGCTGCGCCAGCGTTCGCGAGCCGGGCAAATGACTGCCGGACCGAAGCCTTCCGCACAGTATGGCCTCCCGCAAAGCAAGGTAGAGCGCGCGCTGGAGCGTTTCTTCCCCACGTTTTTTCAGCGCAGCATGGAGCAGGGTGTATAGCTCATCACCCGGTATATTCATCTTTACCTCCTCGTGGTACCAGCAAAACATAGCCTGGTGGTTCTTTTTAAGGAACCAGTAATTCACTAATCTGGAGATCTTTTCAACATCGTGGAAATAAAGATGAGTGTATTCAATGAGTTTGGACAACCTGTAGGGGAAAGCCTTGCCGACTGGCAGCCTCGCCCGCCCCCGTCCCGGGTGGTACTTCAGGGTCGCTATTGTCGGCTTGAGCCGCTGCGCGTGGAGCATGCCCACGCGTTGTTCTCTGCGTATTCCCTGGCCGGAGATACCCGAAGCTGGACGTGGCTGCTGCGTGAACCCGATGCCACCGCAGAAGAGTTTGCCGAATGGGTGGCGAGCGTGAGCAAATTATCCGATCCCATCCACTTTAGCGTTATCGATAACCAGACCCAATCTCCTGTCGGGACGCTGTCCCTTATGCGGATCGATCCTAAAAACGGCGTTGTAGAAGTGGGACATGTTCACTTCTCGTCACTGTTAAGCCGCACGCCCATGTCGACAGAAGCGCAGTATCTGCTGATGCGGTACGTGTTCGATACCCTGGGCTACCGACGTTATGAATGGAAGTGCAACAGCCTGAACGAACCCTCCCGCAAAGCGGCCCTGCGTCTTGGGTTTCAGTTTGAAGGGCGTTTTCGCCAGGCGCTGGTCATTAAAGGCCGAAACCGGGACACCGACTGGTTTTCAATTCTCGACAAAGAGTGGTCAGCGCTGGCGAGCGCGTTTGAAAGCTGGCTTGCCACCGACAATTTTACCGTCGATGGCAAACAGAAAAGATCCCTGGAAAGCTGGCGAGAAATGCGCGTCTAGCGTCTTTTTTTACGCCCCTGCACCGCCTTAAAGCACGGGTTAGATTTGCAAATCACGTATAAGCGTCCCTTGCGTTTGACTATCTGGCAATCCGGGTGACGCTGTTTTGCACTGCGCAATGAGTTAAGCACCTGCATGATTAGCCTCGCTTCGCATCAAGAAAGCCACCAAAACGCTTGCGGAAGCGTGCCGCGCTGCCATCCGTCGAGAAGGTCTTCTGCTTCCCGGTATAAAACGGATGTGATTTAGAGGAGACATCAAGAGTAACGTAGGGATACGTTTTCCCCTCAAGTTCAATTTCACGGTCTGTCTTAATCGTTGAGCCAACTTTAAAATATTCATTAGCCGTGGTGTCGTGAAACACAACGGTGCGATAGGTTGGATGGATATTCGGTTTCATCTCTGGCCTTCATGTATTGTTATAACATAACAAGATACTATCTGAGCTTTGCTGCAAAAACAACCCCTGTGACGCACAGCCTGTTTTTGAAAGGTTTTCAAATACTGCCAGAGACTGTTACATGCTATAACTATATCATTTAGCGATAAAAAATTTTTCCTCTGGCACGCAAACTCCATGCCCTGGTCGGGCATATGGAAAGGATACAGCAGCATGCGAACCCGACATCTGGTCAGCCTGGTGACAGGCGTACTGATCTTCTCTGTGCTGGTCCCTGTGTGCCTCAGTATCTGGCTGGCGCATCGTCAGGCAGAGGCGAAATTTGTGGATGCGCTGGACAGATATGCCTCGCGCGCCCTGATCCGTACCGACAGAGTCGTTGCGCAGGCAAAACAGGCGCTCACGCACCTACAGTTGTTCAACGCCCCGCCCTGCACTCCTCCGCACTTACGCGAAATGCGTCGTGTCGCGTTCTCATGGCGCTATATTCAGGAAGTGATGTATATCGATAACCTGAAGCCGCTCTGCTCCTCTCTGGAACAATCCAGTAATACGGCGATCTTACCGCCCCCGATGCGGATCACCGCAGACGGATATAGCGCGTGGCTCACCTCGCAAAACGACCTCGGCATTCACCGTTATATGGCCGTTCTGGGGAAAGGACATTATCTGGTAATGGTCGATCCGGAGTCGCTTGTGGATGTTGTCCCGTTCGGTGACATTTCGATGGATGCCGCCCTGGTGGGAAGCGAAACCCATCGGATATTTGCCAGAAGCAATATTCTCGACCCGTATATTCTTTCTGTCGTTAAGGAGCAGCAGGACGTTAAGCGCGTGCAATACAACGGCTCGATGTACGTGTTGAAACCGGTGCCAGAACTGGGGCTTACGGTTATTGCCTGGGCATCGTTAAAACCGCTCGCGGCATCCTGGCATCAGCAGCTGATCATCTGGCTACCGGCAGGCATACTGATAAGCCTGGTTGCAGCCCTTATTGTGCTTCGCATCCTCCGCCGTTTGCTTTCCCCGCGTAACCGGCTGATCGACGCGATCAACAACCGGGAGATCGAGGTTCACTATCAGCCCATTGTGGCGCTATGCAGTGGAAAACTGGTGGGTGCAGAAGCGCTGATGCGCTGGCCGCAGCCAGATGGCAGTGACCTGTCGCCTAATCTCTTTGTTCCCCTGGCGGAGCAGACGGGGCTTATTTCAACGCTGACACAGCTGGTGGTGAATAAGGTGTTTGAGGATTTAGGTGCCTGGCTGCATCATCACCCGGAACTGCACATTTCTGTCAACCTTTCGCCAGCCGATTTAACGTCCCCCGAGCTGCCTCGCCTGCTGAGTCAATTGCTCAACAAATGGGGCGTCCACCCGCGCCAGATCGCCCTTGAATTGACCGAGCGCGGCTTTGCCGATCCTGCCGTCAGCGCCCCTGCCATCGCTGCGTTTCGGCGCTCCGGGCATGCCATCTACATTGATGATTTTGGTACGGGTTACTCCAGCCTGAGCTATTTGCAGGATCTTGATGTCGATACCCTGAAGATTGATAAATCCTTTGTGGACGCGCTGGAGTATAAGAACGTGACTCCCCACATCATCGAAATGGCCAAATCGCTTAAGCTGGCGATGGTCGCAGAAGGCATTGAAACTGAAGGGCAGCTCGAATGGTTGCATCGCCACGGCGTGCAGTACGGACAGGGCTGGTATTTCAGCAAGGCGCTGCCTAAAGAAGATTTCATTCGCTGGGCCGAGCACAACCTCAGGAAATAAACCCATTGCGCGGTGTTACGTGCGGCCACGACAGTGGCCGCACGTTTCAGCTCAGCCGTTCTGCTGCCAGCTAAACGTGTAGCGCAGCCGACGGTTTTGCAGAATGAAGGCGGGGGCTACGCTCGGGCTCCATGAGTCGTCCCCCCCCACGCCCATGTGGAAGGCATCAAGATTCAACCAGCAGCCATCCTCTTCCCGTAGCAAATGGTGATGCGTTGTCGTATGCAGTTGCTGCTGGCTGTAACGGCTCAGGGAGAAATGGAACTGTCCCTGGAAGTGATGTGAGCCAAACGTCAGCTCACGGGTGTCGCAGCGTAAACCGTTCTCCGTCGGGAAGATATACGGCGTCTGCATGGCGTCCAGCGGTAACGCCCAGCGCCCCTGCTGCGCCGCCAGTTTTCTGTCCGGATAGTTCTCCAGCGGGCCCAGCCCCAGCCAGCGCACCGTTTGCGGGATATCCGCCAGCATAACGCTCAGGCCAACACGAGCGGGCTCAGGAATGTCAGACGCCACCGTCACCTGCACATCCCCGTGCAGTAACCCGTGGTCATCAATCCGCCAGACCTTGTAGCTGATAAACAGCGCTTTACCCTGATGCTCCCAGACGTGCTGCGTGGTCACCACCACCTCACGGGTATGCTGTTCCGCTTCACACTGGATAAGGCGCGAGGATATCTCATACATCCCTGCCGCTTTCCAGCGTTCCACCCACGCGTTCGGATCGATGCGGGTCGCCTCGCTGATGCCAATGTCATTATCCAGCGGCGCGCGGGTAAAGTTATCCGTTAGCGGGGAACGGAGCGTTTCAGCGCCCGCGTTCCACCACTGGGTCAGGTTGCCGGTGAGACGGCTAAACTGCCAGCGCTGCTGCTGATGAGTGATGTCCAGTACCTCTTCCTGCACCGTTAACTGTGGTGGGGTTCCGTCTGCTTTCGGTGGCGTAAGGTACAGCGGAGCCGGGAGCGGCCACTGATCCCAGGCACAACGGTGGCCGGACGGCGACCACGGCGTGGCCTGCGGCTGAACGATCTCCACGTTGAGCCAGACCTCGCCCGGTTCAGCGCCGAATTCAGTCTGCGGGATCTCAACGCGCTGTGTCCCCTGGGGCGCAACAGAAAGGGTTATTTCGCCGGAAGCCAACACCACACCGTCACGCGCCACCGACCATCGCAGACTCTCGTTGTCAGTATGACGGAACAGATAATCGCTCTGGATATCGACGACCAGCGGAGCGGTGCTCACCAGCGTAAAGGTAAAGAACTGCTGGGCACGCTGTGCCTCGTAAAGGGCGGGATGCGGGGTGCGATCGGGAAACACCAGCCCGTTGAGGCAGAACTGACGATCGTTGGGCTTATCGCCAAAATCGCCGCCGTAGGCCCAGAATGCCGTGCCGTCTTCCGCTTTTTTCGTCAGCGCCTGATCGACCCAGTCCCAGACAAAGCCGCCCTGCAACCGGGGATGGCTGCGGAATGCCTGCCAGTAGCTGGCAAAGCCGCCAAAGCTGTTACCCATCGCGTGGGCATACTCGCACAGGATCAGCGGACGGGTTTCGTCCGGCATACCAATCCACTTTTTAATCGACCACTTTGGCACCGCCGGGAACGGCTGATCCTGATCGACGCGGGCATACATCGGGCAAATAATATCAGTTGCCGCCGTACTGGCCCCCCCGCCTTCGTACTGCACCGGCCGCGTGGGATCGGTGGTTTTCAGCCAGCGGTACAGCGCATCGTGATTCGCCCCATGCCCGGACTCATTCCCCAGGGACCAGATGATGATGGACGGATGATTCCGGTCCCGCTGCACCATACGCGTTACGCGTTCGCTCATGGCAGGCAGCCAGCGCGGATCGTCCGCCAGGCGGCTCATCGGCACCATGCCATGGGTTTCAATATTCGCCTCATCGACCACGTACAGGCCGTAGCGATCGCAAAGCGTGTACCACAGAGGGTGATTCGGATAATGCGAGCAGCGCACGGCATTGAAGTTATGCTGCTTCATCAGTTCGATGTCGCGGCGCATGGTCGCCTCATCCATCACCTGCCCCTTCTCAGGATGATGTTCATGACGGTTCACGCCGCGGATCAGCAGCGGTTTGCCGTTAAGCTTCAGCAGGCCGTTGCTGATTTCGACGCGTCTGAAACCGACATCGCAGGCTTCAGTCTCCAGCATGTTGCCCTGCACATCCCGAAGCGACATGGTCAAACGATAGCGTTCCGGTGTTTCAGCGCTCCACAGCACGGGATTGTTCACGGGTATCGCCACCGTGAGCCGCTCCGCCCAACTGCCGCGTTCGTCCACGATGGCCGATCCGGGCTGTTGCGTGATTTGCGCGCAGGCTTCGCCGTTACGCCACAGGGTAAACGCCACCTCGCATTCGGCATAGCGTAAGCCTTCCAGCGCAACGTCAACCCGGAGCAGCGCCCGATCGCATTCGGCATTCAGATCGGTCACGATCTGATAATCGGCAATCCGCGTTTCCGGCTTGTGCAGCAGCGAGACGTCACGGAAAATGCCGCTCATCCGCCACATGTCCTGATCTTCCAGGTAGCTTCCGTCGCACCAGCGTAACACCATCACCGCCAGGCGGTTCTGCCCCGGTCGCAGCACCGCGCTGAGGTCGAACTCCGCAGGCAGACGGCTGTCCTGGGAATAGCCCATCCACTGGCCGTTACACCACAGATGAAAAGCTGAATTCACCCCATCAAAGATAATGCGGGTTTGCCCGCTGAGCAGCCAGGCATCATCCATCTCAAATGTGAGCGAGTAACAACCGGTTGGGTTTTCAGCCGGTACATAGGGCGGGTTCACATTTATCGGATAGGTGACGTTGGTGTAGATGGGGGTATCGAATCCCTCCATCTGCCAGTTCGACGGCACGGGCATCTCAACGGCATCAGACAGATCGTCCGTTACCCATGCCTCGGGCACTTGCTCTGGTGCCGGGAAAAAGCTGAATCGCCAGATGCCGTTAAGCAGACGCTCGCTCAGCGAAGGCTTATCCTCCCGGGCGAGGGTTTCATCGCGCCAGCTATGAAAAGGCGCGTGTGCGGCCAGACGATTCCACTGCGTCACGCCCGGGTTTTCCCAGTCACGACGAGCCAGAATTGCGCTGAGGGTCAGCGGCAATGTGGAAGACATATCAACCTCTTTACGAAGCGCTCACAATTTTAGTCAACATGCCCTGGTAAACGGTAGCGGTAAAGACTTTGATCGTCGCCAGGCGAGCACGATCACAAAAGTGCTAGCTGCGCGCCAGTTTCTCCGCCAGCAGCGCCAGCGTTCTTAGCTGTTGCGCCAGATCTTCACGATCGGCCTGTTGTACGGCGCGCGGCGCGGTGGAATGACGAACGATCAACGTAACGGGAAGTTGTTGTTGCCAGGGTTCGGCGTGACGGGCAGTTGCCAGCAGCCACTCCACGCTGCGTTCACCGGCCTCGCGGAACGCCTGCCGAACGGTGGTCAGCGGAGGGGAAAACCACGCGCTGTCAGCCGTATCATCAAACCCGACAACCGAGATCTGCCCCGGTACCGCAACGCCTTTTTCCGCACAGGCGCGTAAAACGCCAAGCGCCATCTGATCGTTCGCCACAAGGATCGCCTCCGGCAGCTGTGCGCCCGCCAGGAGCTGATGCCCTTTCTCGTAGCCTGAAGCCGCGCTCCAGTCGCCCTGCGCCACCGCAAACGCCTCCACGCCAGCCTGAGCCAGCGTAGTTTTCCATCCCGCCAGGCGAGCCCGGGCAGAGACAGAACTTTCCGGCCCGGCGAGCAGCGCAATTCGCCGGTGCCCCAGCGAAAGCAGATGCTCCGCCCCCAGGCCAGCGCCCTGTTCAGCATTGAAAACGAGGCTGTTAACCCGAGCTGTGGGGGAAACATCAAGAAAAAGAACCGGGGTCGGCGAGGCCATTTCCTGAAGCATTTCTGCCTGAGCATCTTCCAGCGGAACGTTCACCAGCAGCGCCTCCACGCGCTGCGCCAGTAACTCCTGCAAAGCAGCCTGACACTGCGCGGGCTGCTCCACCATAGAGATGAGCACGCCTGCCCCCTGCTCCACTGCCCGGGATTTTACAGCTGAGGCGATTTGCGACGGCGCATGCAGCGCCAGATCGCTGGTCATCAGCCCCAGCGTGCGAGTGCGTTTCCCGGCCAGCTGCTGCGCGCCACGGTTAGGTACATAGTGTAGAGCCGCCATGGCCTGTCGGACCTTTTCCCGCGTACGGGCAGAAACGTGTTCCGCGTCGTTAATCACCCGGGAAACGGTCTGATAAGAAACGCCCGCTACGCGGGCAACGTCATAAAGAGTGATCGCTTTCATAGATTCTGGCGTCGTAAAAGGTAGTCACTATTCTGACACAGTTACGCCATTATAGCCTGTGAGCGCTTCGCAAAATTAAGCAATCCGCTCCGGCTGCGCGGCTTTCTGCATGCGCGGTCTCTGGCGAAACCACGGCAAACAAAGCTGGATCAGCGGGCCGATGGTTAACGCATATAGCACGGTTCCGACGCCAAACGCTCCCCCGAGGAGATAGCCGACGATCAACACGGTCACCTCGATTGCGGTACGCACGCTGCGGATCGACCAGCCCAGCCGGGCGTGTATGCCGGTCATCAGACCGTCGCGCGGGCCTGCGCCAAAACCCGCGCCGATATACATTCCGGTGGCAAGGGCGTTAACCACAATGCCGGAAACCAGCAGGGTGATGCGCACGGGCAGCGAGGTGAGTTCCGGGATCAATGCCATTGACGCATCTGCCGCCAGGCCAATACAAATCACGTTACTGACCGTACCCAGCCCCGGAAGCTGACGCAGCGGGATCCATAGCAGCAGCACCGCAGCCCCGGTTAAAATCATCACCGTGCCGATGCTCATTCCGGCCTGGATGGCGACGCCAAGGTGAAAAACATTCCAGGGATCAACACCCAGATCCGAACGAATAAACATCGCGGTTGAAAGTCCGTAAAGGGCTAAACCGACATAAAGTTGTACCAGACGACGCACCATTTTCTCTTCTCCGAAGAACCAGCTTCCATCTTCGCTGAAAATGGCACTATGATTAATGTCCAGTTTTCAAATAGTGGACTGCACATGTCATCACGTCGTTTTGGAAGCCAGTCTCTGGTTCGCCTGTTAGGGCACTGGCAACAAACCTCTTCCCGCACCCCGCGGTGGCGCCAGCTGGCTGACGCGTTACGCCTGTTAATTCTGGATGGCAGGCTGGCGCTAAACACGCGCCTGCCCGGAGAGCGGGAACTGGCCGCCGCACTGGACGTCAGCCGCACCACCATCAGCAGCGCGCTGGCGCATCTGCGTGAAGAGGGTTTTCTGGAGAGCCGTCACGGCAGCGGTTCCCGGGCGATCCTGCCAGACAGCCGGGCCGTGCCCACGCTTTCCACTGCCAGGGCGGCGCTGGATCTCTCAACCGCCGCGCTCAACGCAGGGCCAGAGATCCATCAGGCCTACACCCACGCGCTGACGACCATTACGCCGAATCTGGCGCTGACCGGGTACGATCAGCTTGGGCTTCCAGCGCTGCGTGAAGCTATCGCCGCCCGCTACACCGCACGCGGTCTGCCCACCCGGGCAGACGAAGTGATGGTGGTGAACGGTGCCGTCAGCGGCTTCGCCCTGATCTTAAGAATGATGACCGGGCCCGGGGATCGCGTGGTGGTGGATCATCCCACCTACCCGCTGGCGATAGCCGCGATTCAGGGGGCGCAATGCCGGCCCGTGGGCGTCTCGCTGCCAGAAACGGGCTGGGATACCGATGGTTTTGCCGCAACGCTTGCCCAGACCGCCCCGCGTCTGGCCTATCTAATGCCGGATTTTCATAATCCGACCGGGCGCTGCATGGATGCCGCGACGCGTCAGACCATAACCGACATCGCCGCGCAAACCCGCACCACGCTGGTGGTGGATGAAACCATGGTCGATCTCTGGTTCGATGCTCCCCCGCCGCCGCCGCTGGCCGCCTTTAACCCGGAGGCCGCGGTGATTACGCTGGGTTCCGCAGGCAAAAGCTTCTGGGGTGGGCTTCGTCTCGGCTGGATCCGCGCCTCGTTCCGCACTATCGCCACGCTCGCACAGACGCGCGATACGCTGGATCTGGGCTCTCCGGTGCTGGAACAGCTGGCCACGCTGTGGCTTATCGAAAACAGTGAAACCTTCCTGCCTGCCCGGCGGGAAATGCTGGCAGAACGGCGTGACCGCTGCGGCCAGATGTTACGGAAGCATTTCCCCGAATGGCGGTTTCAGGAAGCGGAGGGAGGACTTTCATACTGGATTGAACTCCCCGGCATGCTGGCGACTCAACTGGCGGCACGTGCGGAAACGACAGGCATCATTATGGGCACCGGCACGCGCTTTGGGCTTTCAGGCGCGTTTGACCGCTACCTGCGTATGCCCTTCTCACTCAATTCGCCAGAACTTGAAGAGGCATTACTGCGTATCAAACCGCTGTGGCTTGCCTTAAATAAAAGTACACCGCCAGTAAAACGGAGCCTGGTGTAAATTATTCGCCAGAAACAATAAAAACTGCTGACTGTAACGCATGCAGTCAGCAGTTTTCATGAAGAACAACTTAATGTTGAGGAGGAATCGGGAAGCCTTTCAGCGAAATAATGAAATTTTCACCTTCTTTCTTTATTTTTGCACCGGTATCACACCAGTCAGACGCAATTCGAAAGAACTCATCACTTCCTACATTCCAGCCAAGACGAACATGTTTCACATAGCCCGAACGTAACAGATTGCAGGCCTCGTTGTAATCGCTGGCAGTCGATAGTTGTTGTTTCATTTTCTCTTCTTCAGAAGTTTACGTAGTGCTTTGATTTCTTTAGGAGTAAATGGATTTACGCTCTCTTCTTCCGTATGCTGATTATCAACATCCTCTTCCGATACTCCCGCCTCTTCTACTGCTTCAAATGCCAGCAGCAGCAGTTTCTCTGTGGTCACGCTTAAATTCTCATTATTGTCTTCCGCATAGTGGCGGAGTCTTTCTTTTAGCGCTTCATCAATTTTAACGTTTAAAACCGCAGTTACCATGATTGTCACATCCTTTCGGAACACGTGTTTAATTTAATACACGAAGATAAGTTTGTTATCCAGATATATATTTTTTTGCTTATGACAACAAAAAGACGCCCGATAATAAAATGACAGTCTATTATTACAGGTTTATGACATTATTATTTCAGTTCAATGAAGGATATATTGCACGAACAAAATAGGCACATAATTGAGAAGGTTTATATAGGGGGAAACTTCAGAGAAGAACACAAATGGGTGGGGGCCCTGCCAGCTACATCCCGGCACCCACGTCGTCTGCCCTGGCTGCTTCCTTCCGGACCTGACCTGGTGAACAGAGTAGCGTTGCGGGAGAACCAACAGAGCCCCCATTGAGAGCGTTGATAACCAACGCGCTGGCGCATTATCCCTGTGGAGCACCTCAATTGCAAGCCGCTGGCAACTGGATGCTGGATTATTGCGCAAACTGACCCGACAATCTTCTTTATCTTCGTATAACATTACCCTTCGCTGATTTCCCGCTGGAGAAACAATGGACGAACATGACACTTTCCCACAGCGAGTGTGGCAAATCGTGGCCTCGATTCCGGAAGGCTGTGTCACGACCTATGGGGAAGTCGCCCGACTGGCGGGCTCTCCGCGCGCAGCGCGTCAGGTTGGCGGCGTGCTAAGAAGGCTTCCGGAGGGAAGTACGTTACCATGGCACCGGGTCGTTAATCGCCATGGCGCCATTTCCCTCACCGGGCCAGACCTGCAGCGCCAGCGTCAGGCATTACTCTCAGAAGGGGTACAGGTGTCCGGGACGGGACAGATAGATATGCAGAAGTATCGCTGGGAATACTGACGCCCTCTCCCGTCAAGATGAAGAGGGCGAAAGAAAGTTACAACTGTGTTGGCGGTGTAGGCAAGGTTGGCTGATTGGTCTGCGTTGCCACAGGCACTTCAGTCTGCTGCACCGGGACCAGGGTCAGGTCGATTTTGGTGCCCCCTTTGTTGACCGCTTCCTGCACGGTATCGGTGATAAAGACCAGCTTATCGTTGATCGTTACCGCCGCGCTCAGGAGGATACGCGCGTTAGGCTGAACGTCAGACGGGTTGTACGGCAGCACGAAGCTGAACGGCGCCTGTTTACCCTCTGTACGAACTGCACGCTGTGCAAGGACTTTAGACGGTGCATCCGCCAGAGACGCATCGGATAACGTGACCGTTAAAACCGCGTCCGGCGGCAGAGCGACTTTCTGTTTGATCCAGATGGTACCGGACACGTTAGGCTGTCGAATAGCTTGCTGTGAAAGGGTGTTAATCCCGTTTGGGGTCGCCGTTGGTACCGCTACATCGGCACTCTTATCCGCACAGGCGGACAACGCCACCGCCATTGCAACACCGCTTAACATAGGCACGAGTTTCATTGAAGTCTCCTTATCATCAATGCACCGGCGGGATCGATCCCATCCGATGTCGTTTTATTCACATAACGTAAACAAGTGTGGCACAAATCACGGATTTATGCCTAATTTTGCCCAGGTATTAAGATAATTCTACCCATCGGACCACTATCGTTTCTGCGTTATACTCAGCGTATCTTTCGCCACGGCGTTTATTGAGGACCACTATGAGTCAGGCACTGAACAATCTGCTGACATTGCTGAACCTGGAAAAAATAGAAGAAGGGCTTTTTCGCGGACAGAGCGAAGATTTAGGCTTACGCCAGGTTTTTGGGGGCCAGGTCGTGGGGCAAGCGCTATATGCCGCTAAGGAGACCGTTCCGGCAGACCGTCTGGTGCACTCATTCCACAGCTACTTTTTACGCCCCGGTGACAGCGCTAAACCGATTGTGTACGACGTGGAAGTTCTGCGTGACGGCCAAAGCTTCAGCGCTCGCCGTGTGGCGGCCATCCAGCATGGGAAGCCCATCTTCTACATGACCGCCTCCTTCCAGGCGCCAGAGCCGGGCTATGAGCATCAAAAACAGATGCCGTCCGCCCCATCGCCGGACGATCTGAAATCGGAAACCGAAATTGCCCGCGCACTCGCACATCTGCTGCCGCCGCAGGTAAAAGAGAAGTTTCTGTGCGATAAACCGCTGGAGATCCGCCCGGTCGAATTTCATAACCCAATGAAGGGGCATACTGCTGAGCCCACCCGCCAGGTGTGGATCCGCGCCAACGGCAGCGTACCGGCAGACTTGCGCGTGCATCAGTATCTGCTGGGTTATGCGTCGGATTTCAACTTCCTGCCGGTTGCGCTACAGCCGCACGGCGTGGGATTCCTGGAAAAAGGGATGCAGGTCGCCACGATTGACCATTCCATGTGGTTCCACCGTCCATTCGATATGAATGAATGGCTGCTTTACAGCGTGGAAAGTACCTCTGCGTCCAGCGCGCGCGGCTTTGTACGCGGGGAGTTTTACACTCAGGATGGCGTGCTGGTGGCTTCTACCGTGCAGGAAGGTGTGATGCGTAATCGCGGGTGATGTAAAAAGCCCGGTGGCGCTGCGCTCACCGGGCCTGCGAATTGTGCTTTTTCAGGCCGGGTAAGGCGAAGCCGCCGCCCGGCAAGGCACTCAAATTATGCGTTATAGGCATTCTCGCCGTGGCTGTTGACGTCCAGGCCTTCGCGCTCCTGCTCTTCCGGTACGCGCAGCCCCACGGTCATATCGGCCAGCTTGTAGCCGATAAAGGCCACAACGCCCGACCAGACAACCGTAATCGCGATACTTTCAAGCTGGACCAGCACCTGATGCATCATGGTCACGCCTTCAGCATAACCCACGCCGCCCAAAGATTGTGCAGCAAAGATACCGGTCATGATACAGCCGATAATGCCGCACACACCGTGTACGCCGAATACATCACACGGATCGTCAACGCGCAGAATACGTTTCAGTGCGGTAACGCCCCACAGCCCCGCCAGACCCGCGACGATACCGATCAGCAATGCGCCGCCCACGCCCACGTAACCGCATGCTGGCGTAATACCTACCAGACCGGCAATCGCCCCAGAACAGGCACCCAGCAGGGATGGCTTGCCGCGAACGGCCCACTCGCCAAATACCCATGAGAGGATGGCCCCGGCAGTTGCCACCACGGTATTCACGAAGGCCAGCGCGGCGATTTCGTTAGCGGCGCTGGCTGAACCTGCGTTGAAGCCGAACCAGCCAAAGTAGAGGATGGCGGTGCCGGTAAAGACCATCGGCAGGTTGTGCGGCTTAAATGCTTCTTTCCCGAAGCCCACGCGCTTGCCAATCAGGTATGCGCCTACCAGGCCGGCTACGGCGGCGTTGATGTGAACAACGGTGCCGCCCGCAAAGTCCAGAGCGCCATGGGAAGCCAACAGACCACCGCCCCAGACCATATGCGCAATCGGGACATAGGAGAGCGTCAGCCAGACCACCACGAAAATCAGTACCGCTGAGAAGCGGATACGCTCAGCCAGCGCGCCCACAATCAGCCCCACGGTGATGCAGGCGAATGAGCCCTGGAACGCGACATGAATATACTGATAGAAGCTGCCCATTACCGCGGTCAGTTCGATATTTTTCAGCATCGCCCAGTTAACGTTGCCGAAGAAGGCGTTGCCCTCCCCGAAGGCCAGCGAGTAACCGTAAACCACCCACAGCACGCACACCAGCGCGAACGTGACGGCAACCTGCGTCAGCATGGAGAGTACGTTCTTGCCGCGGATCAGGCCGCCGTAAAACAGCGCGATCCCCGGAATCGTCATGAACAGCACCAGCGCGGTGCAAATCATCATAAAGGCGTTATCGGCTTTGTCTGCCACAGCAGGTGCAGCCATTGCCAGGCCCGGCAGCAGTGCCAGCGAACCCAGACCTGTTTTCATTGTTGCTTTCATCATTTTCTCGATCCCTATCACTGTGTGCCAGGAGTTACTTACAACGCCGCTTCGTCAGATTCGCCGGTACGGATGCGAATGACGCGCTGTAGTTCGGCAACGAAAATTTTGCCGTCGCCAATTTTTCCGGTGTAGGCCGCTTTGCTGACGACATCAATCACCTCATCAAGCTGATCGTCGGCAATCGCCACATCAATCTTCACTTTTGGCAGGAAGTTAACGCTGTATTCCGCCCCGCGATAAAGCTCGGCATGACCTTTCTGACGCCCAAAGCCTTTCACTTCGGTGACAGTCAGTCCCTGAATACCCATGGAAGACAGCGCTTCACGCACGTCTTCGAGTTTGAATGGTTTGATTACCACCGTAACCAGCTTCATATATCCCCTCCAGTCAGAATTCGGTAATGGCCGCAGCTAACACGAGAGGGATATTGCAAAGGGTGTGCCAGAAGTGAAATGTGAGGAGGAAAGCGCCGCGGCGCGCATGCGCCGCGAAGGGGGGAAAAAAAACGCACCATGGCAGTGCAGGGTGCGTTTCAGTTTTGCACCAACGGTTAAGACTGTTAGCGCATTGCCTTGTTATGGTGCATCAGGCGCTGAGCGACTCCTCCTCGCGCACGCTGGCGGCCAGCTCGTCGCCTGCCAGCTGCAACTGATACATCTGCCAGTAGCGTCCTTTCGCCTCGAGCAGCGCTTTGTGCGTACCCCGTTCAACGGCCTGGCCACGGTGCAGCACCAGAATGGTATCGGCATCGACGATCGTTGAGAGGCGGTGAGCGATCACCACCAGCGTAGTGCGATCCCGCACGGCAGCCAGCGCCAGCTGGATCGCCTGTTCGGTACCGGAGTCGATGCTTGCGGTCGCTTCATCCAGAATCAACACCTGCGGCGTCTCAATCAGCACGCGCGCCAGCGCCAGGAGCTGCTTTTGCCCGACAGAGAGGTTATTGCCTTGCTCGCCCAGCCGGGTATTGATCCCCTCGCTTAACCCGCGCGCCAGATCTGCCAGCTGCACCGTTTCCAGCACCTCCCATACCTGCTCAGGCGTGAAAGATCGTCCCAGCGTCACGTTGGCATAAAAGGTATCCGCCAGCACTACCGGATCCTGCTGCACCATCGCGACGCCTTTACGCAACGCGTTGTGGCTAAGCGCGGAAAGAGGCCGTCCATCCAGACGGATCTCCCCCTGCGTCAACGGATAGTAGCCCATCAGCAAACTGGCGAGCGTGCTTTTGCCGCTGCCGGTATGCCCAACCAGGGCGACAAAACCGCGCGACGGTACCTCGAGGTTGATATCCTGCAAGACAAGCTGATCGTCGCGGTAGGCAAACGAGACATGATCAAACGCTATGGATCCACTTTCCAGCGGACGTTCATCATCGCCATAGGTCTGACGCGGCCTGTCCATCAGCTCAAACACACGCTCACCCGCGACTACCGCCTGTTGCAGCATCGATTGCTGCGTAGTGAGTTCAATCAGCGGTTCGTTAAGACGGCCAAGGTAACTGATAAACGCGTACAGCACTCCCACCTCAATGGTTCCACGCGTCGTCAGGCCAAACAGCATCAACATCCCGCACAGCACCAGCGCAGAGAAGAGGCTCAGCAGCGGGCGTAACAGGAAGCCGTCCAGACGTAACGTCTGCATCCGCGCCATATAGTGCGAACGGCTGGCTTCTCCCATTCGCTCGCCAAAACGCGCCTGCTGGCGAAACTGCTGGATAACGCTCATGCCGTTGATCACTTCGTTGAAGCCATCATTGATGTCTGCAAGGTAAGCGCGCACGCGACGAACAATCGGCGTGCTGTAGCGCTGATAAATAACCATCACAATCAGCACCGCCGGGAAAATAGCGATCGCCACCAGCGCCATCCGCCAGTCCAGACTGAACATCGCCACCAGCATCGCGCCAATCAATGCGGCACTGCGCAGAACCGTTGCGACAACAGTCACATAAAGGTCGCGGATCACCTCGGTGTCATTGGTGACGCGCGAAATAACCTGCCCGACCGGCTGGGTATCAAACTCGCTCAGCGGCTGGCGCAGCGCGGCATCCATCACATCCGTGCGTAGCTGCTGGACCACGCCCACGGCGGCCCGGTTAAACAGCAGCGACTGCGCATAGTGCAGTCCCGCCGCCGTCAACTGTAGCCCGACATACGCCACACCCAGCCCCGCCACCAGCCCCAGCGGCAGATAGCTTTTCGCCACCATGTTATCGATAAAATAGCTGATAAGCAGCGGACCGGTCACCTCCGCAATCGCGGCGATCCACAGTAACAGCACGGCAATGGAAAGCGGTTTGCGCCACGGTGAGCCATAGGCGAGCAGCCGTTTTAACGTCGGCCACATCTGTCCAAACTTACGCATCGGTGACCTCCTCATCCAGCGCAGCTTCAAGCTGTTGATAGCGGTACATATCCCGATACCAGCCGGCCTGCCCGGCGAGCTGTTCATGTTGACCACGTTGGGCAATATGCCCGTGCTGAAGCACCAGAATTTCACTGGCTTCGGTAAGGGCCGACAGACGGTGCGCGCTGATGATGACCGTGCGCCCCTCCCCCCATTGGCGAAGGTTATGCAGAATTTGATGCTCGGTACGCCCGTCAACCGCGGACAGCGCATCATCCAGAATCAGGATCTCAGCGTCCAGCAGCAGCGCGCGGGCAATAGAGATACGCTGTTTTTGTCCACCGGAGAGCATAACGCCCCGCTCACCCACTTCTGTGTCGTAGCCCTGCGGCAGGCGCAGAATATCCTCATGGACGCTGGCTAAGCGCGCCACATGCTCGATCTGGTCCTGTGTCGCCGTCGGGCACCCGAGCGCGATATTGTTGGCTATGGTGTCTGAAAACAAAAACGGCGTCTGGCTGACGACCGCCAGGCGGCTGCGCCAGTCATCCAGCAGCAAACGTGGCAGGGGGACGTCATGGAAACGGATATCGCCTTCGCTCACGTCAAAATGGCGCTGAATCAGTGACAGAATGGTGCTTTTACCGGAGCCCGTCGGGCCGCAGATGCCCAGCATCTGACCAGGACGCAGCGTGAAACTGACGTTTTCAAGCACCGGATGTTCCGTTTGCGGGTAGATAAAGACGCGGATATCAGCCTTCAGAACACCCGGACCTTCCGGTACCGGCTCGCTGCCATCGTTCACTACCGGCACTTCCGCCAGCATGGCGCGGATACGGCTGTAGGCGGCGCTCCCACGTTCAACGATGTTAAACATCCAGGCCAGCGCCAGCATCGGCCAAATCATCAGCCCGAGGTACATCGCAAAGCTGGTTAACTGCCCGAGGGTCATGGTGCCTCGCACCACCATCCAGCTGCCGCCGCCCACCGCCAGCAGGTTCGCCATGCCAATCGCAATATAAATTGTCGGATCAAAGCGGGCGTCTATACGCGCCACGCGCATGTTTTTCGCACCGGTATCGGCGGCGTCGGCCGCAAACAGCGCGGACTGCCTGTCTTCCAGACCAAACGCTTTGATCATGCGGATGCTGGTCATGCTCTCCTGGGTGCGATCGTTTAACGACGAGAACGCCGCCTGCGCCAGCTTAAAGCGTTCATGGAGCTGCTCGCCGTAGCGGTTAATCGCCAGCGCCATCAGCGGCATCGGCAGCAACGCCAGCAGCGTGAGCTCCCAGCTAATTTGCGTAGACATCACAATCAGTACCGCACAGCCCATCACCAGGGAATCCACCAGCGTTAACACCCCTTCACCGGCGGCAAACACCACACGGTCCACATCGTTAGTGGCGCGGGCGATGAGATCCCCGGTACGGTGACGCAGATAAAACTCAGGGTGCTGGCGGCTCAGCTGGCGGTAAAAGTCCTCGCGCAGCTCAACGGCAAGCTGATAGGACGCGCCGAACAGCAGCACGCGCCAGACATAACGCAGCAGGTAAACCACCACGGCCGTCAACACCAGCGTACCGACCCACATCATCACCCGTGCGGCGGTGTAATGTTGTTCCGTAACACCATCCACGACGTATCCCACCACTTTGGGCGGGATCAGTTGCAAAATGGCAATGATAATAAGCAGGGCCACCGCGCCGAGGTAGCGTTGCCACTCCCGACGAAAGTACCAGCTTAATTGGGCAAATAATCGCACGCGGTCTTTTCCTGAAGATATTTTATGAAGTTATTCAATGGGTAACGCTGTGGTGTATTTAATCTGTTCCATGGCGAAACTGGAGGTGACATCGGACAAGCCCGGTACGCTATTGACCAGCCGCTTGTAAAAATCATCGTAGCGCTTCATGTCTGCCACCTGAACGCGCATCAGATAGTCGTATTCCCCCGCCATGCGCCAGAAGCCGAGCACCTCGGGCATGTCGGAAACCTGGGTGACGAAGCGGCTGTACCATTCGCTGCTGTGATGCTGCGTTTTTATCAGGACGAAGGCGGTCAGTCCAAGCCCCAGTTTTTCGGGGTCCAGCAGCGCCACACGTCCCAGCAGAATGCCATCGTCTTCCAGCTTCTTGAGGCGCTTCCAGCACGGTGTGGTGGTCAGATTAACGGCATCTGCCAGCGCCTGCAAAGAGAGGGTGCAGTCGCTTTGCAGCAAAGAAAGCAGCTTGCGGTCAATTTTATCTAGCATATCCACCTCCCAGAGAAAATTATTCTCCTTACATTCTATTTTAAAGGCCAGATAGCAACAATTTTTTCTGTGCTTTTCGCTATGCTGGGCACAAAATGACAAACGGATAACTACGATGAATAGCACCTGGGTTAAACATGCCATCAGCGAAATAAATGCCGACTATCAGCGCTCGGCAGACACCCATTTGATCCGCCTGCCTTTGCCTGGATTTCCCGGCATTCAGCTTTACCTGAAGGATGAAAGTACCCATCCTACCGGCAGCCTCAAGCATCGCCTGGCGCGTTCACTCTTTTTATACGGTTTATGTAACGGCTGGATTAAAGAAGGCACCACGATTATTGAATCGTCGTCCGGATCAACTGCCGTCTCAGAGGCCTACTTTGCCCGCCTGCTGGGCCTGTCGTTTATCGCTGTGATGCCCTCCTGCACGGCGAAACGTAAAGTTGAACAGATCGAATTTTACGGCGGACGCTGCCACTTTGTGGAAAGCGCCTGCGAAATCTATGCGGCCTCCGAAATGCTGGCCCGCGAACTAAATGGTCACTATATGGACCAGTTCACCTTCGCCGAGCGCGCCACCGACTGGCGCGGCAATAATAACATTGCGGACAGCATTTTCCGCCAGATGACCCACGAGCCACATCCCGTCCCCTCTTACATTGTCATGAGCGCGGGCACGGGCGGAACCTCCGCCACCATCGGACGTTATATCCGCTGTCAGGGTTATGATACGCAGCTGATGGTGGTTGACCCTCAGAACTCGGTGTTCCTTGATTACTGGCAATCTCGCGATGCCAGCCTGCGCAGCCCTGTGGGGAGCAAGATCGAAGGAATTGGTCGCCCGCGCGTCGAACCCTCGTTTATTCCGGACGTTGTGGATGAGATGCTCCGCGTGCCGGACGCCGCCAGCGTCGCGACGGCGCACTGGCTGGAGACACAGCTTGGCCGTAAGGTCGGAGCCTCTACCGGCACCAATATGTGGGGGGCGCTACAACTGGCCGCGAGAATGCGTGAAGAAGGCCTAAGCGGCTCTGTCGTCACGCTGCTGTGCGACAGCGGGGAACGCTACCTGGACACCTATTACAACGCAGAATGGGTACAGGCCAATATTGGCGATGTTGAACCGTGGAAAGCGCAGATTTTGCATCTGGTGAAATAAAAAAAAGCCAGGCTTTAGCCTGGCTTGCTGGAAGGATCTCGCTATTCGGGGGAATATGGGAGGTTATTTTTGTCCAGCCAATGCGTCAAAAAATGGGACACCGCTTCGTTACGACAGTGTCCGATAACCGGTAAATGCGGGAGCGCGGCGATAAGTTGCGGCATCGCGTTCCCCATAATCAGACCACGGCCTACGCTGCTCAGCATCTCGTGGTCGTTCATGGCGTCACCAAAGGCCATACAGTCCTGCATCGTCAGCCCCAGACGATCGCTCAGCACCGCAAGCGCAGATCCTTTGTTACAGCCCACCGGCAGCACTTCAAGACAGTCCACCGCCGAGAAGGTCAGGTGCGCCCGGTCACCCAGCGCCTCGTTAAGCTGAATACGCAGGCGGCAGAGATCGTCGTGATCGCCGCAGAAGCAGATCTTGGTTACCTTGTGGGCCGGAATGCGGCGCAAATCGATGAGCTGATATTTAAAGCCACTGTAAACGTGAGCGTGCAGCAAGGCCGGGATCTCACGCCCGGTAAACCAGCCTTCATCGTTAAAAACATGCACGCTGGCCTGCGTATCCCAGGTGCTGTGCAGGACGATGTCCGCCACTTCCGGATCCAGATCCTGACGGTGCAGCACATCGCCCTCGACGGAGTGAATGCGCGTCCCGTTGCCGGTGATCAGGAACGCATCGAGGGCAAATGTTCCCAGCAGATGGCGCATCTCCAGCACATGACGACCAGTGGCAAACGTCAGGGTGACTTCACGCTCGCGCAGACGCTTAAGTGTGTTCAGGGTTTTCTCCCCTAAACGGTGATCCGGCATTAACAGCGTGCCGTCCATATCAAATGCAGCGAGCCGAGCCATAATTACTCCCGAAATGTGATGCGGTTAACTTGTGCATCAGTATTACGTGAGATATACGGAAGTAATAGTGAATAGATGATAATTATTGTTCCGGGTTTTTCATGCGCCAGCTTAACCGTCTTAACCAGTATCAGCGTCTGTGGCACCCCTCCGCCGGCGCAACGCAGCAGGTGACCATCAGTGAACTTGCCAGCCGCTGCTTTTGCAGCGAGCGACATGTACGCACCCTGCTGCGCCAGGCGCAGGAGGCGGGCTGGCTAAGCTGGTACGCCCGCTCCGGACGAGGAAAGCGTGGGGAATTACGCTTTCACGTCACCCCGGATTCGTTGCGTAATACGATGATGGAAGAGGCCCTGAAAAGTGGACAGCAGCACAACGCGCTGGAGCTGGCCCAGCTCGCGCCTGAAGATTTGCGATCGCTGCTGCATCCGTTTATGGGCGGGCAATGGCAGAACGATACGCCGACGCTGCGTATTCCCTACTATCGCTCGCTGGAGCCGCTTCAGCCGGGGTTTCTCCCTGGCCGGGCGGAGCAGCATCTGGCGGGACAGGTATTCTCTGGTTTGACGCGTTTTAATGGTAACAGCAGTGAACCCACGGGCGATCTGGCGCATCACTGGGAAGTCTCTGCTGACGGCCTGCGCTGGCATTTCTACATACGCTCCACCCTGCACTGGCATAACGGCGATAAAATAGAGACGGCACAGCTCAGGCAAAGCCTGACGGCGCTGCTATCGCAGCCCGGCATGGACACGCTTTTCCGCAGCGTCTTACGTATCGAAACCACGCATCCGCAAAGCCTGACGTTTATTCTCCATCAACCTGACTATTGGCTGGCGCACAGGCTGGCAACCTACTGTAGCCGTCTGGCGCATCCTGATTACCCCGTGGTGGGCAGCGGTCCCTTTCGGCTGAGCGTTTTTGAGCCTGAACTGGTGCGTCTGGAAAGCCACGAGCAGTATCACCTTGGTCATCCGTTACTTAAGGCTATCGAGTACTGGATCACGCCCCAGCTTTTTGACTACAGTCTGGGCACCAGCTGTCGCCACCCGGTGCAAATCGCCATTGGCGAGGCCGACGAGCTGGCCAGCCTGCGGCTGGTGAGTAACAGCACCAGTCTGGGCTTCTGCTACCTCACGCTGAAACAAAGTCCGCGTCTGAGCGAACTTCAGGCAAAGCGGCTGATTAATATCATTCATCTCTCAACGCTGCTGCATACGCTTCCCCTGAACGAAGGGCTCATCACTCCTACCGAGGAACTGCTTCCCGGCTGGGCGATCCCCCAATGGCCTGATTTAACCGACGTTGTGCTGCCAGAGGCATTGACGCTTGTCTACCACCTGCCGGTTGAGCTTCACACCATGGCCAGCCAGTTAAAAGCATACCTTGCGCGGCAGGGCTGTGAACTGACCGTCATCTTTCACGACGCCAAGACGTGGGACGGTTGCCAGCAGCTTGCCGATGCAGACATCATGATGGGAGACAGACTGATTGGCGAAGCGCCAGCGTACACCCTTGAGCAATGGCTCCGCTGCGATGCGCTCTGGCCGCATCTGCTGAGCGCACCGGCATACGCCCATTTGCAGGCCACGCTGGATGCGGTGCAGACGCAGGCCGACGAACGTGACCGACACGCAGGACTTCAGGCTATCTTCAGCCGATTAATGGAGACAGCCGTCCTGACACCGCTCTTTAACTACCAGTATCAAATCAGCGCTCCTCCGGGCGTCAACGGAATACGCCTTAACACTCGCGGCTGGTTTGACTTCACCGAAGCCTGGCTTCCTCCACCAAACGCGTGAAGAAGCTGGTCGCCGCTTTAGCCAGGCGTTAACATGACGCTTTTACCGTAACTGTCGAGATGATCTATGAAACGTGCCGTCGTCGTGTTCAGCGGAGGACAAGATTCCACAACCTGCCTGATTCAGGCACTTCACCAGTATGATGAAGTGCATTGCGTCACTTTTGATTATGGTCAGCGTCATCGCGCTGAAATCGATGTCGCTCGTGAACTGGCCCTCAAACTGGGCGCCCGCGCTCATAAAGTGCTGGACGTGACGCTGTTAAATGAACTGGCCGTCAGCAGCCTCACCCGCGACAGCATTCCGGTTCCTGATTACGAACCGGATGCCAGCGGCATTCCGAATACCTTCGTACCTGGGCGTAATATTCTCTTCCTGACCCTGACGGCAATCTATGCCTACCAGGTGAAAGCCGAAGCGGTGATCACTGGCGTGTGTGAGACCGACTTCTCTGGCTACCCGGACTGCCGGGATGAATTCGTGAAAGCGCTCAATCACGCCGTGGATCTGGGAATGGCAAAAGAGACCCGCTTCGAAACGCCGCTGATGTGGCTGGATAAAGCCGAAACCTGGGCGCTGGCCGACTACTGGGGCAAGCTGGATATCGTTCGCAACGAGACCCTGACCTGCTACAACGGCATTAAAGGGGACGGCTGCGGGCAGTGTGCCGCCTGTAACCTGCGCGCGAACGGTCTGAATCATTATCTTGCGGATAAAGCGGGCGTGATGGCCGCGATGCAGAAAAAGACCGGTCTGAAATAAGGGAGACCTGACCGTGCTGTCGAACGGTAAGTGGCGACAGCACGGTTATCCCTGAACATTTTTTACGCGATCATCAGCTCCAGCTTTTCGCGCAACTCCCCTTCCAGCGGCAACGCTTTCTGGGTTTTGAGATCGATACAGACAAAGGTGATCAGCGCATCGGCCACCACCTGCCCTTCTGGCTCAAGCGTGACGACCTGGCTCAATACACCACTTTTGCCATTCAGTTGTTGGACCTCACTGGTCACGGTGAGCACATCCCCCAGCACAGCCGGGCGGCGGTAGTTAATGTTGATGTTGACGACCACAAACGCGATGTTGTGTGCGGTCAGCCACTGGAAGCTTTCGCTGTTCTCCAGGCCATCCCAGCGCGCCTCTTCAAGAAATTCAAGGTAGCGGGCGTTATTGACGTGCTGGTAAACATCGAGGTGATAACCACGGACTTTGATTTGTGTCTGCATAGCGCAATAGCCTTTCGTTGTTATAGGTTCAGAGGTCATAACTGGTATGACCTCTTTATCCTGGCAAATTTTTGCCGCAGTGCAAGTGATTACGCGATTACAGCGTCAGGTGTGCGAGATTGCGCTCAACCAGCGCGCTGCCCATACCCGGCACCTGCTTGAGATCGTCAAGGGTTTTAAAAGGACCGTACTCCTCGCGGTAGCTAACAATGGCCTGGGCTTTTTTAAGTCCCACACCGTTCATCACGCGCGCGAGCTCTTCTGCCGATGCCGAATTGATGCTGACTCGCGTACCGTCATCCTCTGCACTTTTACCGGCATCAGTCGCTTTTGATTGCGTATAAGCCTGCGCAGCTGAGTCTGTTTTGGTCTGTGCAGCCTGCGCTTTAGCCGAGGGCGACGCCGCCAGCGCGCCCGCACTCATCCCGGAAGTGGCAATAGCCAGTGTAATTAACAGTGCTTTGATTCCACATTTCATGCTGTTTTCTCCTTGTTTGTTGACAGCCACGCCACGATAGCCGTACGAGAAAACAGGGACAAACAGCAGATTGCAGAAATGGAAAAGGCCGCGAAAGCGGCCTTTAGTTTTTGCAGAGCGTTACGAAAATCTGCGAGCAGGTACGTAATTATTGCTCCTGGGTCACCACATCACCCAGCTTGATTTTGGCTTCTTTACGCAGGTTGCTCATCATCGCTTCGAAAGCAATCTGGGCATTATTCTGGGTAATTCCCTGAACCATGGCCTTCTTCTGCGCGTCTGGCAGCGTGCCGGCTTTGACTTCATCCAGCGCCAGAATCACCACGTTACCCTGCATATCGGTCGTGGTGCCAAAGACAGGTTTGTCTTTCGCCGGCAGGCTCAGACCAAACGCCGCCTGGCTGACAGGATCCTGACCGGTACGGCTCAGCGTTTTGGCTTCGCCAAAGTTCAGGCCAGCCGCTTTCAGTGCATCGTTCTTACCGGCTTTCAGATCGGCCAGAATTTTCTCTGCATCCAGTTTTGCCTGCTGTGCCGCTTTGTTGTGTTTGACCAGCGCCACCACCTGATCTTTCACTTCCGCCAGGGGCTTCACTGCCTCGGCTTTGTGCTCGCTGACGCGCAGTACGAACGCACGGTCACCGTCAACGGTAATGATGTCTGAGTTACTGCCCGGCGTACCGTTCTCACCTACCAGACCACCATTGAAAATGGCATCTGAAACCGGTTTGAAGTTCAGTTCTTCCGGCAGATTTTCATGGCTGAACCAGCCCGTCTCAACCGCTTTCACGCCAGCAGCCTGCTCAGCGCCCGCCAGTGATTCGTTGTCGTTGCTTGCGGCATCGCTCACTTTCTGTTGCAGAGCATAGAAGGCGTCCAGCGCTTTCTCCTGCTTCACTTTCGCAGCGATATCATCACGAACGTCAGCCAGCGGCTTGGTTTTCGCCGCTACGACATCGTCCAGACGCGCCACCAGGAAGCCAACGGAGGATTTGATTACACCAGACAGTTGGCCTTTCTCTTTAAGACCCGCATTTTTCAGCTCGTCCGGGGTAGTGGAATCTTCCAGCCAGCCCATATCACCACCGTTTTTGGCAGAAATAATGTCGGTGGATTTTGCTTTCGCCACGGTCGCGAAATCAGCGCCTTTGTTCAGCTCGTCCAGCACGGCTTTTGCTTCTGCTTCCGTTTTGGTCTGGATCACGCTGTAACGGTTACGCTGCGGCTGAGTGAACTGATCCTGATGCTGGTCGTAATAAGACTGGATCTCGGCGTCAGTCGCGTTTTTCTGCATCGCGGCAGCATCCAGCTTGATATAGCTTACGCGGAACTGTTCAGGAGAGATGAAGTTGTTCTTGTTTTGCTCGTAGTAAGCATTAACTTCAGCGTCGCTAACCTGCTGTTTCGCCGCCAGTGCATTGACATCAATCGTCGCTTCACGCACCACGCGTTGCTGCGCCACCAGTGCCGCCAGCGCTTCAGTTTCGCCTTTCAGCATGAAATCGGTGCCCACCACCGCGTTGATCAGCTGTTGCGTGGTCAACTGGTTACGCAGCGCCTGTGCGTACTGGTCAGCCGTCATCCCCATCTGGTTAACAATGCTGTTGTAACGCGCGTTGTCGAACTTCCCATTAGACTGGAAAGCCTGCGTCGAGAAGATGGCTTTTTTAACCTGCTCATCGCTGATGCCCAGACCGAGGCTTTTCGCGTACTGGTCCAGCAGCGCTTCGTCGATAAGGCGGTTCAGCGTCTGCTGACGCAGGTTTTTCATATAGCCTTCGTTGGCTGCAAGTTCAGAGTATTGGTCGCCCAGCTGTTGCTGCATGCGGTTACGTTCACCAGCAAAAGCGTTCTCGAACTGCCCACGGCTAATTTCCTGGCCATTCACTTTTGCGGCGTAGTTCGCGCCACCGCCGATGAGGTAACTACTCACACCGGTCAATATGAACGACACGATAATGATACCGAAAATAATCTTGAGCACGAGACTGTTAGCAGCCGTGCGTAAGCTGTCCATCATGGTGTAACAACACTCCGCTGTAGGTGACTGGTTACCTGACGCTGACGGAAAATCCTGACCGTCGCGCGTAAAGGCGTATTGTGACAAGAAAACAGGGCAATTGTCAGCCCACAACTCGCATAAACTCGCACAAATCAGGTCTGGACAAACAAAAAAGGCACATCAAACGATGCGCCCTTGTACTTTTCAGCTTCCCTGGAGCGGGAAAGCAATCAATTTACTGCGTCTTTCAGCGCCTTACCTGCACGGAAACCCGGCACTTTAGCGGCAGCAATGGTGATCTCTTTACCGGTCTGCGGGTTGCGGCCAGTACGGGCAGCACGCTCTTTAACCGCAAAAGTACCGAAGCCTACCAGTGCAACGTCGTCCCCAGCTTGCAGAGATTCAGTAACAGAAGCAATTAAAGCATCTAAAGCACGTCCAGCTGCAGCTTTAGAAATATCAGCACCCGCAGCAATTTTGTCAATCAGTTGAGATTTATTCACTGTTCTCTTCCTCTCTTTATAATTTATATCGCACCTGAATCCTTCACAGCGCGACCGCGCAGCAGTTATATCAGTCCTGCTATGACCTTACAACACCCGTTGTTGATGGCTAACCCAATCAGCAATCTAAATTAGCTATACAAAAAAAGGCTGGCAAGTACGAAATGACTTACCAGCCTTGTTTTTATTAGCGCTCTTTGCGCGAGGTCACTATTTTGCGGTTACAACCTGCATTCCGGACGGTTCATTTTGCAGTGCGAGAGTCAGAACTTCCTCAATGCGTTTCACCGGATGGATCTGCAAATCGGCAATAACGTTGTCCGGAATCTCTTCCAGATCGCGTTTATTCTCGTAAGGAATCAATACGGTTTTGATCCCACCACGGTGTGCCGCCAGCAGTTTTTCTTTTAACCCGCCGATGGGCAGTACCTGACCACGCAGCGTAATTTCACCAGTCATGGCCACATCAGCACGGACCGGGTTCCCCGTCAGGCAGGAAACCAGCGCCGTACACATAGCAATACCCGCGCTTGGGCCATCTTTCGGCGTCGCCCCTTCCGGAACGTGAACGTGAATGTCGCGTTTTTCGTAGAAATCCGGGTTGATACCCAGTTTTTCCGCGCGCGCACGCACCACGGTCAACGCTGCCTGGATGGACTCCTGCATCACTTCACCGAGCGAGCCAGTGTAGGTCAGCTTGCCTTTACCCGGTACACAGGCGGTTTCAATGGTCAGCAGATCGCCACCCACTTCCGTCCACGCCAGTCCAGTCACCTGACCAACGCGGTTTTCGTTGTCCGCACGGCCATAGTCGAAGCGCTGAACGCCGAGGTAAGCATGCAGATTGTCGCCGTTAATCACGATGTGCTTCAGGCTCTTATCCAGCAGCAGCTGCTTAACCGCCTTACGGCACAGTTTAGAGATCTCACGCTCAAGGCTACGCACGCCCGCTTCACGGGTGTAGTAACGAATAATGCCGACAATAGCGCTGTCCTCAACGGTCAGCTCGTTAGCTTTCAGCGCGTTACGTTCAATCTGCTTCGGCAGCAGGTGCTGCTTAGCAATGTTCAGCTTCTCGTCTTCGGTATAACCGGACAGACGGATCACTTCCATACGGTCCAGCAGCGGTGCCGGAATGTTCATGGAATTCGACGTCGCCACGAACATCACATCGCTCAGGTCGTAGTCGACTTCCAGATAGTGATCGCTGAACGCCACGTTCTGCTCTGGATCAAGCACTTCAAGCAGCGCCGACGCCGGATCGCCACGCATGTCCGAAGACATTTTGTCGATCTCGTCGAGGAGGAACAGCGGGTTTTTGACGCCCACTTTCGCCATCTTCTGGATCAGCTTGCCCGGCATAGAACCGATATAGGTACGGCGGTGACCGCGGATTTCCGCTTCATCACGCACGCCGCCCAGCGCCATACGGATGTACTTACGTCCGGTCGCTTTGGCGATGGACTGGCCCAGAGAGGTTTTACCCACCCCTGGAGGCCCTACCAGGCACAAGATTGGACCTTTGATTTTGTTCACACGGCTCTGTACCGCGAGGTACTCAAGAATGCGGTCTTTCACACGTTCCAGGCCATAGTGGTCGGTATCAAGGATTTCCTGTGCCTGACGCAGGTCTTTTTTGACCTTGCTGCGGGCATTCCATGGAACCTGAACCATCCACTCAATGTAGCCGCGTACAACGGTCGCTTCCGCCGACATCGGAGACATCATTTTCAGCTTCTGCAACTCAGCTTCGGCTTTCTCTTTCGCCTCTTTCGGCATCTTCGCCGCGTCGATCTTACGCTTCAGCGCTTCGTTTTCATCCGGCGCATCGTCCATCTCGCCGAGCTCTTTCTGAATGGCTTTCATTTGCTCGTTCAGATAGTACTCACGCTGCGATTTTTCCATCTGCTTTTTGACGCGGTTGCGAATGCGCTTCTCAACCTGGAGCAGATCGATCTCAGACTCCATCATCGCCATCAGGTATTCCAGACGTTCGTTAACGTCGGACATTTCCAGCACGGACTGTTTGTCAGCCAGCTTCAGCGGCATGTGCGCAGCGATGGTATCCGCCAGACGTGCAGGATCGTCGATGCTGTTCAGCGACGTCAGCACTTCAGGTGGGATTTTCTTGTTCAGCTTGATGTAGCCTTCAAACTGGCTGATCGCGGTGCGTACCAGCACTTCCTGCTCGCGCTCATCAAGTTCCGGTGAATCAAGGTACTCTGCCTTCGCAGAGAAGTGCTCGCCATCGTCTGACAGAGTGGTAATACGCGCGCGCTGTAAGCCTTCCACCAGCACCTTCACGGTGCCATCTGGCAGCTTCAGCATCTGCAAAATAGAGGCCACGGTCCCGACGGTGAAAAGATCGTTTACACCCGGCTCATCCGTTGATGCTTCCTTCTGCGCAACCAGCATGATTTTTTTATCATGATCCATGGCGGCTTCGAGGCAACGGATAGATTTTTCCCGCCCTACAAATAAGGGTATGACCATGTGCGGATAAACCACCACATCGCGCAACGGCAATACGGGGATTTCAATGCGTTCAGAACGCTCAGGATTCATAGAGCTCTCTCTTAGTTTAGTGTCCGCCAGGTAAACTGGTCATGTAACTGTGCTTCACACAACCATTAACATGTAATCCAGTATATGGGGATGTTTCCCATACATTCAACGCCATGAATACGGAAAAAGTAAAGGGGAGATAAAATCCCCCCTTTTTGATTAACTGATTGTATGAAATGGTGAATTATTCGCCAGATGCCTGCTGCGCTTCCGGTTTACCGTAAATCAGTAACGGCTTGGTCTGGCCACCAATGACGGACTCGTCGATCACGACTTTTTCGACATCTTCCATAGAAGGAAGATCGTACATCGTGTCGAGCAATGCTGCTTCCACGATAGAACGCAGGCCACGGGCACCGGTTTTACGCGCCATCGCTTTCTTGGCAATCGCGTCCAGTGCTTCGTCACGGAATTCCAGCTCAACGCCTTCCAGATTAAACAGCGCCTGATACTGCTTGGTCAGCGAGTTTTTCGGCTCTTTCAGGATCTGAATCAGCGCGTCTTCGCTCAGTTCGTTCAGGGTCGCCACAACCGGCAGACGGCCGATAAATTCCGGAATCAAACCAAATTTGATCAGATCCTCCGGTTCAACCTGCGCCAGCAGCTGGCCTTCGTTTGGTTTTTCAGACGTAGCTTTCACCGTTGCGCCAAAACCAATGCCGGAGCCGGTTTCCACACGGTGAGAGATCACTTTATCCAGGCCTGCAAACGCACCACCACAGATAAACAGGATCTTGGAGGTATCAACCTGCAAGAATTCCTGCTGCGGATGTTTACGCCCACCCTGCGGTGGAACAGCCGCAACCGTACCTTCAATCAGCTTCAGGAGCGCCTGTTGCACGCCTTCGCCCGAGACGTCACGGGTGATGGATGGGTTGTCTGATTTACGGGAGATTTTGTCAATCTCATCGATATAGACGATCCCGCGCTGGGCTTTCTGTACGTCGTAATCGCACTTCTGGAGCAGCTTCTGGATAATATTTTCAACGTCTTCGCCCACATAACCGGCTTCGGTCAGGGTGGTGGCATCCGCCATGGTGAACGGAACATCCAGCAGGCGCGCCAGCGTTTCCGCCAGCAACGTTTTACCGGAACCCGTAGGCCCGATCAGCAGAATGTTACTTTTGCCCAGTTCCACGCCATTGCTGGTATCGCCGTTACGCAGACGCTTGTAGTGGTTGTATACCGCCACCGCCAGCACTTTTTTCGCCTGCTCCTGACCAATGACATAGTCGTCCAGGTGGTGGCGAATCTCGTGTGGCGTTGGTAACGCGCTGCGCTCACGGTGCGGCGCGACTTCTTTAATCTCTTCGCGAATGATGTCGTTACATAAATCGACGCATTCGTCGCAGATATACACGGACGGCCCGGCAATCAGTTTACGCACTTCATGCTGGCTTTTGCCGCAAAAAGAGCAGTACAGCAGTTTGCCCGAACCATCTTTGCGTTTATCTGTCATGAGTCCAAACCTCTTTTTAAGTTCTATGTGCCGCACATGACGACGCAAATGCCATACTCAGACGCAAGCTGCTTACAGGCAACGTGCCGCCCTAAATTAGTATAGCGGCACACTCGCGTCGCGGGCATCAATTACGATGGGTCAAAATGGAGTCGACTAAGCCGTACTCAACTGCCTCAGGTGCAGACAGGAAGCGATCGCGCTCGGTATCGCGCTCGATCTGCTCGAGTGGTTGACCCGTATGCTGCGCCATAAGTTCATTCATGCGCGCTTTTACTTTCAGAATTTCTCGGGCGTGGATTTCAATATCCGTCGCCTGGCCCTGGTAACCACCCAGCGGCTGGTGAATCATCACGCGGGAGTTAGGCAGGCAGAAACGCTTACCTTTCGCCCCTGCGGTTAACAGGAAAGCCCCCATGGACGCCGCCTGTCCCATACAGATGGTGCTGACATCCGGCTTGATGAATTGCATGGTGTCATAAATAGACATGCCCGCCGTAATCACACCGCCCGGCGAGTTGATGTACAGGTAAATGTCTTTTTCCGGGTTTTCCGCTTCCAGGAACAGCATCTGCGCCACGATCAGGTTAGCCATATGGTCTTCCACCTGGCCGGTCAGAAAGATAACGCGTTCCTTGAGCAGACGGGAATAGATATCGAAAGATCGCTCACCGCGTGAGGTCTGTTCAATAACCATTGGCACCAGCGCCATATGGGGTGCAAAGTTATCTCGTTCGCCACTGTATGACATTTCCGTCTCCTGGTTCAAAATTGAAAACACCTGCTGTACTGATTGTAACCTTATGGACGGATTATCAGCCAGTCTCAATCATCGTGATTACATACTAATGGGGGTCGCCATGCCCTATTTCAAGCATAACAACGTTTTGTTGTAACGCTAACACTGAAAGGGCGTTTTAGCACCCTTCCAGGACTAAAGCTGTGATAAAAAAAACCCGTCGCCGGAGGGCAACGGGTTTTTTGTTCAAACTTTAAACCGTTGGGGCGAAATTACGCCTGCTGGTTCATCAGTTCGGTGAAAGAGGTCTCTTTTTCGGTTACTTTCGCTTTCGCCAGTACCGCTTCAACAGCCTGCTCTTCCAGTGCAACGTTGCGCATGTTGTCCATCAGCTCTTTGTTCTTACCGTAGAACTCGATCACTTCTGATGGATCTTCGTATGCAGAAGCCATCTCTTCGATCAGGCCTTTCACACGCTCTTCGTCAGCTTTCAGCTCGTGGGTACGAATCACTTCGCCCAGCAGCAGGCCAACAACAACGCGACGTTTCGCTTGCTCTTCGAACAGCTCGCGTGGCAGTTCCATCGCTTGCTGCTGGTTGCCACCGAAGCGCTGTGCAGCCTGACGGCGCAGAACGTCGATTTCGCTGTCGATCAGGGCAGCAGGAACGTCGATGTCGTTCGCTTTCACCAGACCTTCAATCGCCTGAGACTTCACGCGGTTACGTACAGCGCCGTTCAGCTCGCGCTCCATGTTTTTACGCACTTCAGCACGCAGACCCGCAACAGAACCATCTTCCACGCCGAAACGCTTGATGAATTCTTCAGTCAGTTCTGGCAGTTCGCGCTCTTCAACTTTCTTCAGGTTGATGACGAACTTCGCTGCTTTACCTTTCAGGTTTTCAGCGTGGTATTCTTCAGGGAAGGTCACGTCGATGGTGAACTCTTCGCCTGCTTTGTGGCCTTTGATACCGTCTTCGAAGCCTGGGATCATACGACCCTGGCCCATCGCCAGTACGAAATCAGACGCTTTACCGCCTTCGAACTCTTCGCCGTCTACTGAACCGGTGAAGTCGATGGTTACGCGGTCTTCCGCGTCAACAGCGCCTTCTTTCTCTTTCCAGTTCGCCTGCTGCTTACGCAGGGTATCCAGCATGCCGTCAACGTCTTCGTCAGTCACGGAAACGATCGGTTTTTCAACTTCGATTGATTCCAGACCTTTCAGCTCAACTTCCGGGTACACTTCGAACTCTACGGAATAGGTGAAGTCTTCGCCCTGCTTGTATTCACCTGGAACGTAGTTTGGCGCGCCGGCTGGATTGATTTTTTCTTTGATGATCGCGTCGATAAAGTTGCGGCTCATCAGTTCACCCAGCACATCCTGACGCACGGAAGCGCCATAACGCTGAGCAACAACATTCATTGGTACTTTGCCCTTGCGGAAGCCGTCAATACGTACTTTTTTTGCTACGTTGACCAGCTCGCTTTTCACAGCAGTTTCGATGCTGTCAGCAGCGATAGTAATCGTTACACGGCGGCCAAGGCCTTGAGTGGTTTCAACTGAAACTTGCATCTTGTTACCTCAAAAAAATCACAGTGCTCGGTCAACTCTGAATCTGTCTGTTATACCGGGATGCTCTCTTATGTGCAGATTCACATTCCCTGTCGCCAGAATCATCCCGAAGACATTCAATAAGACGCGGCATTATAGCGGCATCACTTAGGTGAGTCGAGAACGGTTGGAGCATGTTGCTGCGGCTTTTTTCACACTTTAAGGCTATTTTTAGCCTTAAAAACGCGCCATCCGCTCAAAACTCAGACAAAACAAAACGGCCCGAAGGCCGTTTTGACGAAATCTGTAAGCAACATACTGGAAAAACTCCGGCGGTTGCAAATCCGATTTATCAGGCGATGGTGCCTGCACCCCGACAAGGCGGTGATGCGAATACCGTATCCTGCAGCCCTTCCCATTCCTTAATGGTGTAGGTATGCAGCGCGAGCGCATGTACGGTTGTGGAGAGTTCTTCCGTCAAGGTGCTGTAGATCAAGCGGTGTCGGTTCAGGAAACGTTCTCCCGTGAAGCGATCGCTGACCAGAACCACTTTGAAGTGGCTTTCAGAACCTGCCGGCACGTTATGACGATAGCTTTCGTCGACAACTTCGAGAAACACAGGGTTGAACGCTGCCCTTAATTTTTCTTCTATCTGTTCACGTATCATCATGAAATCACTCCTCCGACAACGCTAAGATGTCACCCATCCCTTTAAATATTAGCCGCTTTTACCGGTTCCATTACACCGTGACAACAAATATTTAGCTTTCGTCTGATTTTCTCATCCAAACGGATGAAGTTCACTATGAGGTTCATACGTTTTGTCACTTACAGGCAGAGAAAAGCGGAAAGGTGGTCAGTTTTCGGACAAGGCGATGAATTTACATGCGTTGACCACTTCCCCTGGCCGTTGGCGATGTTATGATGGCGGCAATTTTTCTCTCTTTGCTTACGATTCGTTGAGAACCCGAAAATGTTAAAAAAAATCTTCTTTCCGTTGGTAGCACTCTTTATGCTCGCCGGTTGCGCCACCCCGCCGACGACCATTGACGTTTCACCAAAAATTACCCTGCCTCAGCAGGATCCAAGCCTGATGGGCGTGACGGTCAGCATTAATGGTGCCGATCAGCGTCAGGACCAGGCGCTGGCGAAAGTGACTCGCGACAACCAGCAGGTTACGCTGACCGCTTCCCGCGACCTGCGCTTCCTGTTGCAGGAAGTACTGGAAAAACAGATGACCTCCCGTGGCTACATGATTGGCCCAAGCGGCGCGGTTGATCTGCAAATCATCGTGAACAACCTGTACGCTGACGTCTCCCAGGGTAACGTTCGCTACAACATTGCGACCAAAGCCGATATCTCCATCATCGCTACCGCGAAGAACGGCAACAAGATGAACAAAAACTACCGTGCAAGCTATTCCGTTGAAGGCGCATTCCAGGCCTCCAACAAAAATATCGCTAACGCGGTTAACAGCGTGCTGACTGACACCATTGCCGACATGGCACAGGACACCAGCATTCACGACTTCATCAAGCAGAACGCACGTTAATCCTGCTGACTGACCCGGTGCTTCACCGGGTCAGTTCATAAGAACATGTCCAGTCACTACTTACGCATTTTCCAGCAACCGAAATCAGCTATTCTGCTGATCCTGGGTTTCGCCTCCGGTTTACCCCTTGCGCTCACCTCCGGCACGTTACAGGCGTGGATGACGGTTGAGAACATCGATCTTAAAACCATTGGTTTCTTCTCGCTCGTCGGCCAGGCTTACGTCTTTAAGTTCCTGTGGTCGCCAGTGATGGATCGCTATACCCCACCGTTCCTCGGGCGCCGTCGCGGCTGGTTAGTGATGACGCAGGTGCTGCTGTTGCTGGCCATTGCCGCAATGGGTTTCCTTGAACCGTCAACGCAGCTGCGCTGGATGGCCGCGCTTGCGGTGGTCATCGCCTTCTGCTCCGCCTCGCAGGACATCGTTTTTGACGCGTGGAAAACGGACGTCCTGCCAGCGGAAGAGCGTGGCGCCGGTGCGGCAATCAGCGTGCTCGGCTACCGCCTGGGTATGCTGGTTTCCGGCGGACTCGCACTGTGGCTTGCTGACCGCTATCTCGGCTGGCAGGGCATGTACTGGCTGATGGCCGCACTGCTGATCCCCTGCATTATTGCCACCCTGTTCGCGCCTGAACCGAGCGATGTGATCCCGGTTCCACGCTCGCTGGAGCAGGCCGTCGCCGCACCGCTGCGCGACTTCTTTGGTCGCAATAATGCCTGGCTGATCCTGCTGCTTATTGTCCTTTATAAGCTTGGCGACGCTTTCGCCATGAGTCTGACCACTACCTTCCTGATCCGCGGCGTCGGGTTTGATGCGGGCGAGGTCGGCGTGGTGAACAAAACCCTGGGGCTGTTTGCCACGATTGTCGGCGCGCTGTACGGCGGCGTATTGATGCAGCGCCTGACGCTGTTCCGCGCTCTGCTGATATTTGGCATCCTTCAGGGCGCATCGAATGCCGGTTACTGGCTGCTGTCGATCACCGACAAGAATATGATCAGTATGGGGACGGCGGTATTCTTTGAGAACCTGTGCGGCGGTATGGGCACTGCGGCATTTGTCGCCCTGCTGATGACGCTGTGCAATAAGTCATTTTCCGCTACCCAGTTTGCGCTGCTCTCTGCCCTTTCCGCCGTCGGGCGCGTATACGTTGGCCCCGTCGCGGGCTGGTTTGTTGAAGCCTACGGTTGGCCGACCTTTTATCTCTTCTCGGTGGTGGCGGCCGTGCCGGGGATTTTATTGCTGCTGGTCTGTCGCCAGACGCTGGAATATACCCAGCGGACGGAACACTTCATGCCGCGCACGAAATATCACGCTGCCTATCGGTTTGCCCTGCGTCTGCTAATGGCAGGTTGTCTTGCCCTGGTAGGGTGGCTCACGGTGCTCATCATGAATGCGACTACCGACTTGTCACTTCCTTTTGAAACCCTTCTGCTTGATGCAGGTGTGTTTCTCGCTCTGGCGGGGATCCTGACGGGTGGGATGCTGGATTTCATGTCATTACGAAAAACGCAGATGACATGAAGTAAAAAGCGAAAGGTTATTTCCCGTTGTAATAACAGCCCGAAATTATAACGGTGAAATAACCGCCATCGACAAAAAAAATATTTGTTGTTTTGTGCGGGATAGCATTCGGAAATTATTGGAGCTTATTTCGCTACGCTATTTTTCATTAAACGATTCAGCATTCGAAACATTGAATTTTCGTTTTTTAGTTGTCTTTTTATTGATAATTAATTGTTAACTAATTGTGTGTTTTTCGCAATGGTTATACCAATTGTCCCTTTTGCGGTATGCTGGGGCACCCTTTCGTTATAACGCCCACTCCGTGCGGCTTCCGTCTGGAAACGCGACATAATTTGCAACACTTGTGACATGTGCGGCAGAACCCAGTAACACCTTCCTGACACAGGGCTAATGATGTTTACAGTAATGTAACCTTCCCGTAAAATGCCCCCACACTTTAAACGCCACCAGACTCCCGTGGAATTGAGGTCGTTAAATGAGACTCAGGAAATACAATAAAAGTTTGGGATGGTTGTCATTATTCGCAGGCACTGTATTACTCAGTGGCTGCGATTCTGCACTACTAGACCCCAAAGGACAGATTGGACTGGAACAACGTTCATTGATACTGACGGCTTTTGGCCTGATGTTGATTGTGGTTATTCCTGCCATCTTGATGGCTGTTGGTTTCGCCTGGAAGTATCGTGCGAGCAATAAAGATGCGAAGTATAGCCCTAACTGGTCACACTCCAATAAAGTGGAAGCTGTGGTCTGGACGGTACCTATTCTGATCATCCTGTTCCTTGCTGTACTGACCTGGAAAACCACTCACGCACTTGAGCCGAGCAAACCGCTGGTTCACGATGAAAAACCCATTACCATTGAAGTGGTCTCCATGGACTGGAAATGGTTCTTCATCTATCCAGAACAGGGCATTGCTACCGTGAATGAAATCGCCTTCCCGGCGAACACTCCGGTTCAGTTCAAAGTGACCTCCAACTCCGTAATGAACTCCTTCTTCATCCCACGTCTGGGCAGCCAGATTTACGCGATGGCCGGTATGCAGACTAACCTGCATCTGATTGCGAATGAAGCAGGCACCTACGACGGTATCTCCGCCAGCTATAGTGGCCCGGGCTTCTCGGGTATGAAGTTCAAAGCTATCGCTACGCCAGACCGCGCGACTTTCGACCAGTGGGTTGCAAAAGCGAAGCAGTCTCCAAACACCATGTCTGACATGGCGGCGTTCGAAAAAGTGGCTGCACCTAGCGAATACAACAAGGTGGAGTACTTCTCTAACGTGAAACCGAATCTGTTCAAAGATGTTATTGGCAAATTTATGGATCACGGCATGAGCATGGACATGACCCAGCCTGAAGGCGAGCACAACACGCACCAGGGTATGGAAGGCATGGACATGAGCCACGCGGAAACCGCTCACTAAGGGGCCGAGGAAGAAAATGTTCGGAAAATTGACATTGGATGCGGTGCCGTACCATGAACCCATTATCATGGTTACGATTGCTGCAATTATCATTGGTGGCGCGGCCTTAGTTGGCCTGATCACTTACTTCGGTAAGTGGAGCTACCTGTGGAACGAGTGGCTGACTTCGGTTGACCACAAAAAACTCGGCATCATGTACTGCATCGTCGGTATCGTCATGTTAATTCGTGGCTTTGCGGATGCAATCATGATGCGTAGCCAGCAGGCGCTTGCGTCTGCGGGCGAAGCCGGATTCCTGCCACCGCACCACTACGATCAGATCTTTACCGCTCACGGCGTTATCATGATCTTCTTCGTGGCGATGCCGCTGGTAATCGGTCTGATGAACGTTGTCGTTCCGCTGCAAATCGGCGCGCGCGACGTTGCGTTCCCGTTCCTGAACAACCTGAGCTTCTGGTTCACCGTTGTCGGCGTTATCCTGGTTAACCTGTCACTGGGTGTGGGCGAATTTGCTCAGACCGGCTGGCTGGCCTACCCGCCACTTTCGGGAATTGAGTACAGTCCGGGCGTGGGCGTTGACTACTGGATTTGGGCGCTTCAGCTCTCCGGTGTCGGTACCACCCTGACCGGTATTAACTTCTTCGTGACCATCCTGAAGATGCGTGCACCAGGTATGACGATGTTCAAGATGCCAGTATTTACCTGGGCATCTCTGTGCGCCAACGTCCTGATTATCGCGTCGTTCCCAATTCTGACCGTCACCATCGCGCTGCTGACCCTGGATCGCTATCTGGGTACCCATTTCTTCACGAATGATATGGGTGGCAACATGATGATGTACATCAACCTGATTTGGGCCTGGGGTCACCCGGAAGTGTACATCCTGGTTCTGCCGGTGTTCGGTGTGTTCTCCGAAATCGCGGCAACCTTCTCGCGTAAACGTCTGTTTGGTTACACCTCTCTGGTGTGGGCAACCGTGTGTATTACCGTCCTGTCGTTCATCGTCTGGCTGCACCACTTCTTCACCATGGGTGCGGGCGCCAACGTAAACGCCTTCTTCGGTATTACCACTATGATTATCGCGATCCCGACCGGGGTTAAGATCTTCAACTGGCTGTTCACCATGTACCAGGGCCGTATCCAGTTCCACTCAGCGATGCTGTGGACCATCGGCTTCATCGTGACCTTCTCCGTAGGTGGGATGACCGGCGTGCTGCTGGCGGTTCCAGGCGCTGACTTTGTCCTGCACAACAGTCTGTTCCTGATTGCGCACTTCCATAACGTTATCATCGGCGGCGTCGTCTTCGGCTGCTTCGCAGGTGTGACCTACTGGTGGCCAAAAGCGTTCGGTTTCACCCTGAACGAAAAATGGGGCAAACGCGCGTTCTGGTTCTGGATCATCGGCTTCTTCGTGGCGTTTATGCCGCTGTACGTGCTGGGCTTCATGGGGATGACCCGTCGTCTGAGCCAGCAGATCGATCCGCAGTTCCATCCGATGCTGATGATTGCAGCGGGCGGCGCCGCGCTGATTGCCTGCGGTATCCTGTGCCAGCTGATTCAGTACTACGTGTCTATCCGTGACCGTAACCTGAACCGCGACCTGACCGGTGACCCGTGGGGTGGCCGTACGCTGGAGTGGTCTACCTCTTCTCCACCTCCGTTCTATAACTTTGCCGTAGTGCCGCACATTCATGAGCGTGACGCATTCTGGGAAATGAAAGAAAAAGGTGAAGCGTACAAGCAACCTGAACATTACGAAGAGATCCATATGCCGAAAAACAGCGGTGCGGGCATCGTGATTGCCGCCTTCGCAACGGTATTTGGTTTCGCAATGATCTGGCACATCTGGTGGATGGCGATTGTTGGCTTCGCTGGCATCGTAATCAGCTGGATTGTGAAGAGCTTTGACGAGGACGTGGACTACTACGTACCAGTCCGTGAAGTTGAAAAGCTGGAAAACCAGCATTTTGACGAGATTTCTAAAGCGGGGCTGAAAAATGGCAACTGATACTCTGGCGCACTCGACTGCCCACGCGCATGAACATGCGCACCATGATACAGGACCGACGAAAGTCTTCGGTTTCTGGATCTACCTGATGAGCGACTGCATCCTGTTCTGCTGTCTGTTCGCAACCTATGCCGTTCTGGTGAACGGCACAGCGGGCGGCCCGACCGGTAAGGACATCTTTGAGCTGCCGTTCGTTCTGGTTGAAACCGCACTGCTGTTATTCAGCTCCATCACCTACGGCATGGCGGCTATCGCCATGTACAAAAACAACAAAAGCCAGGTTGTTTCCTGGCTGGCGTTGACCTGGTTGTTTGGTGCTGGCTTTATCGGGATGGAAATCTATGAATTCCATCACCTGATTGCGGAAGGCTTTGGTCCGGATCGCAGTGGCTTCCTGTCAGCGTTCTTCGCGCTGGTCGGCACCCACGGTCTGCACGTGACCTCTGGTCTGATCTGGATGGCAGTGCTGATGTTCCAGATCTCCCGTCGCGGCCTGACCAGTACTAACCGTACCCGTATCATGTGCCTGAGCCTGTTCTGGCACTTCCTGGACGTGGTATGGATCTGTGTGTTCTCTGTTGTCTATCTGATGGGGGCGATGTAATGAGTCATTCTAACGATCATGGCGCTTCCCACGGCAGCGTAAAAACCTACATGACAGGTTTCATCCTGTCGATCATCCTGACGGTGATCCCGTTCTGGATGGTGATGAACGGTTCTGCATCTAAGCCGGTTATCCTGGGCGCAATCCTGGTGACCGCGGTGATTCAGATTCTGGTGCATCTGGTTTGCTTCCTGCACATGAACACCAAGTCCGATGAAGGCTGGAACATGACGGCCTTTATCTTTACCGTGATTATCATCGCTATCCTGGTAGTCGGTTCCATCTGGATTATGTGGAACCTTAACTACAACATGATGGTTCACTAAGAGCGGCGAGTATGTTTAAGCAATACCTGCAAGTCACGAAACCAGGCATCATCTTTGGCAACCTGATCTCCGTAATCGGAGGGTTCCTGCTGGCCTCTAAAGGCAGCATTGATTACACCCTCTTTATTTACACGCTGGTCGGTGTGTCACTGGTGGTTGCGTCCGGTTGTGTATTTAACAACTACATCGACATGGATATCGACAAGAAGATGGAAAGGACCAAAAATCGGGTGCTGGTTAAAGGCCTGATTGCTCCTTCCGTCTCGCTGGTGTACGCCACCTTGCTGGGTATTGCTGGCTTTATGCTGCTGTGGTTTGGTGCTAACCCGCTGGCCTGCTGGCTGGGGGTGATGGGGTTCGTGGTGTATGTAGGCGTCTACAGCCTGTATATGAAACGCCACTCCGTCTACGGCACGCTGATTGGTTCTCTCTCCGGCGCTGCGCCGCCGGTGATTGGCTACTGCGCCGTCACGAACGAGTTCGACAGCGGTGCGCTGATCCTGCTGGCTATCTTTAGCCTGTGGCAGATGCCGCACTCCTACGCCATCGCGATTTTCCGCTTTAAGGATTATCAGGCAGCGAACATTCCGGTTCTGCCGGTCGTGAAGGGCATCTCAGTTGCCAAAAACCACATCACGCTGTACATCATCGCTTTTGCCGTGGCAACGCTGATGCTCTCTCTGGGCGGTTACGCCGGATATAAATATCTGGTGGTGGCCGCTGCGGTGAGCGTCTGGTGGCTCGGCATGGCTCTGCGCGGTTACAAAGTGGAAGATGACAAGGTCTGGGCACGCAAGCTGTTTGTGTTCTCGATTGTCGCCATCACCTCCCTGTCCGTGATGATGTCCGTAGACTTCATGGTGCCAGATTCACAAAGCCTGCTGACGTACGTCTGGTAAGAAGACTGAAGTGAAAACGCCGGGTTTAACCCGGCGTTTTTTATTGGTACGGCGTAACCCCTTTCTTTAACAGTATATTGCCGTATTTCGCTGTCTCGCCTGTCACCACAATGGCGTACGCTTTCTGTGCCCGCGCATAAAACGCATAACGGTCAATACGCATAATCCCCTCCCCTTCCGCCTCACCAAAGAGTGCGTTGCGATAGCGTGCTTCTACCTGTATATCGAGCGTATCCCCGTCGACAGGGGCCATCATCACCAGCGGTGGCGCATAGCTGTCGAGTTCAAACAGCGGTATCACCGCGGCCAGCAAATCGCTGATGAGCAGGCCATCTGCGCGGATCGTCTTTGGCCCCAGGCTGTGCGCGGGAAAGTGAGCGTCTGCAAAAATAATCTCGTCACCATGGCCCATCTCTGCCAGCGTTTTCAGCAGCTCGGGTGAAATCAGTGGGGATATCGTTTTAAGCACGGCTTTGCTCCTCAGGATAGAAATAACGGTAACGATAGTGGACCCGATCGCGAGCAGCCTCAGCGCTGGCCGTTTCTCCGACGCCCCACCATCCGTACAAAGACGCCCCCAGCACGGTCGTATCTGCATCTTCAAGCACCTTCACCGGGATCCCAAGCGCATTGGACTTGAGCTGATTCCACAGCATATTGCGGCTACCTCCCCCCACCAGCAGGAGTTCACGCGCCTTAAATTGCGCGATCGCCTCCAGCGCCTGGAGTTTTTCTTGCAGATGCACCGTGAGTCCTTCCAGGGCTGCGCGGTAAAAATGGGCTGGCGTGGTGGTGAGCGTAACGCCCTGCCAGCCGGCGAGCGGAGAATCGAGCAACTGGGTATTCATCGTGACGCCATCCGCCCCGTACGGAATTGCCGCCGCCTGAGCCAGAATAGTGTCCCAGTTGACATCAGGCGACCAGAACAGCGCGCGGATCCACTCCAGTACGCCAGACGCCAGATATTGCATTCCCGGATTATAGAGCCCCGTCCGGCTATCCAGTTCGCACGTCGCGCCCGGGTATCGCCCCAGTAAAGCGGTATCAACCTGCGAGGTGCGCGCCATTAAAATCTCCCAGGTTCCCGAAGAGAGAACCGGCTCATTAATTCCCGCACCGGCGCCAAAAAGGGCAAACTGCGTATCGTGCCCGGCGGAGATCACCGGCACACCGCAAGGCAATCCGAGTCTGGATGCAGCGTCGGGCTGCAGTTCACCCATCATCTCTCCGGGGGAAACCAGCGGCGGGAAAAGGGAATGAGGCACGCCGATCTTGCTTAAGATCGTTTCGCTGAAGCACCGCTGATGCAGATCGAACATCTGACTGGTACCGGCCATCGTGAGATCAGTCGTCATTTTTCCGGTCAGGCGATGGTTGATTAGCGAGGAGATAAAAAGCCAGGCGTGAGCACGCTGTAACAGATCGGGATGGTTGTCCTGAAGCCAGCCTAGCTTATACAACGTGTTGAAACTAAACTGCCCAACGCCGGTGATCTGCTGTAGTTCAGCCGGGGAGCATAAACGGGCAACCGCTTCCATCACCGGCACGGTCCGTGGACATTTCCAGCTGATGATCGGGTAAAGCAGTTCTCCGCGCTCATCTACCGGCGCGCCATCCACGCCAAAGGTCGTCACACTCATTCCGCACAGTTGATGCATGCTCAGCACTGCGCTGATTTTCTGACAACAGACGGCAAAACGTTGCATGATGGCGTCGAGCGACCACTGGTGCCAGGCCGGATTTTCAGCGGCACTTTCGCTTTCGTTCGCCACCGAGGCTCGCGCCACAATATTCCCTTCAGGATCCAGCGCAATGGCGCGCACGTTCGTCGCGCCACAATCGAGAACCAGAAAACATTTTTTCATTGCGGTCCCCACAGGCTGCCAGTCCGCCGGAGCAGGCTGGCAAACCGGCTTATTGTTTGTATAACGGTCCGTAATTTTCACAGGCGCGGTAATCCTGCCCTTCCGGATCCATACCGTGAGCGCCCCAGGCCGTCGGCCGATAAATCAGCGCCTCCGGTACGTTATGCATGCACACGGGAATGCGCAGCATGGACGCCAGGGTGATGAAATCAGCACCGACGTGCCCGACGGTTAGCACCCCGTGGTTAGCCCCCCAGTTCGCCATCACTGAATAGACGTCGCTGAACGGGCCTTTACCGGTCAGACGTGGGGCAAACCAGGTGGTGGGCCAGGTTGAATCGGTGCGCTTATTCAGAATGTCATGTACTTGTTCCGGCAGCTCAACACTCCAGCCTTCCGCTATCTGTAATACCGGGCCCACCCCCTTGATGAGGTTTACGCGGGTCATGGTAAATGGCACGCCACCTCGGGTGAGGAAGTTTGATGAGAAACCGCCCCCGCGAAAGTATTCATGCACCGCCGGACACCAGTGGGTTGCGGCTAGGCACGCGTTGGCTTCCTGCTCAGTAATGTCCCAGTGTGGTTTCAGGGTCGGTTTCCCCTCGGCATCTTTCTGCTCCGCTGTACCGTCCAGTGCCGCCGAGCCGGAGTTGATCAGATGAATAATGCCCTGCTCAGCCCGTCCAGTGAGTTTCTGGCCGGTAACACGCTCAACCGACTCTGGCGACCAGTAGGTGCGCACGTCGGCAAAGATTTGCGCTGTACCGGTCATCAGATGTCCAAACAGCATTGCTACCCCGTTCAGGCTGTCATTTTCCGTCGCCACCACCAACGGCTGGCGAATACCGTTCCAGTCAAAGGAGCTGTTCAGCAGCGCCTCTGCGGTATCGCCATTTGGATACTGATCCGTCCAGTGGCGCTGTCCCTGGAACCCGGACGCGATGGCGTTATAGCCCAGAGATTCCTCCACGCGGCCCATCGCAGCGAGTTTTGGGTTACCCTGCATCATGTCGCGGATGCACATCGCCATCAGCAGACTCTCCCGCAGGATCGCGGCATTCTCCTGTTCATTGCGACGATACTGCTCCGCGTTTTTATCCTCGCCGAAACGGAAATGTGCTTGCGCCCAGTCCAGGGCCAGCTCAAGTTCTTGCTCGTCGTAAATCTTATGATCGATGCGGCGACGCAGTTCGGTCATATCCACCGCCTGCACCTTCATCCCCAGCCAGGATTCAAAGAAGTTGTGATCGACAATCGAGCCCGCAATCCCCATCGAGACGCCGCCCACCGACAAATAACTTTTCCCCTTCATGCTGGCGACCGCCAGGCCCGCCCGGGCGAAGCGCAACAATTTTTCTTCGACGTCTGCCGGGATGGTCTCGTCGCCCGCATCCTGTACATCGTGGCCATATATGGAAAACGCCGGGATCCCTTTCTGGTTATGCGCCGCCAGTGCCGCCGCGAGATATACTGCCCCCGGACGCTCGGTGCCGTTAAAGCCCCAGATCGCTTTCGGACGCAGCGGATCCATATCAATGGTTTCACTCCCGTAACACCAGCAGGGGGTGACGGTGATCGTCAGACCAACGTGGCACGTGCTGAACTTCTCTTCGCAAGCGGCGGCCTCCGCCATTCCGGCAATGCAGCTATCGGCAATTACGCACTCAACGGGCGTACCGCAGGGGTGGCGTAATTTTTCACTGACTAGCGCCGCCGTGGCTTTCGCCATGTTCATGGTCTGCTCTTCCAGAGACTCGCGTACGCCCATTCGGCGGCCATCAATAACAGGTCGAATGCCAATACGGGGTAACGCTTTTATCGTTTTCATAGCCCTTCCTCACGTTGGTTAACCTATCCGTCTCAGGGGCATAGCCGTGAAAAAGCGCCCAGGCAGCGCCGTGAACGGAAAGTGGTGAAATTTGCTAACTCGAATTAGCTTAGGATTCACACTAAAAATGAGACAAGATAAATGTGCAGGATCTGTGAGCAGTTTCACGATGAGAGGTCAAAATTCGATCAGTGTCAGGTATTACGATTCAGCAAAAACTAAACATATCGTTTAAATTCAATAAAATAACAAAATACCTTTGCACGACGTCACAATTTGAATACAAATGATTTGGCTAAATTATAACCCTAAAATAGCTTTTAAGGACGAAAGCTAAGTCGAGTTAGCTTATTAACTAAATCACTGTGGCTTGTGATTCATTGCCTTTCCAACACAGGAATTTTGCAATGTCAGAGACTCTTATTCAGATGACGTGCATTACCAAACGCTTTCCCGGCGTGCTGGCGCTGAATCAGGTTGATTTCGATTTACGCTGCGGCGAAGTTCATGCCCTCTTAGGTGAAAACGGTGCCGGCAAATCGACGCTGATGAAAATTTTATCCGGTGTTTACCAACCTGATGCCGGTGAAATTCGCTTTGAAGGGCAATCCGTATCATTCAGCGATCCGCTAAGTGCTCAGCATGCAGGTATTACGATTATCCATCAGGAATTTAATCTCTTCCCCGATTTAACCGTGGAAGAGAATATCTTTATTGGCCGTGAATTCTGCAAAAATAGTCGCTGGCAGTTAGATAAACGCGCCCAGCGACAGGCGGTTGAGAAAATACTGCACACGCTGAATTTAAAAATCGCCCCGGACGCCCGCGTCAGTGAATTAACCGTAGCCCAGCAGCAGATGGTGGAAATTGCCAAAGCGATTTCGGTCAATGCCAAAGTGCTAATCATGGATGAACCCACCGCCGCGCTGACCGAAAGTGAAATCGAGAGTTTGTTTGAAGTCACGCGGATGCTCAAGGCTCAGGGCACGGGGATTGTCTACATCTCGCACCGTCTGGAAGAGCTGGCGCTGATCGCCGATCGCGCGACCGTCATGCGCGACGGACAATACATCGCCACCGTAGATTATGAAACGGTTCAGATCGGCGAGCTTATCGCCATGATGGTTGGCCGCAATCTCGATAACATCTACCCAAAACGCCCGCCGCATCAGCGCAGAGAAAAAGTGCTGGAGGTGAACGGCCTGACGCGTAATGGTGTACTGCATGACATCAACTTTACCCTCTGGCGCGGTGAGATCCTCGGTCTCGCTGGCTTAATGGGCGCAGGCCGAACTGAACTGGGCCGGGCCCTGTTTGGCGCCGATGCGATCGACGCTGGCACCCTGACGCTGAACGGCACCCCCACACGTATTAAAGACGTGGCTGACGCCATTGAGAAAGGCATCAGCTATTTAACAGAAGACCGCAAAAAAGAGGGACTCGCCCTCGGCCTTTCTGTTGAGATGAACATTATGCTCGGCAATTACCCGGACTACGCTGGCGTCGCGGGTAATGTTGATGAAAAACGCTGCCGGGAGTCCAGCCAGAAACTGGTAGATACGCTGCGAATAAAAACGCCACATCTGGAACAGGCGGCACTGAATTTAAGCGGCGGTAATCAACAGAAGATTATTATTGCCCGCTGGGTCTGCAAAGACACCGATATTTTAATTTTTGATGAGCCAACCCGGGGAATTGACGTTGGCGCCAAGCTGGAAATCTACGAATTAATGAATCGCCTTGTCGCTAAAGGTAAATCGATCATCATGATTTCATCCGAACTGCCGGAAGTATTAGGAATGTGCGACCGCATACTCGTGATGCGCAGCGGCCGCATTGCCGGCGAAATAGCGGCTGAGCACGCCACCCAGGAAAAAATCATGCAATACGCCACGCTGGAGGATTAATCATGTCCGTTACCGTTCCATCGCCGCAAAGCGGAAGTCATACGATGAAAATAAATAAAGCGCTCCTGATGCGTCTGGCGCCTCTTTTTAGCCTGGTATTGCTGGTTCTGTTTTTCAGCTTCAGCTCTCCGTTCTTCTTTAATACTGAAAATATCATGACTATCGCCCTGCAAACGGCGGTGATTGGCATCATGGCCATTGGCGTGACCTTTGTGATTATTACCGCCGGGATCGACCTGTCGCTTGGATCGGTGGTGGCGTTCTCAGGGGTTGCGGTGGGCATCGCCGCCGGGTTTGGTATGCCGTTGCCGGTCTGTATTCTGGCAGGCGTGCTCGCAGGCGGACTTTGCGGCTATGTGAACGCGTTTCTGGTCACCAAAATGACCATACCACCGTTTATTGCCACCCTCGGCTTAATGATGTCGGTACGCGGCATCAATATGGTGATGACCGATGGCCGCGCGATTTATTTTTCTGACTACCCGCAGTTCAAGCTGCTAGCACAGGGTCGCCTGTTCGACGTTCTGCCTTATCCGGTGTTCTACCTGGTCATCGTGGCACTGATCGCCATGTGGATCCTGAAGAAAACGGTGATGGGCCGCTATATCTACGCTGTCGGCAGCAATGAAACGGCGGCACACCTTTCCGGGATCAAAGTCCAGCGAGTGAAAATTTTCGTTTACGCCTTCTGCGGCCTGTTAACCGGCGTGGCCGGGGTGATCCTCGCCTCTCGTCTCAACTCAGGCCAGCCAACCGTGGGCGTGGGTTATGAGCTGGAAGCCATTGCGGCGGTAGTGATCGGCGGTACCAGTCTGATGGGCGGCGTGGGCACGATTGGCGGCACCATCATAGGCGCGTTCATTATGAGCGTGCTGAAAAACGGCCTCAATCTCATGGGCGTGTCCCAGTTCTGGCAGATGGTGGCGATGGGCGTGGTCGTCGTTGCCGCCGTCTACCTGGACACGTTACGAAAAAGAATGCGTTAGGTTCTCGATACAACAAGCCCTGCCAACCCTACAACGGAGCAAAATAATGAAAACCAGCCATATCCTGAGCGCCCTGTCGCTCGTTGCCATCCTGTCCAGCAGCGCGCTGGCAAAAGATTTAAACCTGCCGGTGGTCAGTAAAGGTTACCAGCACGAATTCTGGCAGACGGTCAAAATGGGAACGGAAGCTGCCGCAAAAGAGTTGGGTGACAAAACCAGCTACGTTGGCCCTGCCGATGAAACGCAAATCGCCGAACAGATCCAGTTAGTCGAAAACACCATGGCACAAAAACCAAACGGCCTGTTGCTGGCCGCACTTGATGCAAACGCCCTTGCCCCGCTGGTCGAAACCGCCAACAGCCGGGGGATCAAAGTGGTGACCTTCGACTCGGGCGTGAACTCGGATATCCCAGCCAGCTTTGTCGCCACCAATAACCGTAAGGCGGGCGCACAGGCTGCGGATGCGCTGGCAGAGCAGGTAGGCCAGAAGGGGAAAGTGGGTATTATCGCTCACGTAGCCGGGACGACGTCCGCCATTGAGCGCTCTGAAGGGTTCAGCGAGCGGATGAAAGAGAAGTACCCGAATATTCAGGTACTGCCGGTGCAATACAGCGATGGCGACCCGCAAAAAGCGATGGATAAAACCATTGATATGGTTCAGGCCAACCCGGATATCGCCGGTATTTATGCCACCAACGAAGGCTCAACCCTGGGCGTTGCGAACGCTATCGACAGCCAGAATCTGAAGGGCAAAGTAAAAGTCATCGGTTTTGACAGCACCGAAGCCATCATTAACTTCCTTAAAAACGGTGTGATTCAGGGCTTCGTGGTGCAGGACGCCTATCAGATTGGTTATCAGGGCATAAAAGCGCTGAACGCGGTGATTTCCGGACAGACGGTGGCCAAAGAAATTGATATTCCAGTGAAATATGTCAATGCGCAGAATATCAACACGCCTGAAATTGATAAACTGCTGCATCCGTTTGGTAAAAAATAAGGAAGTTCATGATGAGTGACGGCTATTTCCTCGGGGTAGATGTAGGTTCAGCCAGCGTTCGTGCAGGGCTTTACTCTGCGCAAGGCGAGCGTTTGAGCTTCGCGACCCGTCCGATTTCGCAGTTTCACGCCAGCAATGCGCGCGTGGAACAATCCTCTGTGGAAATCTGGCAGCAGGTTTGTGCGGTGGTGCGGGAAGCCGTCGACTCCTCTGGGATTTCACCTGACGCCATTCGTTCGATTGGCTTCGACGCCACGTGCTCGCTGGTCGCGCTGGATGCTGACGGTAACGGCCTGAGCGTCTCCCCGGACAGTCCGGCATCGCAGGACATCATTATGTGGATGGATCATCGTGCTCACGAAGAAACCGTTCACATCAATGCCACACGCGATCCGGCCCTGTGCTACGTGGGCGGCGAGGTCAGCATCGAGATGGAGTTGCCAAAACTGCTGTGGTTGCAGCGGCATCATCCTGAAACCTGGAATCAGGCCTGGCGCTTTTACGACCTTGCCGATTTTCTGGTCTGGAAAGCGACGGGCCAGGACGTCGCCAGCCTGTGCACCCTCACCTGCAAATGGAACTACCTTGCGCATGAGGCGCAGTTCAGCGAATCGCTGCTCAGAGCGGTGGGGCTGGAAAACTTACTGACAAAAATTCCCGGCACTATTCTGGACGTCGCTGAATGCGTCGGGAAACTTAGCCCGCAGGCAGCGCAAGCTCTGGGTTTGTCCGAAGAAGTGGTTGTGGCAAGCGGCATGATCGATGCCCACGCGGGTGGCGTGGCGCTGACGGGCTCACACCCGGAAGGCACGCTGGCGCTCATCAGCGGAACCTCGAACTGCCATATGCTTGCCAGTCAGACGGAGATCCATACGCCCGGCGTCTGGGGACCTTACTGGAGCGCCATGCTGCCGGGCTACTGGCTGACGGAAGGCGGGCAAAGTGCTGCCGGGGCGCTGGTCGACTGGACGTTGCGCGAGCACGGAGTCAGCGCAGAGCTGTTTGCAAAAGCGGAAGCGGCGCAATGCCATCCAGTGGCATTACTCAACGACTGGGTAGCCGCGCTTGAACAGGAAGAAAAATATCCCACCCGCAACCTGCACATTCTGGCCGATCACCACGGCAACCGCTCGCCGCGTTCGCGTCCTGATGCCCGGGGCAGCGTAGTCGGTCTGACATTAGAGACCGGTGAGCGCGCGCTGGCGAGGCTCTATCTGGCCACGCTACAGGCCATTGCCTACGGCACACGACACATTATGGATACTCTGAAACATCATGGGCACACCTTGTCGCGCATTGTCATTTGTGGTGGAGCTACTCATAACCGGCTCTGGCTGCGGGAGTATGCCGATGCCACAGGCTGCGATATTCACCTTTTAGCCGAAGAAGATGCGGTCACTCTCGGCGCGGCCATTTGCGGCGCTGTGGCGAGCGGTGCATGGGCAACGCTTACCGACGCCACCCGGGAAATGGTCAAAGCCGGCGCTATCATCACCCGTCGGCCGGAAACCGCGGCCTTCCACCGGCAAAAATATGAGGCGTACCTGATGCTGTGGACCCAGCAACAGGCGCTTAATCTCCTGATGCAGCAGGAAATGTAATGGCAGGATGCGTATGCTTTATCAGCAGTTTTTACGTACGTTAAGGATTGAGGCGTAGCGATGGCCAAAACAGTTGAACAGATAGCGAAGGATCTGAATTTATCCGTCACCACCGTGCGGCTGGTACTGAGCGGGAAAGCCGAACAGTATCGGATCAGCGTGAAAACACAGTCCCGAATTAATGAACACGTCGAGCGCTTCGGCTATACCCTCAACCATTCGGCGCGCAGTCTTAAGCTAAACAAAACCGAGACGCTGGGACTCATCGTACCCAACATCTCGAACGTGTTCTTTGCAACGCTCGCCGAGAAACTCGAACTGCGCTGCCGCCGTTCGGGCTACCAGCTGATGATCAGCTGTACTTACAACGATGTGGATTACGAAAACAAGCTGGTCAAAGCCCTGATGGCGCGCAACGTGGACGGCTTGTTTATCGTTCCCTCGACGCTGGAAAACCAGCAGCATCATTTGCGGCAGATCCAAAAGCCACTGGTGCTCCTTGACCGGGATTTTGGCTTTACTGACAACGCGCTGGTAGAGAGTCATAACGAGGCTGGGGGGGATGAACTGGCCCGCAATATGCTGGAAGAGTGCAAAACGCCGCTCTGGTTCCTTGTGGGCGATACCGCACTGCCCAGCATTACGGACCGTCTGAACGGCTATTTGCAGGCCCTGAAAACAGCCGGTATTCACCATCGCGAGTGGGTCATCGAAGGGCCGGACAATACGCCGGAGGGGGGATATGCCCTGATGGATTCGCTTATCGACAGCCAGGGTGTTCCGCAGGCGTTTATCGCCTCATCGTTACCCGTCCTGGAAGGGGCAATCGAAGCCCTGCGGACGCGTACCGGTACCGTGCCTCAACACATCAATATTGGCACCTTCGATGAGCACCCCATGCTGGGGTTCCTGCCTAACAGCGTCTGGTCCATGCAGCAGGATGAAGATACCTGGGCGGAAAAAGCGTTTGAACTGATGCAGCGAGCCATCGACGGCGAAGCGGTCAACGAGACGGCGAAAGTCGATATGAAGCTGGTCAAACGTTCCCGCCAGTAAAAATAAAACTGTACCCGGAGAATAAAAAATGGAACGAGCCCGATTAGCCAGAGACATTATCGACACCTGCCTTGAGATGACCCGCATGGGATTAAATCAGGGCACCGCCGGGAATATCAGCGTTCGCTATCGCGACGGTATGCTGATTACGCCGACCGGAATTCCCTACGAGCATCTGACCGAAGAGAGTATCGTCTATGTCGATGCACAGGGGCGACACGAAGAGGATAAACTGCCCTCCAGCGAATGGCGTTTTCATCAGGTTGTGTATCAGACCCGCCTGGATGCTAACGCCGTCGTCCATAACCATGCGGTTAACTGTACCGCCGTCTCGATACTCAACCGCCCCATTCCTGCTATTCACTATATGATTGCCGCCGCCGGGGGAAACTCCATTCCCTGCGCGCCTTACGCGACCTTCGGGACGCGCGCGCTGTCAGAGCATGTCGCGGTCGCGTTACGCGATCGCAAAGCGACGCTATTACAGCACCACGGTCTGATCACCTGCGAAGAAAATCTTGAGAAGGCACTGTGGCTGGCGCAGGAGGTAGAGGTGCTGGCAAAACTCTACCTGGCCACGCTGGCGATCGTGGATCCCGTTCCGGTACTCAGTGACGATGAAATTGCCATTGTTCTTGAGAAATTTAAAAGCTACGGGTTGCGCGTCGAGGCGTAATTTTTTATCCGGGGGTGCTTTTATCACACCCTCGTAATATCTCTTAAACAAACACCTATTTACCGCACTTATCACCCCGCCTAAACTATGGCCTGCTTTTTGGTAGAGGTGGTAATGAACGATTATAAAATGACGCCAGGTGAACTGCGTGCGACCTGGGGTTTAGGGACTGTTTTCTCGCTGCGGATGCTTGGCATGTTTATGGTCCTGCCCGTTCTGACCACATATGGCATGGCGTTACAGGGTGCCAGCGAAGCGCTGATTGGTCTGGCGATCGGTATCTACGGCCTGGCGCAGGCGATATTCCAGATCCCCTTTGGCCTGCTCTCCGACCGCGTGGGTCGCAAACCGCTGATTGTCGGCGGGCTGCTGGTGTTTTTACTTGGCAGCATCATCGCCGCCCTCTCCCACTCCATCTGGGGAATTATTCTTGGCCGCGCCCTGCAAGGTTCCGGGGCGATTGCCGCCGCCGTGATGGCGCTGCTGTCAGATTTAACCCGCGAGCAAAACCGCACCAAAGCCATGGCGTTTATTGGCGTCAGCTTCGGCGTTACGTTTGCCATTGCCATGGTGCTGGGGCCGATTATTACCCATTCACTCGGCCTGCACGCCCTGTTCTGGATGATAGCCGTGCTGGCAACCATCGGGATCGCACTCACGCTGTGGGTTGTGCCGGACAGTAAAAACCATGTCCTGAACCGTGAATCCGGGATGGTCAAAGGCTGCTTCAGCAAAGTCATCGTCGAGCCGCGCCTGCTTAAGCTGAACTTCGGCATTATGTGCCTGCACATTCTGCTGATGTCCACCTTTGTCGCCCTGCCCGGTCAACTTGCCGCAGCAGGTTTCCCGGCGGCAGAGCACTGGAAAATTTATCTGGTCACAATGCTGATCTCGTTTGTCTCCGTTGTGCCCTTCATTATTTACGCCGAAGTGAAGCGCAAAATGAAACGCGTCTTCGTGGGCTGCGTGGCGTTACTGTTGATTGCCGAGATTGTGCTGTGGGGCGCCGGCCCACATTTCTGGGAGCTGATCGCAGGCGTACAGCTGTTCTTCCTGGCGTTTAATCTGATGGAGGCCCTGCTGCCGTCGCTTATCAGCAAAGAGTCTCCGGCAGGATACAAAGGCACCGCGATGGGCATTTACTCCACCAGCCAGTTTCTCGGCGTGGCGATCGGCGGGTCCCTCGGCGGCTGGGTGGACGGCCTTTTTGATTCTCAGACCGTGTTCCTCGCCGGTGCGCTACTGGCGATGCTCTGGCTGTTTGTTGCCAGCACCATGAAAGAGCCGCGCTATGTGAGTAGCCTGCGGGTAGAAATTCCCGATGACGTGGCAATCGGTGACTCGTTACAACAGCGTCTGGAAGCGACAGAGGGCGTGAGCGAAGTGCTGATTGTCCCGGAAGAGCGCAGTGCGTATGTCAAAATTGACAGCAAAGTGACTAACCGCTTTGAGGTAGAGCAGGCGCTGAAGGCCTGAAAAAATGCCCGGTTTAGCCGGGCATAATTGTCTTAATCGCGGAAGTTTTTAAACTGGAATGGCTGACCGAGATCGCCGCCACGCACCAGCGCCATCACGGATTGCAGGTCATCACGGGATTTTCCGGTCACGCGGATCTCTTCCCCCTGGATCTGCGCCTGCACTTTCAGCTTGCTGTCTTTGATAAGCTTAACGATTTTTTTCTGTACCGCGCTTTCAATCCCCTGCTTCAGCTTCGCTTCCACAAACCAGGTTTTGCCGCTGTGAACAAAATCTTCCGGTACATCAAGTGAGGTCCCTTCAATGCCGCGCTTGAGCAGCTTGGCGCGCAGGATATCCAGCAGTTGGTTGACCTGGAAATCAGACTCACTCAGGACTTTGATTGTCTTGTTCGCGTCGTTCAGTTCAATGGTCGCCTCAACGCCACGAAAATCGAAGCGTGACTCCACTTCACGAATAGCATTATCTACGCCGTTACGCGCTTCCTGCAGATCAACTTCAGAAACAATATCGAAAGATGGCATCTTTTCTTCTCCCTTCATTTTTGTTGCGTTGCATAATACCTGCAACGAGGCATAACGAGAAGCTTAGCTGATGGCGCTATACTTAGCGTCTTAGCACCTGGCGCAGTTGCAGGTGAGGAGGAACAATGAAAGTAACAGTGCTTGGATGCGGCGCCCTTGGTCAACTCTGGCTTAGCGCGCTATGCAAACAGGGACACGACGTTCAGGGCTGGCTGCGAATTCCCCAACCCTATTGCAGTGTGAATGTGATGGGTACAGACGGTTCAATTTTTAACGAGTCTTTGACGGCAAACGATCCGGAATTTCTCGCGAGCAGCGATCTGCTGCTGGTCACGCTGAAGGCCTGGCAGGTCTCCGATGCGGTGAAAAGCCTGGCCGCCCAATTACCTGAAAGCACGCCAGTCCTGCTGATTCACAACGGTATGGGTACCATTGAAGAGCTAAAGTCTGTCCGGCAACCGCTGCTGATGGGAACAACCACCCACGCGGCACGCCGCGACGGTAACGTCATTATTCATGTTGCCAGTGGCATCACCCATATCGGCCCGGCGCGTGAACAGCCCGGCGATTACAGCTATCTTGCGGATACCCTGCAAAGCACGCTGCCTGACGTCGCCTGGCACAATAACATTCGCGCAGAACTGTGGCGCAAACTGGCGGTCAACTGCGCGATCAATCCGCTGACTGCCCTGCTGGATTGCCCTAACGGTGATCTGCGCCAGCATCCCGATCGGTTAGCGCTGATTTGCCGGGAAGTTGCCGCCGTCATTGAACGCGAAGGCTACCACACCTCAGAGTCTGATTTACGTTATTATGTCGACCAGGTCATTGAGAGTACGGCAGAAAATATCTCTTCAATGTTGCAGGATGTCCGGGCGATGCGGCATACCGAAATTGATTACATTACCGGTTATCTGTTAAAACGCGCCCGGGCTCACGGCATTACCGTTGCGGAAAACAGCCGTCTGTTTGAGTTAGTTAAACGAAAGGAGAGTGAGTATGAGCGCATCGGCACTGGTATGCCTCGCCCCTGGTAGCGAAGAGACAGAAGCGGTCACCACCATTGATTTGATGGTACGTGGTGGTATTAAGGTTACCACCGCCAGCGTCGCCAGCGACGGAAGTCTGGCGATTACCTGCTCGCGTGGGGTCAAGATCCTGGCAGATGCACCGCTTGTACAGGTGGCGGACGGTGATTACGACATTATCGTGCTGCCGGGCGGTCTGAAGGGCGCGGAGTGTTTCCGCGACAGCCCGCTGCTGGTTGAAACCGTTCGTCAGTTTCATCTTTCCGGGCGTATCGTCGCGGCAATCTGTGCGGCCGCAGGTACGGTACTGGTTCCGCACGACATTTTCCCCATCGGCAATATGACCGGCTTCCCAGGCCTGAAGGATACGATTCCGGAAGACCAGTGGGTGGATAAACGCGTGGTCTGGGATCCGCGCGTTAACCTGCTCACCAGCCAGGGGCCGGGTACCGCCATTGATTTTGGCCTGAAGATTATTGACCTGCTGGTCGGGCGCGAAAAAGCGTACGAAGTGGCGTCATCGCTGGTGATGGCGGCAGGGATTTATAACTACTACGAGTAAAAAAAGCCGGGTGGCGGCTACGCCTTACCCGGCCTACAAGTGTACGGTACCGTAGGCCCGGTAAGCGAAGCGCCACCGGGCAATAGGCTACGGGCGATACACCTTCACGTTCGCGAAGCCCTGCTCGCGCAGGTACAGCGCCTGTAAACGGCTCATGACCCCACGTTCGCACCACAGCAGATACGTTTTGCTCTGGTCGAGATCGCCAAACTGGGTGCTCAGTTTGTAGAACGGCAGCGAAACCACCTCCACGCCTTCCACCTGCAACGGCTTGTCATCCTGCTCATCAACAGAACGTATATCCAGAATCGTATCGTTAGCACCGAAGCCGCTGACCGTCTCCACCTCAACCACGTCCTGCTCGGTCTGCTGGGCGATCTCACGGATATCGATGTTCGACGCTTCCGCCACCACTTTTTCCAGGATGCTGAAATCGAAGTTCTCTTCTTCCGCTTCGATCTTCGCCTTCACCGCTTTAATGGTTGGACTTTTTGAGATCACGCCGCAATATTCCGGCATGGTGCGGGCAAAATCTTCAGTACCGATTTTACGCGCCAGATCGATGATGTGCTCTTTATCGTGAGAGATCAGCGGACGCAGGATCAGCGTATCAGACACGTTGTCGATAAGGCGCAGGTTGGTCAGCGTCTGGCTGGAGACCTGCCCCAGTGCTTCACCGGTGACCAGCGCCTGCACGCCGTAGCGCTCAGCCACTTTGGACGCCGCACGCACCATCATACGTTTCAGGACCACGCCCATCTGGCCGTCATCCACTTTCTCAAGAATTTCGCCAACCACTGGCTCAAAGTTGATCGCCACGAAACGCACGCGGTGAGAGCTGCCGAAGCGGTTCCACAGGTAATGCGCCACCTGACGTACGCCGATTTCATGCGCCGCGCCGCCCAGGTTAAAGAAGCAGTAGTGCACGCGACAGCCGCGACGCATCAGCATATAGCTGGAAACGCCGGAGTCGAACCCGCCGGAGATCAGCGACAGCACATCTTCTTGCGTGCCGATCGGGAAGCCGCCAATACCTTCATAACGGCCCTTAACCAGCAGCAGGCGATCGTTTTCGATCTCAAGATTAACGGTAACGTCCGGATTAGTCAGGCGCACGCGCGCCGTCTCAACGTGCTGGTTCAGACCGCCGCCGACATAGCGCTCAACGTCAATGGAGCTAAACTCATGCTTACCACGGCGCTTCACGCGTACGCAGAACGTTTTCCCTTCGATCTGATCGCGGTACTGTACCAGCGCCTTTTCGAAGATATCGTGCATATCGGTGAAGGGAACGTCTTCCACTTCCAGAATATGGTGAATACCCGGGATACGGGTCAGCGCGTCGCGAATATCAAGACGTATGTTTTCGTCTTTCGCGCGGACTTCAACGTGGTCCCAGTGACGCACCACGGCGAGCGTTTCGTCGTAGTGTTTTAATACGTTACGAATGTTCCCGGTGAGAATTTTAATAAAGCGCAAACGCACGGATTGGCTTTTGATGGTGATTTCAGGGAACAATTTAATGATAAACTTCATGGCGGCAATGTTTCTTAGGCAAGCTTATAAAGGCTTGTAGTGGAAAATGATACAGCAGCCCACACCCGTGGCTGCATCCAGGCGCGCAAGTATACCACCATCGCGCCACTCGCGTTATTTGATAATTGCCCCGAGTCCGTTACCATGTCAGGGCGAAAAATTTAAGAGTCAATTCACTATGCCGAAGAAAAACGACGCACCGGCCAGTTTCGAAACTGCGCTGAGTGAACTGGAGCAGATCGTTACCCGTCTTGAGAGCGGCGATCTCCCGCTGGAAGACGCGCTCAACGAATTTGAACGCGGCGTGCAGCTCGCGCGCCAGGGGCAGGTAAAACTCCAGCAGGCCGAGCAGCGTGTGCAGATCCTGCTTTCCGACAGCGAAGACGCTAAAACCACGCCATTCACACCGGACGCCGAGTAAATGGATTTCTCCAACGCGCTTCAGGCGCGCGTCATCCGCGCCAACGACGCGCTGCGCCGTTTCATTGAGCCGCAGCCTTTTCAGAACACTCCTCTGGTTGAAGCCATGCACTATGGCGCACTCTTGGGGGGTAAACGCCTGCGTCCGTTCCTGGTGTATGCCACGGGCAATATGTTCGGTATCAGCGATAACACGCTGGACGCCCCGGCAGCCGCTGTGGAGTGTATCCACGCCTATTCGCTGATCCACGATGATTTGCCGGCCATGGACGATGACGATCTGCGTCGCGGTCAGCCGACCTGCCACATTAAGTTCGGCGAAGCGAATGCCATTCTGGCGGGTGATGCGCTGCAAACCCTGGCGTTCTCTATTCTGAGCGATGCGCCGATGGTTGAAGTGAGCGATCGCGATCGTCTGGCAATGGTGTCCGAACTGGCAATGGCCAGCGGCGTCGCCGGGATGTGCGGCGGCCAGGCGCTGGATTTAGAGGCTGAAGGTCGTCAGGTAACTCTGGAACAGCTGGAGCGCATCCACCGTCACAAAACGGGCGCCCTGATTCGGGCAGCCGTTCGTCTGGGCGCGCTGAGCGCGGGTGAACGCGGGCGTAAAGCCCTGCCGGTTCTGGACAGATACGCAGAAAGTATCGGTCTGGCATTCCAGGTTCAGGATGACATTCTGGATGTGGTGGGCGATACTGCAACATTGGGAAAACGTCAGGGTGCGGATCAGCAGCTTGGCAAAAGTACCTACCCCGCCCTGTTGGGCCTTGAGCATGCCCAACGTAAAGCCCGGGATCTGATAGACGATGCCCGCCGGTCACTGAATGAGCTGGCCGCGCAATCGCTGGATACCTCGGCACTGGAAGCGCTAGCGGACTACATAATCCAGCGTAATAAATAAACTATATATCTCGATGAGCCTTTGATGAGTTTTGATATTGCCAAATACCCGACACTGGCGTTAGTTGACTCCACTCAGGAGTTACGTCTGTTGCCGAAAGAGAGTCTGCCGAAGCTGTGTGACGAGCTGCGTCGCTACCTGCTCGACAGCGTTAGCCGCTCCAGCGGCCACTTCGCCTCCGGACTTGGCACGGTTGAGCTGACCGTGGCGTTGCATTACGTCTATAACACGCCGTTCGATCAGCTGATCTGGGATGTTGGCCACCAGGCCTATCCGCACAAAATTCTGACCGGACGTCGCGATAAGATTGGCACCATTCGCCAGAAAGGCGGCCTGCATCCGTTCCCGTGGCGCGGCGAGAGCGAGTTTGACGTGTTAAGCGTCGGCCACTCTTCCACCTCCATTTCCGCAGGCATCGGGATTGCCGTTGCCGCTGAAAAAGAGAATAAACAACGCCGTACCGTCTGCGTGATTGGCGACGGGGCGATCACCGCCGGGATGGCTTTTGAGGCCATGAACCACGCGGGCGATATCAAACCGGACATGCTGGTGATCCTCAACGATAACGAAATGTCGATCTCTGAGAACGTCGGCGCGCTGAATAACCATCTGGCGCAGCTGCTGTCCGGCAAGCTTTACTCCTCACTGCGCGAAGGCGGTAAAAAAGTCTTCTCCGGCGTACCGCCGATCAAAGAGCTGCTTAAGCGTACCGAAGAACATATCAAAGGCATGGTCGTGCCGGGTACGCTGTTTGAAGAGCTGGGCTTTAACTATATTGGCCCGGTGGACGGCCACGATGTGTTAGGTCTGGTGACGACGCTTAAAAACATGCGCGACCTGAAAGGCCCGCAGTTCCTGCATATCATGACCAAAAAAGGGCGTGGTTACGAACCGGCGGAAAAAGATCCGATCACCTTCCACGCGGTGCCCAAGTTCGACCATACCAGCGGTTGTCTGCCGAAAAGCAGCGGCGGGATGCCGAGCTACTCAAAAATCTTCGGCGACTGGCTGTGCGAAACGGCGGCGAAAGACAACACGCTGATGGCGGTGACGCCTGCCATGCGTGAAGGCTCCGGCATGGTCGAGTTTTCCAAAAAATACCCGGACCAGTATTTCGACGTCGCCATTGCCGAGCAGCACGCGGTGACCTTCGCAGCGGGCCTGGCGATTGGCGGCTACAAGCCGGTGGTAGCGATTTACTCTACCTTCCTGCAACGCGCCTACGATCAGGTGATCCATGACGTTGCCATCCAGAAGCTGCCGGTGCTGTTTGCTATCGACCGTGCGGGCATCGTGGGGGCTGACGGCCAGACGCACCAGGGCGCATTTGACCTCTCCTTCCTGCGCTGCCTCCCGGACATGGTGATCATGACGCCAAGCGACGAAAACGAGTGTCGTCAGATGCTGTATACCGGTTACCACTATCAGGACGGTCCCTGTGCGGTACGTTATCCACGCGGCAATGCCCTTGGCGTTGAATTACGGCCGCTGGAAAAACTGGATATCGGTAAAGGTCTGGTGAAACGTCGCGGTGAAAAAGTGGCGATCCTGAACTTTGGTACGCTGATGCCGGAAGCGGCAAAAGTCGCTGAAACCCTGAATGCGACGCTCGTCGATATGCGATTTGTGAAGCCGCTCGATGAATCTCTGATTCTGAGCATGGCGGAAAGCCATGAGGTGCTGGTCACGCTGGAAGAGAACGCCATCATGGGTGGCGCGGGTAGCGGCGTGAACGAAGTGCTGATGGCGAACCGTAAAGTCGTTCCGGTGCTTAATCTCGGCCTGCCGGACCACTTCATCCCGCAAGGCACTCAGGACGAGGCGCGCGCCGACATTGGCCTGGACGCCGTCGGTATCGAAGCTAAAATCCGCACCTGGCTGGCCTGATCCCTCCCCTTTTCTGCTCCTGCTATGCTTAAACGTATTGTTTAAACAGCAGGAGCGGAACCATGCAATACACGACATTAGGAAAAACAGACCTCAAGGTGTCCCGGCTTTGCCTGGGCTGCATGACGTTTGGCGAGCCTGACCGGGGAAATCACGCCTGGACGCTGCCGGAAGAGAGCAGCCGCCCTATCATTAAGCGCGCCATTGACGGCGGCATCAACTTCTTCGATACCGCCAACAGCTACTCCGACGGCAGCAGCGAAGAGATTGTGGGCCGCGCCCTGCGAGATTTTGCCCGTCGGGATGAGATTGTGGTCGCCACCAAGGTGTATTACCCCTCAGGCGATCTGGCGGAAGGCCTTTCTCGCACGCAAATCCTGCGATCCATTGATGACAGCCTCAGACGCCTGAACATGGATTACGTCGACCTGCTGCAAATTCACCGCTGGGATTACAACACGCCGATCGAAGAGACGCTTGAAGCGTTGAACGACGTCGTGAAAGCCGGTAAAGCGCGCTACATCGGCGCATCGTCCATGCATGCCTCACAGTTTGCTCAGGCGCTCGATCTCCAGGCGCAGCATGGCTGGGCGCGTTTTGTCACTATGCAGGATCACTACAACCTGATCTACCGGGAAGAAGAACGCGAGATGCTGCCGCTCTGCTACCAGGAAGGCGTGGCGGTGATCCCGTGGAGCCCGCTGGCGCGCGGAAGGTTAACCCGTCCGTGGGGTGAAACTACCGCCCGGCTGGTATCGGATGAAGTAGGTAAAAATCTGTATGACGATACAGAAGCCAGCGATGCGTTGATTGCCGAACGATTAGCCGGGATCGCCGACGATATCGGTGCAACGCGCGCACAGGTTGCGCTGGCGTGGCTGCTGAGCAAGCGCGGTGTCGCCGCGCCGATTGTGGGCACATCGCGGGAAGAACAGCTGGACGAGTTGTTGAGTGCGGTGGACTTATCGTTGACGCCGGAGCAGATTGCCGAGCTGGAGACGCCGTATCAGCAACATCCGGTGGTAGGGTTTAAATAAACAATTCAGGGAACAAAATCCGTAGGCCGGGTAAGCGCAGCGCCACCCGGCAATACAGAGCGCACAAAATTACGCGAAGTGATCGTACCCTTTCCAGTCAAGCGTAACCGGGGCGCCGTCGCGGACAAACAGCAGCCCTTCACTTTCCGGCATCACCTGCCCGATGCAGGTAAATTTCGCCCCCAGATGCGCTAACGCCACATCCAGCGTCCCGCGATTCAGCTCGGGAACGGTAAAGCACAGCTCATAATCTTCCCCACCGGATAGTGCCCAGCGCAGCGCCTGTTCAGGATCGGCATGGCGACGCAACGGCTCTGACAGTGGGAACAGATCCAGATCGATCCGTGCGCCCACGCCACTGGCCTTCAGGATATGGCCGAGATCGGAGATCAGCCCGTCAGAGAGATCGATAGCAGAACTGGCCCGCTCGCGCAGCGCCTGACCGTGCAAAATACGCGGCGTGGGCCGCAGGTGGCGCTTCACCAGGTACGCCGCATCGTCAGCATCTTCAACTGCTAAACGGTTCTGAAGGATCGCCAGCCCGGCCGCGCTATCCCCCGGCGTACCGGTCACGTAGATCCAGTCGCCCGGTTTTGCGCCCGAACGCTTCAGCGCGCGCCCCGCTGGCACATAGCCGTGGATTGCCAGGGTCATCGACAGCGGCCCGGCGGTGGTATCACCGCCAATCAGCTGCATATCGTAATAATTCAGCTGTTCAAACAGGGCATCGCTGAAGGCTTCAAGCCAGGCTTCATCCACCTCCGGCAGGGTCAGCGCCAGCGTCAGCCAGGCCGGGTCGGCGCCCATTGCCGCCAGATCGCTAACGTTTACCGCCAGCGCCTTATACGCCAGGTCGGCAGGATCGATATCGGGCAGGAAGTGACGCCCACATACTAAGGTGTCGGTGCTGATTGCCAGCGTCTGTTTTTCGGGAATATTGAGAAGTGCGCAGTCATCGCCAATGCCGGTTTCAACATCAAGACGAGAGGTTCTGACACGGTCGAAATAACGGGCAATCAGGGAGAATTCGCCGCATGCCATACGTTATGCCTCAGCAAATAAAAGAAAAAACCGGAGCCGCACTGCCAAAAAGGCAATGCAAGACTCCGGTTTGCGGATCACTTTTTGTGGGGACGGATCGCAGGTGCGGCTTTATCCAGCACGCCGTTTACAAACTTGTGGCTGTCTTCAGCGCCGAAGGTTTTTGCCAGTTCGATCGCTTCGTTGATGGCCACTTTGTACGGCACATCATCACGTTTAGACAGCTCAAACAGCGCGATACGCAACACTGCTTTTTCGACCTGGCCCAGCTCTTCGAGCAGACGGGACAGGTATGGCTTCATCAGACCATCGAGATACGCGCTATTAGTCGCCACTCCCGACAGCAGTTCACGGAAGTACAGAACGTCAACGTCTTTCACGTCCTGTTCTGACAGGAACTGGTATTCAACATCAGCGATGTCGTTCTGGGACAACTGCCAGGAGTAAAGTGCCTGGACGGCACATTCACGGGCGCGGCGACGAGCAGCAGGTTTCACGGAATTCCCCTTACAAAAAAATCAGGCCTTGATGGCTTTCAATACATTGATCATTTCAAGCGCGGTCAGTGCAGCTTCTGCACCTTTGTTACCGGCTTTGGTGCCAGCACGTTCGATGGCTTGTTCAATACTTTCGGTAGTCAGTACGCCGAACGCGACAGGAATTTCAGCATCCTGTGCAACGTGCGCCAGACCATTGCTTGCACCGCCCGCAACGTATTCGAAGTGCGCAGTGCCGCCACGAATAACAGTACCCAGTGCAATCACCGCGTCGTATTTACCGGTTTTCGCCAGCGCGCCCGCTGCCAGTGGCAGTTCGTAAGCACCTGGTACCCAAACGACGGTAATGTTGTCATCTTTAACCTGGCCGATACGTTTCAGGGCGTCAACCGCACCTTCCAGCAGGCTGTCGTTGATGAAGTTGTTGAAACGCGCAATGGTGATGGCGACGCGAGCGTCCGGGGTAGCTACAGCAGCTTCAATAATGTTCATACTCTTCCTTTACGGGTTCATTTGGCCCCGCAGGGGGGCGGATTTTATCATAATACTTTGCGCACTGCTTCCCTATTTCAGGAGCAATTACGCTGTCGTTAAATGGAGGCAGACATCCGGGCCTACCGGACGAATCTCGCTGAATGAGAGTTGCGGCGCATCGGCCAGTTTTTCAAGGCCGGGCAGCACAAACAGGCCGCGCGCGTCGTTACCTAACAGTTTAGGCGCAACGTAGACCAGAAGCTCATCCACCAGCCCTGCCTGGAGCAGCGCGCCGGCGAGCGTCGGACCGGCTTCAACCCAGATGCTGTTGACCTGCTGTTTACCCAGCAGCATCATCAGCACCACCAGATCGAGATGCCCGTTGTGCTCCGGTACCATAATGCTGCGCACGCCTTGCGGCCATTCGCGCGTATCTTCTTTGGTGCGGGCAATCCAGGTTTCCCCCGGCTGCTGCACGATACGGTGTTCCGGCGTCACGCGGTTCTGGCTATCAATAATAATGCGCAGCGGCTGACGCAGGTTCTCCTGCGGATAGAGCGCCTGGGTATCGGCATTCAGCTCATCCCAGCGCACGGTCAGGACCGGATCGTCAGCCAGCACCGTTTCACTGCTGGTGAGAATAGCATGGCTTTGTGCGCGCAGACGTTGCACATCGCGCCTTGCCTGTGGCGAGGTGATCCACTGGCTCTCGCCGTTCGCCATCGCCGTGCGGCCATCCAGTGACGCGCCAAGCTTAAGCTGGATAAACGGGAAGCCGGTGCGCATACGCTTCAGGAAGCCTTTGTTGATGGCTTCGGCATCCTGCATCATCAGGCCGTGACTGACGTCGATCCCTTCCTGTTGCAGACGATACAGCCCGCGGCCCGCCACCTGCGGGTTAGGATCCTGCATGGCGGCGACAACGCGCGAGACTCCCGCCGCAATCAGTGCTTCGCAGCACGGAGGCGTGCGCCCGTGATGACTGCATGGCTCCAGCGTCACGTAAGCCGTCGCGCCACGCGCCCTCTCCCCCGCCATGCGCAGGGCATGCACTTCAGCGTGCGGCTCGCCTGCGCGGTAGTGAAAACCTTCCCCCACGATCTCGCCATCTTTAACAATGACGCACCCGACATTAGGGTTAGGGTGAGTGGTAAACCGACCGCGCTGTGCCAGCTTCATGGCTCTCGCCATGTACATCTCGTCCTGCATAGGCTTAATCCTGTAAGCGGGCGATCTCTTCGCCAAACTCTTTAATGTCTTCGAAGCTGCGGTAAACGGAGGCGAAGCGAATATAGGCGACTTTATCGAGCTTTTTCAGCTGTTCCATCACCAGGTTACCGATCATTTTGCTCGGCACTTCGCGCTCACCTAGCCCCCGCAGATAAGATTTAATATGATTTAACGCCATTTCGACGTCATCGGAGCTGACGGGCCGTTTTTCCAGCGCCTTGAGCATCCCGCTACGCAGTTTTTCTTCATTGAACGGTTCGCGCACATCGTTACTTTTTACCACGCGCGGCATTACCAGCTCTGCCACCTCGAAGGTGGTAAAACGCTCGTTACACACCAGACACTGCCGACGACGACGCACGGAAGACCCTTCGCCTACAAGACGTGAGTCGATGACTTTGGTATCCACAGCGGAGCAAAATGGGCAATGCATACGATGTCCCTGTTATCTGGTTAACTGATTTCTATTTTACCCTGAACTGGCCCGACAACAAAGGAAGAGCTTTTTGAGACAAAGGATCTATGCCTGACGCCACTATCCTGTCTACCATTGCAGCAATGTGTGATTTCAAGGAATTAAACGCAATGACAAGACGTTACCTGAAAATAGTGCTGGTTGGGAGCCTGTTCACGCTCAGCGCCTGCGCACAGCAAAGTGAAGTTCGCGAGATGAAACAAAGCGTGAATACGCTCAATGTGGCGATGGACAAACTTAATAAAGAAACCGTGAAGATCACCCAGCAGAACGCGCTGAATGCCAAATCCAGCAATGGCGTTTATTTATTGCCGGGCGCAAACACGCCCGCGCGTCTGAACAGCCAGATTGGCACGCTAAGGATGTCTCTGGTGAATGTTGCAGCGAATGCCGATGGTACGCGCGCAACATTACGCATTCAGGGTGAATCCAACGATCCGCTTCCCGCCTTCAGCGGCACCGTAGAGTGGGGCCAGATTCAGGGCACCACGGAGAGCTATCAGGAGGTGAATGTGAAGAATCAGCTCTTCACCGCCCCCGCCAGCACGCTGGCACCGAGCGATGTTGATATCCCGCTCCAGCTGAGCGGACTGACGCCAGAACAGTTGGGTTTTATCCGCATTCACGACATTCAACCTGCCGCGCAATAACCCGCCCTTCTAGCGGAGTGAAATGTCACTCCGCTAACATTTACATTTCGTATGGATTGGCAACATAAATGATTGCCGCTACAATCCCGGCCGTTTAAAGTACGCAAACGTGAACGCAATCGATTACGTATGTGAGAGATATGTGAAACAACACATATTTTTGTGAGCAAGGATTCCTATAATAGGCTCCGCAGAAACACGAAATATTTAGAAACGCAATTCGCGCATTTTTCACTCCCGGAAGGGAATTTCAATCAGTGGCATGATTATGAAAAAAACATTACTCGCAGCTGGCGCCGTGCTGGCACTGTCCTCCTCTTTCACTGTTAACGCAGCGGAAAACGACAAACCACAATATCTCTCCGACTGGTGGCACCAGAGCGTTAACGTGGTAGGCAGCTACCACACCCGTTTCGGGCCGCAGATCCGCAACGATACTTACCTCGAGTACGAAGCATTCGCTAAAAAAGACTGGTTTGATTTCTACGGCTACGTCGATCTGCCGGTATTCTTCGGCGGTAACTCCGATGCGAAAGGTATCTGGAACAATGGCTCCCCGCTGTTCATGGAAATCGAACCTCGTTTCTCTATCGACAAACTGACCGGCACCAGCCTAGCGTTTGGTCCGTTCAAAGAGTGGTACTTCGCGAACAACTACATCTATGACATGGGTCGCAACGATTCTCAGGAACAGAGCACCTGGTATATGGGTCTGGGTACTGACATCGAAACCGGCCTGCCAATGAGCCTGTCACTGAACGTGTATGCGAAATACCAGTGGCAGAACTATGGCGCATCAAATGAGAACGAGTGGGATGGCTACCGTTTCAAAGTGAAATACTTTGTGCCAATCACTCAGCTGTGGGGCGGTAACCTGAGCTATATCGGCTTCACCAACTTTGACTGGGGTTCAGACCTGGGCGACGATAACTTCTATGACAACAACGGGAAGCATGCTCGTACCAGTAACTCCATCGCCTCCAGCCACATTCTGGCGCTGAACTACGATCACTGGCACTACTCTGTTGTTGCGCGTTACTGGCACAACGGTGGCCAGTGGAACGACGACGCCAGCCTGAACTTCGGCAACGGCGACTTCAGCGTTCGCTCTACCGGTTGGGGTGGTTACCTGGTCGTGGGTTACAACTTCTAACCTGTGCGGACTTCGCCCGGTGGCGCTGCGCTTGCCGGGCCTACGATCCGAATGTAGGCCGGGTAAGGCGTAGACGCCACCCGGCTTTTTACTGCTTCACCTTCCGCAAAAAATCTGCCAGAGCTCTGTCCGCACTTTCGCTAAAGCGTCTCTCCGTCTGCACAATATTGAGGCACCTGTCGAGCCGGAAGCAGCGATATGCATACTGTCAGGAATAGACAAAAAAAATCCCGGCCAGCAGGCCGGGATTTCGATACCGCATAAGACTCTTACGGCAGAATGGACGGCTGATCCGCCCCTTCTTTCTCGACTTTCTGCTGGATCAGATGCTCGCGCTTCATGCCCAGCTTCAGCGCCAGCGCGGACGCGACGTAGATAGACGAGGCCGTACCGATAGACACACCGATCAGCATGGTCAGCGAGAAGCCTTCCAGCACCGGGCCACCGAACAGGAACAGCATCAGGATCACCATCAGGGTGGTGCCGGAGGTGATCAACGTACGGTGCAGCGTCTGGGTCAACGACACGTTAAAGATTTCGTACGGCGTGCCGCGACGGATCTTACGGAAGTTTTCACGAATACGGTCAGATACCACGATACTGTCGTTCAGTGAGTAACCGATAACGGACATCAGGGATGCCACAATCGTCAGGTCAATCTCAATGTGGAAGAGAGACAGTATGCCCATGGTGATCACCACGTCGTGCGCCAGAGCGATAACCACGCCTGCCGCCAGTCGCCACTCAAAGCGGAAACCGACGTAAATCAGAATCGAGATCAGCGCCACCAGTAGCGCCATCGCACCGGTCTGTGCCAGGTCAGCACCAACGCTCGGGCCGACAAACTCAATACGCTTAACCGTTGCATCCTGGCTGGTCGTTTCGTTAATAACCTGAACGACCTTGCTGCCCAGCTCCTGGCTGCCGTTGGCATCGTGTACCGGCGGCATACGCACCATGATGTCGCGGCTGCTGCCGAAGTTCTGTAGCAGCGGCTCTTCAAAGCCCGCTTTTTGCAGAGACTCACGCATCTGGTCCATATCGACCGGTTTTTCCAGGGTAATTTCGATCACCGTACCACCGGTGAAATCCAGACCCCAGTTAAAGCCTTTCACGCCCATAATGACGATGGACAAGATCAGCAGAAAACCTGAAATGCCGAAGGCCCAGTAGTCCCAGCGCATAAAGTCCCAGACTTTACGGCCGTGGTTCAATTGTTCAACAGTATATTCCTGTGCCACAACGCACTCCTCAGATAGACAGCTTTTTGACGCGCTTGCCGCCGTACAGCAGGTTCACGATGGCACGGGTGCCGACAATAGCGGTAAACATCGACGTTGCGACACCGATACCGGTAGTAATCGCAAAGCCTTTGATCGCGCCAGTACCCACTGCATACAGGATAAGAACCTTAATCAGTGTTGTTACGTTCGCATCGAAGATGGAGCTGAACGCCCCTTTGTAGCCTTCTTCAATCGCCTGCTGTACAGAACGACCGTTGCTCAGCTCTTCTTTGATACGTTCGTTTATCAGTACGTTGGCGTCGACCGCCACCGCAAGGGTTAGAACGATACCCGCGATACCCGGCATGGTTAGCGTCGCCCCCGGCAGCAGGGACATGATACCGATGATCAGCACCAGGTTGGCAATCAGCGCGGAGGTCGCAATCAGGCCGAACTTCTTATAGAAGAAGATCATGAAGATGATGGACACCGCCAGACCGGCCAGACACGCTTCCAGACCCTGCTTGATGTTCTGCATACCCAAGGTTGGACCGATGGTACGCTCTTCAACAATCTGAATTGGCGCAATCAGCGCACCGGCACGCAGCAGCAGAGAGAGCTGACGCGCTTCGTTCGGGTTGCTGATACCGGTAATACGGAAGCTGTTACCCAGACGAGACTGGATGTTGGCGATGTTAATCACCTCTTCCTCTTTCACCAGCACGGCACGGCCATTGGCATCTTTCTTACCGCTGTCTTTGTACTCCACGAACAGGGTCGCCATCGGCTTGCCGATGTTGTCCTTGGTGAAGTTAGACATGATGTTGCCACCTGCGCTGTCCAGCGAGATGTTAACCTGCGGCTGGTTGTACTCATCCTGGCTTGAAGTGGAGTCGGTGATATGGTCACCGGTCAGGATCACGCGTTTGTACAGCACAACCGGCTGGCCTTCGCGGGTCTGTTTCACTTCGGAATCGCCCGGCACACGGCCTGAAGCCGCAGCAGCCTGGTCAACGTTGGCGTTAACCAGACGGAACTCCAGAGTCGCCGTCGCGCCCAGAATCTCTTTCGCACGGGCGGTATCCTGGATACCTGGCAGTTCGACCACGATACGGTCAGCACCCTGACGCTGTACAAGTGGTTCAGCCACGCCCAGCTGGTTTACACGGTTACGCAGAATGTTAATGTTCTGCTGAACGGCGTACTCACGTGCTTCACTCAGACGCGCGTCGGTCATTACCGCACGCAGCTGATTGCTGCCCTGAGAGGTGATCACCAGATCGCGGTGACGTTGAGACAGATAGGTCACAGCCTGATCGCGTGCCGCGCTGTCGCGGAACGTGATGCTCATGCCGTAGTTATCTTCTTTACGTACGGTGGTGTACGGAATGCCTTTATCGCGCAGATCGCTGCGCAGGCTGTCGATATTCTGTTCCTGTAGCTTGCCGAGCGCGGTATCCATATCCACTTCCATCAGGAAGTGAACGCCGCCACGCAGGTCAAGACCCAGTTTCATTGGCTCTGCGTTCAGCGCAGCCAGCCAGCGTGGGGTTGCAGGAGCAAGGTTAAGCGCCACGACATATTTATCACCCAGCACGCCCATCAGCGCTTCACGTGCGCGGAGCTGCGTGTCGGTGGTGTCGAAGCGAGCAAGAATTGCGCCCTCTTCCAGTGCCACAGACTTAGCGGTAATTTTTTCTTCTTGTAACGTTTTCTGGACCTGGATCAGCGTTTGCTCACTGGCGGCGACACCGCGCGCGCCAGTGATTTGAACGGCCGGATCCTCACCATACAGGTTGGGAAGCGCGTACAGCAGGCCGACGATAATCACGACGACCAGCATGATGTACTTCCACAAAGGATAACGGTTTAACACGGCAGTTCCCTTTGGGAAAAGTTGGGATTACAGCGCCTTCATGGTGCCTTTCGGCAGAACGGCAGCTACGAAGTCACGTTTGATAACCACTTCAGTGGTGTCGTTCAGGGCGATAGCAATGTAGCCGTTTTCCGCTACTTTGGTTACGCGACCCACCAGGCCACCATTGGTCAGGACTTCATCGCCCTTCGCGATGGAGTTCATCAGGTTTTTGTGCTCTTTAGTACGCTTCTGCTGTGGACGCAGGATCATGAAGTAGAAGATCAGACCGAACACAACCAGCATCAGAATCAGAGACATCGGGCTGCCCTGCGCTGGTGCACCCGTTGCTGCTACCGCATCAGAAATAAAAAAGCTCATTCAAATTCCCTCATTATTAAAATTAATCAACGTTCAACGGTGGAACATCCCGCCCCTGACGTTGGTAGAAATCGGTCACGAAGCTCTCTAATTTACCCTCTTCGATAGCCTTACGTAAACCAGCCATTAAGCGCTGATAATAACGAAGATTATGAATGGTATTGAGACGCGCCCCCAAAATCTCGTTGCAACGATCGAGATGATGCAGATACGCGCGAGAATAATTGCGACAGGTATAGCAATCGCACTCGGAATCGAGCGGGCTGGTGTCACTCTTATGCTTCGCGTTACGGATTTTCACCACGCCATCGGTAACGAACAGATGACCGTTACGTGCGTTTCGGGTTGGCATAACGCAGTCGAACATATCAATGCCGCGACGTACGCCTTCCACCAGATCTTCTGGTTTACCCACACCCATCAGGTATCGTGGTTTATCCGCCGGGATTTGCGGGCAGACATGCTCCAGAATACGGTGCATATCTTCCTTCGGCTCACCCACAGCCAAACCGCCGACAGCGTAGCCATCAAAGCCTATCTCTACCAGACCTTTAACCGAGATATCGCGTAAATCTTCGTAAACGCTGCCCTGGATAATGCCGAACAGCGCATTTTTGTTTTGCAGGGAGTCAAAACGGTCGCGGCTACGCTTCGCCCAACGCAGGGACATCTCCATGGAACGTTTGGCATAGTCCCAGTCCGCCGGGTATGGCGTACATTCGTCGAAGATCATCACGATATCGGAACCGAGATCGTACTGAATCTCCATAGACTTTTCCGGATCGAGGAAGATTGGATCGCCGTTGATCGGGTTACGGAAGTGTACGCCCTGCTCGGTGATCTTACGGATATCGCCCAGGCTGAAGACCTGGAAACCGCCGGAGTCGGTGAGGATGGGGCCTTTCCACTGCATGAAGTCGTGCAGATCGCCGTGGAGCTTCATGATCTCCTGGCCTGGACGCAGCCACAGGTGGAAGGTGTTGCCGAGAATAATCTGTGCGCCAGTGGCTTCAACTTCTTCCGGCGTCATTCCTTTTACGGTGCCGTACGTGCCCACAGGCATAAACGCGGGGGTTTCTACCACGCCGCGATCAAACACCAGGCGACCGCGACGCGCGCGGCCATCGGTGGTATCGAGTTCAAATTTCATTTTTTCTCCGACGTCAGAAAAACAGTCCAACGTTGTAACACGGTGCCGCAGACTTATTCCCCGACACGCTCATTCAAAGCCTGCGGATTGTACGTGATAAACATCGCGTCACCGTAGCTAAAAAAGCGATATTTTTGTTCTACCGCAGACTTGTAGGCGTTCATCGTATGCTGATACCCCGCAAACGCGGAGACCAGCATAATCAGCGTCGATTCAGGCAGATGGAAGTTGGTCACCAGCGCATCAATGACTTTGTACTGATAGCCCGGGTAGATAAAGATCTGCGTATCGCCAAAGAAGGGCTCAATCAGCTCTTTTTTCGCGGCCTGCGCAGCGCTCTCAAGGGAACGTACCGACGTTGTACCGACGGCCACGACGCGGCTACCGCGCGCTTTCGCCGCCAGCACCGCATCAACCACCTCCTGCGGCACTTCGGCATACTCAGAGTGCATGATGTGGTCTTCGATGCTGTCCACGCGCACCGGCTGGAACGTCCCCGCGCCGACGTGCAGCGTCACGAAGGCCATCTCAATACCCTTGGCGCGCAACTTTTCCAGCAGCGGTTCATCAAAGTGCAGGCCCGCCGTTGGCGCCGCCACTGCGCCAGGCTTCTGGCTGTAGACGGTCTGATACAGCTCGCGGTCGGCTTCTTCATCCGGGCGTTCAATGTACGGCGGCAGCGGCATGTGGCCGATGGCGTTGAGGATATCCAGCACCGTGCGCTCGTCGTTAAACTCCACCTCGAACAGCGCGTCGTGACGCGCGGTCATTGTCGCTTTGATGCTCTCGTCATCACCCAGCAGCAGTTCAGCGCCCGGCTTCGGCGCTTTGGATGCGCGAATATGTGCCAGAATACGTTTATCATCGAGCATACGTTCGACCAGCACCTCAATCTTGCCGCCGCTGGCTTTACGGCCAAACAGACGCGCAGGGATCACGCGGGTATTGTTAAAGACCAGCAGATCGCCAGGGTTGAGCTTGTCGAGCAGATCGGTGAAAGTACCGTGCGTCAGCGCGCCCGTTGGCCCGTCCAGTGACAGCAAGCGACAGCTGCTACGCTCAGGCATGGGGTAGTGAGCAATCAGGGATTCAGGTAGTTCAAAGGAGAAATCGGCGACGCGCATGACGTATACTCGTGACTTAAAAACAGGCGGCATAGTCTAGTGCTCCCACCCATTTGCTGCAACAACTAGCCGCCACCGGACAAATAAAACGCATGAATTTTCTCGCTCACCTGCATCTCGCTCACCTCGCGGACAGCTCCCTCTCCGGCAATTTGCTGGCCGATTTCGTACGCGGCAACCCCGCGGAAGATTATTCCCCCGAGGTTATCGACGGGATTTTTATGCACCGCCGCATCGACGTGCTGACCGATAACCTGCCGGAAGTGACGGAAGCCAAAGCCTGGTTCCGCCCCGAAACGCGACGCGTGGCGCCGATCACGCTCGACGTCATGTGGGATCATTTCCTGTCGCGCCACTGGTCCCAGCTGTCGCCTGATATGTCGCTGCCTGAGTTTGTGCGCTACGCCCACGCGCAGGTGTCGATCATTTTGCCGGACTCCCCACCGCGCTTTGTGAATCTGAATAACTATCTGTGGTCTGAACGCTGGCTGGAGCGTTACCGCGAGATGGATTTCATTCAGAACGTGCTCAACGGCATGGCCAGCCGTCGACCGCGTCTGGACGCGCTGCGCGACTCCTGGCACGACCTGGACAAACATTATGACGCGCTGGAAACGCGCTTCTGGCAGTTCTACCCGCGCATGATGGCGCAGGCGAAAAATAAAGAACTGTGATGCCGGTTCGATTGATAGGTAAAAGCTGGTGGAACGATTGTTACCACCTCTTTGTCTTATTCCCGCGCTGCCTCTATACTGGCCCGCGTTGCGTTCCAAATAACCTTAGTATCTACAGGAGAATCATATGGTTCTGGTAACTCGTCCGGCTCCGGATTTTACAGCTGCCGCCGTTCTGGGCAACGGTGAAATCGTTGAAAACTTCAACTTCAAACAGCACACCAACGGTAAAGCGACCGTTCTGTTCTTCTGGCCAATGGACTTCACTTTCGTTTGCCCGTCTGAGCTGATCGCGTTCGACAAACGTTACGAAGAATTCCAGAAGCGTGGCGTGGAAGTGGTTGGCGTCTCCTTCGACTCTGAATTTGTACACAACGCATGGCGTAACACCCCTGTCGAAAACGGCGGCATCGGTGCGGTGAAATACGCGATGGTTGCGGACATCAAACGCGAAATCCAGCAGGCTTACGGTATCGAACATCCGGACGCTGGCGTTGCGCTGCGTGGTTCTTTCCTGATCGACGCGAACGGCATCGTTCGTCACCAGGTTGTGAACGATCTGCCGCTGGGTCGTAACATCGACGAAATGCTGCGCATGGTTGACGCGCTCCAGTTCCACGAAGAGCACGGTGAAGTGTGCCCGGCTCAGTGGGAAAAAGGTAAAGAAGGTATGGCGGCTTCCCCAGACGGCGTAGCTAAATACCTGTCTGAGAACGTATCCAGCCTGTAATCGGCACGGTTTACGAAAAACCCGCGACTACGCGGGTTTTTTTATGGCTTATGCTGCGCCGTCTTTTTTTACCTCGCGCCAGATGCGCCATGCCATACCCGCAAGCACCATCACCCCGACGATCAGTACGCCCCAGACCATCAGCGTTTTCATTCTGCTTTCCTGCTCAGCCGCAGACGTCGCGGTTAAACGCGCCTCGCCGCCCAGCGGGACAGGTTCCAGCGTATCCGCCATCGGCAGGGCTGCCAGAGCGTAGGTTTTACGCAGTTCGGTCGGGATCAGCATATCCGTCTCCACGCTTGCCGGTTTCGCAGCCCCGTTCCCCCACGCAAGCAGATACGGCCCCTTTCCCTGCGCGTTGAACACCAGATCATAGCGCACGCGTTGCCCGATCACGCCCGGCAGGTTCTCTGGCAAACGCGCATTGTAGGTCTTGATTTTTACCGCCTCGACCAGCCCGCCCGGGAGCGGAACAGGTTCAGACGTTTTGCCGCCGAGCTGGTAGATCACCTCTTTTTTCAGCGTATGCCACCGATCCTTGTCCGCCCCCCGCCAGGCTATTTCTGCCGGGAGAACGCCGTCGCCATTCAGCATGAAGGCTATCGCACTCAGAGGCTGCGGATGCGTCCAGCGCCACACGGCTTCGCTATCGGATAGCCGCTCCCCCTCTCCCGCCAGGCTAATGTGCTCTGATTCCGGCTGCGCAGGAGCGTTAATCGCGTTGACGCCGGTTAACGTCAGGGCTGAACGCCCCGTGTTCAGCACCAGCAGCAGATAGCGATTCGCCTCAGGAGATAACACCAGATCGGTATCGATGCGGTCGAGCTTCAGGCGATCCTGTCCACTCATCACGTCCAGCAGGGGCATCTCTTCGCGCAGGGTATACCAGTTTTTTAGATCCTCGCTGTAATAGACCGATGCCGTCCCCTGCCACGAGCCCTGCGGCGTGTCCCAGAAAAGCTGGAGCTGAGAGAGCGGAACCTCCGTCGCGTTTTCCGGCAGGGTCAGCAGATAATGCTGTCCGGCAGCCGCCGCGTGTTGCCCTTCCAGCACAATCTCCACGCCGTTTCTGGCACGTAACATAATTTTATCGCCACTGCCCTCTTCCCCGCCCGGCGAGGCGTTAAGCGCAAAGAGGCGCAGCGCCGTGGTGGTCGGTGCTGGCTGCGGACGCGTCGTGGTAACCAGGCTGAACGGTACCGGCTCGCCCGACTGATTAAACACGCGCACGTCGCGCAGATCGGGCGATGTGCTCTGCTGATAAACCGCCAGCGGCAGCATGACCCGATACCACGGCGAAGAGGCAGAGGTATCAAGGGACAGGCCATAGGCATAATCCCGCGGGGATTCCACCGGCGCGCCCTCGCTGAATGCCGGACCGGCCACGGCCAGCAGTGCCGCACAAACAACCGCATTCATCCATTTCATTTTTCTTCTCCTGCTTTAGGCGGTAGCGGCGAGAAATAGCCCACAATCAGGACCAGGATCGCCACGCCAATAAACGCGACAGCACGCGCCAGGCCGCCACCGCCCGCGCTGTCCACCAGCATCAGTTTGAGCATGACCACCCCCAGCAGCACCGCACCGGCAAGCCACTGCTGACGGGAGGCCTGACGGGTGGCGCGGATCATGACCACCAGCGCGCAGAACATCCAGAACAGGGCAAAGGTGGTCTGGATAAGCCGCGAATGCCACAGCGACTCCATATTCCAGGCCACCTCGCCGTACCACGCCAGCGCGCGCAGCAGCGCGCCGTTGAGCCACCAGAAGCCAAGCGCCATCAGCACAACGGCGGGCCACGGTCGGGACTGAGCAAGCGATGCCGGATAGTGGCGATCCACTGCCCGATAAAACACCACCAGCCCCAGCAGCGCGAACGCCGCCCCTTCCTCAAGCGGGTTCACCAGCGGCAGCCAGGTCTGTCGATAGACTACCCCGTCCTGGAAATTAGTCACGACCAGCAATACCACCAGCGCCACAACCACAGGGATCACGGCAAGGCAGGCGTAGAGCGCAGGCCATACCCGGAACGGCCACCCGCGACGCCGTACGGCCGCGGAGAGCGCCATAATCACCCCACCGCCGACAGCCATCGCAATGCCGCTTCCCCAGGCCGCCATGCCCCATGGCAGGGAGCGGGCAAACCAGTAAAGCTCGGCGGCCATGGCAAGTAAAATCATCCACAACAGCGACAGATGCAGCCCCATTGCGATGCGCGGAAGAAGTTTATCTTCGTCGCGCCGCAGCATCATCAGGGCGGCAGGCAGCGCAATAGACCAGGCCAGATTTGCCCAGCCGGCTGCCAGGATCTGCTGTTGCCAGACCTGATAAAGCACCATCAGCAGCATCACCGGCCACAGCAGCCATTTGCTGGCATCCAGCTCCCGCCATGCCAGACGAGCGGCAGCCTGCCGCCATCCCCAGGCCGACACCGCCGTCAGCGCCAGCACGCCCGCAAGAACCGATAATTCTGTCTTGAGGATCAGTTGCGACGCACCAAGTTGCGCCACTAACCAGAACAGCAGCCCACCGACCAGCAGCGCCCAACTGCCCGGCAGAGAGAGTTTTCGCCACAGCCAGGCTGCAGCCAGCCAGCAAAGACTGAGCACTGCGAAAATAAGCAGCAGGCTCAGGGAGGTGACGCCGTCCATCTGCGCCCATATCGCGCTGCCGAGCGCCAGCACCAGCAGCGCCGTCCCGCTATAGCTCATGCGCCGCTGCTGCTGTTGCACGCCCAGCCAGAGAATACCCAGCCCTTCCAGCGCCCAGGCCATCGCCGTCCAGCGCGCTGAAAGCGCCAGCGGAATGGCAAGCGTGGCAAACCCGCCGCCGATCGCCAGCGCCGCCATAATCAGTGGCCGCCCGACAGACGGATAGCGTCGCAGTGCGAGAAACGCCAGTGAGAGATAAAACGCACCATAGCCCAGCGCGCTGAGCGCCGGGCCGTACGTCCAGTGAGACGTCATGCCGTACTGCATCCCAAAACCAATCAGCGGCGGAGCAAACAGCAGTACGCCGTCAATAATCTGTTTACCTTTTTCCTGCGCCCGCAGCGACAGCGCTACGCTAAACACGCCAAAAATAAGCGTATTGGCAATCAGGAACAGCTGACAGATAACATAGTTTTCAGGCTGGTAGTCGCTCAGCCCCCACACTCCGCCAACGCCAAACGTGAAGAGCAGCCCGAGCAGGTTGAGCTCGCGCCAGTGCTGCCAGATGCTGATGACGAGAATGCCGATGGAGAGCAGAAGATAGAAGGAGAACAGCGCCACAAAGCTACCGCCCCCGGTAGACAGGAGCAGCGGCGCAAGATATCCGCCGAGGCTCGCCAGCATGGCAATGCTCAGCGCCTTTTGCAGCACGGCCAGCCCGACGCTCGCCGCGCAAATCACCACCAGCAGCGCAAACGCCAGCGTCATCGGCAGCATCTGCCACAGCCGGAATGCGCCAAAGACGGTCAGGTAAAGCACGCCGGTCGCCCCGCCCTGGAGGATCAGCGCGTAGATCCGCTGCCTGTGCCGCAGCCGCCATCCAACGGCCAGCAGAACCATGGCAAACAGCGCCGTGGCGGCAAGACGCAGCTCAAGCGGAAACAGTGAATGTTCAACGGTATAGCGCAGCAGGAAAGAGAGGCCGAGGAAGAGCAGTACAATCCCCAGTTTTGCCAGCGGATTGCCCTGCATAAACCAGCGCGTCAGCGAGGACAGGATGCCGCCAAAGGCGGAAGGCCGTTTTGCCGCCGGGACAGGCGCAGGTTCTGCTTCAGTGACGGGCGGTTCGGGACGCCAGGGATCGACAGGTGCGTTAACGGCCTCTGGCACCGGCGCTGGTGTCTCCACTGGCGCGGCGGTCTGCACCGGCTCCGGCGCTTTCTCAGCTACACCGTGCTGCTCAAGCGCCTCAATGCGCTGGCGAAGCCGGGCGATCTCCTGCCGCGCCGCCGTGCTTCGATTAAAGCCTATCACCGCAAGCACGGGGGCCACGACCAGCGCAAAAACCAGGAACAAACAGCCAAGGATGTAAAGCTCGTCCATGTTTCCACCTTCACCGTAAAAGATCCGTTAAGATTGACACAAATAGTTGCATTTGCGCCATCTAAAAGGTGAAAACCATGCTGCCTGCGCTTAGCTGCCGAACCAGACCGTAGCGGAGATCGCCGGCAGCATGAGCACGTTCTCCTGTAACGTCGCTTTCCCCTCTTTGCTCTTCCACGTTTTACCGGCCAGCAGCGGTGAATCTTCCAGCACCACTTCACACGCCTCGCCCCGGTTGATCGCCACCAGCACGCGCTGCTGGTTGTAGACGCGGACAAACACCACCACATTATCTTGGGCGTACATCACCTGACAGCCCCCGTAGCGCAGGGCCTGGCTCTGCTTGCGTAGTGTCGCCATACGCTGGTACAGGCTGAACAGATCCTGATCCTGCTTTTCAGGCTCCCATGGGAAGGTTTTGCGGCAGAACGGATCGTTGTTACCGTCCAGCCCCACTTCATCTCCGTAATAGATGCACGGCACGCCCGGCCAGGTGAAAAGCCAGGTCACCGCCAGCGGCAGACGCGCCACATCTTTACCCAGCAGCGATTTAAAGCGCGCGGTATCGTGGCTGTCGAGCTGGTTAAACATCCGAAGCTGCTGCTGATGAGACAGGCCAGCGCGATAGTTCTCCATCCACGCCATGCAGGTTTCGGCGTCAATATGCTGCGGATCGTAAGAGATATCGGTGTTAGCGAGGAAGCCCCACAGCGGGAAGGTGAAGCCGCGATAATTCATCGACGCGTCTTCTGCATCTGCCTGCAACCACTGACGCGCGTCGCCAAAGTGCTCCCCGAAGACGAATGCTTCCGACCGGGCCGCTTTTGCCGACCGGGTAATGGCGGCGACATGCTGAAGGTTATTCCGCGCCCCGCCTGCTTCACCCAGCATATGCACCACGTCCAGCCGCCAGCCGTCCATATTCCACGGCGCTTTCAGCCAGTGGCGCACGATGCTGTCTTCGCCGCCGTAGATTTCATTCACAAGCGTTGACGACTGGAAATCGAGCTTCGGCAGACTCGGGTAGCCCAGCCAGTCCAGGGCGCGGCCATTCTCGTCAAAACTGTACCAGTCACGCTGGGGGGAGTCCGGATTATGGCATGCGCCGCCCATCGACTGATTGTGACGGTCGAACCACGCATGAGAATCACCGCTGTGATTGAACACGCCATCAAGGATCAGGCGCATACCCTCTTTTTGCGTGTTGTGGCGCAGCCGCAGCAGCGCCTCGTCACCGCCAAACTGCTCGTCAACGTGGCGGTAGTCCTGCGTATCGTATTTGTGAACGCTTGGCGCTTTAAACACCGGGTTCAGGTACAGCGCCGTCACGCCGAGCTTTTTCAGGTATGGCAGTTTTTCGCTGATACCGTCGAGATCGCCGCCGTAAAAGGTCGATCCCCCCGCCTGGGCGGTCAGCGGCTCGTCCCATTTTTTCAGAATGATGTCGTGACCGACCGCATGATGGTAATAAACCTTGTCCTGATCGGCGGTGCGCTTTTCACTGCGCGCAAAGCGGTCCGGGAAAATCTGGTAAAAGACCTGATCGTTAACCCACTGCGGGCCGTTATCCGGGTGATCCACGGCAAACTGCTCCAGCCTGGCCGGAGGGAAACGGCTGAAGCCCTGCGGGGTAAACCACAGCTGGCGGTTGTTCCACAGCAGCTTGAAGCCGTAGCGGCGACGCGGCTGTCCGCTGCGCAAATCGATATTCGCCCGCCACGCCGTAATACCCGGCTGAGGCTGGCTGCGCACCTTGTGCATTTTCAGCGATGTCTCTTCGTTATCCACTTCGGCGCGCAGGGTCACACGTTCAGGCTGATTTTCCCCTGCCAGCCAGAGCGTAATCACAAGGTTGTCTTTGTTTTGCTTAACAAATGGGGCAACCGGAAGGTGCCAGGCGTTTAACATCACGAATCCCCTTTGATGAAATTGACGTCACCTTGCCACAGGGTTGTTAAGGATAGCTCACCATGATGGGATTTATTGGGGGAGGAGGACGGGGGAGGAGGCATCAGTGCGGCCTGATGCCCTCACCTAACCCTCTCCCACGGGGCTGAGGGATCCCCAGTAATTTTTTTATGCAGAAGCAATAAAGTTGCTTT
>NZ_JADDTS010000038.1:0-63558 GCF_015159675.1 Enterobacter cloacae complex sp. S2
CCCTGCCTCTTACTCTACTCAGCACATGGCAGGGCTTCGTCTATGTGGCGTTCATCATTGATGTGTTTGCTGGATACATCGTGGGGTGGCGGGTCTCATCGTCCATGGAAACGACATTCGTGCTGGATGCACTGGAGCAGGCGTTATGGGCCCGTCGACCGTCCGGCACAGTCCATCACAGTGATAAAGGTTCTCAGTATGTATCGCTGGCCTACACACAGCGGCTTAAGGAAGCCGGATTACTGGCATCAACAGGAAGTACTGGTGACTCGTATGACAACGCGATGGCGGAGAGCATCAATGGCCTTTACAAAGCGGAGGTAATACACCGTAAGAGCTGGAAAAACCGGACAGAAGTGGAGCTGACCACACTCACGTGGGTGGACTGGTATAACAATCGACGATTGCTGGAAAGGCTGGGCCATATCCCACCGGCAGAAGCAGAAAAAGCTTATTATGCTTCCATCGGAAACGATGATCTGGCAGCCTGAGTTCACAGATAAAACACTCTCCAGGAAACCCGGGGCGGTTCAGGAAAAACTCTAAAGCGGTGGCCAGTTTTAGTTGACCACTATACTTCTCAAAATCAAGGGATACAGAGACCATTTCAGTTGGCTGCTGCTGAATCAGGATGTGAGGCGATCCTTCGAGTCAATCTGGCAAAGCCTCAATCAAAGGCAAGAGCGGGTACTGCAAGAGTCGGCGTATGCCAGGTGGCAGTTCGACTTTCAGGCACCCACTTCCCTTGCGGGTACCACCATGGATGTGCGAGGCCCCTTTGATCCGGAAAGCAACGAATTGCTGGTCTGGGAGATCGAAAAGCTTCAGGAGCTCCGGTTTAGCCATCGAGGTGATATTTTTTTCCGTCACCCTGCTCTCAAGTTACCCGTCAGGGGAGAGAACACAGGCTGTGTATCCGTGCCATCGGGAGCGAAAGAGTTGGAGTTGGAGGTGGATGCTGACGAAGAGCCGACTGCTGCCAAGGAGCAGAGGTTGATTCATCTGCCCGTTGAGGGAGTCACGTTTGATGCTCAGCTGCGCACCAAGATCGCCTACAACGGGGATCGTGCCAACGGTCATGGCAAGAAGGTCGACGACGAGCAATGCCCGAGCAGAGAAATCCAACTCTCCGGCGTGGCTGATCCTGTGAGCGAGGGCAGCATAGCGTCAGGAGAATTCCAACAATTGGGTGAGGGAGAGGGTGATGGGGACGAGCATGAACGGCTTGCAGATCGCTTCTCGCTGCTCCGAGAGATTCTTGAACAAATCACCCAAGAGTCTGGAGTTGCGCTGGTAGCACTGGAAGTGAGGCCTCTGCCGCCCGTTCCACGTTGCAGCTACCACATGATTGATCACAAAAAATCACGCTGTTATCTGCTGACAAGGTTCAAGCTGCAAAACGGCGATCAACGCTACCTTCTAGAAATAGATACCTCAGACAACCGGAAGACCATGTCAACGCGGATCATGGGCTTCAAAGTAGGTGTTGAGGCAGGAAAATGCATAGACAGGATCTTGAGGGAGACAGTGAAAGGCTCGTTGCGTTGGCCAGGCGCCATGGCGAAGTACTGTGAGCCTTTGCACTCTGTGCATCACCCGAAAGAAAGCTCATCTGGGGCCAACCATGCCCGGGTGTTCGACCGGAAGTAGCGGATACACGCGGCCCTAGGCTGATTGCAGAATACACCGCAGTTCGGCTGCGATACATCTTGTCGCGCACTGCGTGCAGCCTCCCCGAAACTGCCCGGAGCCATGCCAAGGCGATATAGGCCCCTTGGGAGTCGGCAAGACGCATCTGGCCATCGCACTGCGCTATCGGGCGGCGCAGTGCGGCATCAAGACCCGCTTCATCACTGCGGCCGACCTTGGTGCTGCAACTGGGCGCGGACCAGCGTAACCGTCCGGGCATCCCGGCTGGCTTGCCCCCGCCAAGCTAAGAGATGGTGGCAGTTCGTGATGCCGTTTCCCGGGTGCACGCGATCCGAGACCACGCGATCAAGCAGGAAAAGGAGCACCTGGGCTTGCCTGACTGACCGCAGGCCGGCGACGACAAGGTGGAAAAGTTCGGCGTGTGGCTCTGGCGGCAACGATCCCGCGAAGGGCGGACGGTGCTTGAGCTGTTGAACGTAAGCGTGCGGGCAAACCGTCTTGCGCGACTATGCCGGATGCCACCTATGCGGCAGCAGCTCTGCAATCTCACTCGCCCGCTGCGTCGGCAACCGTGTCAGCACATCCTTGAGATAGGCATACGGATCGTGCCCATTATTACGGGCCGACTGGATCAAACTCATGATCGCAGCAGCGCGCTTGAGCATGCGAACCCGCGCCGAGCATTTGAGAAGGCAACGGGATGAACGCTGGCTGGATAGCCGTGGTTTTCTGGGTAAGCAGGCGAATCCATTTGTGGACGAGGTTGGCATTGAGGCTGTAGCCCAAGGCGATGTTTGCGATGGAGGCACCGTGTTCAGAACACTCCTGAATGACCTGGGCCTTGAAAGATTTGCTGTAGGTACGGCGCTGAGGGCGCACGGAAAATCCGCTTGATGGGCCATGGCCTTCGGCGGCGGTGTCGGGAAGGTGTGTTGGCCGGACGGATACTGTTGAACTACGTTGTCTGGGGCAACGGAAGTGTTTCAGCCCGACTCTGGAACGCGATCCGCAGCGGCGACTGGGCAATTCCGCAAGTTGGCCTGAGCAGCCTCGGGGAAATCGTCGTCTGGGCGCGCCCAGACGAGTTTCCGCAAAGGAACATGCAGACGAGCAAGGGGCTGCGGACACTCGGCTACAACGTGAGGATCGGTGTTTGATCGAGGCGCCTGTGGCACACGCAGGCTGACGAGCCAGGCGCTGTCCATTGCCTGATCAGGCCGCCCCCCTGCGCCTTGCCTGAGCAGTTGACCTGCATCAATGAGGCGGGAGAACGCTGTAAATTGACTCTTGAAGTTTGTCATGTTAGGTCTAATATTTTACAAAGTATTGCAAGGATTTCCTTGGCCGGAACCGCAAAGCGACGCGATTGGAGAGGGTGAGATGAAAGCGCACCTACAGGTGATTTTCACGCTCGATGAATTGGCTGCGTACTTGAAAGTCGGCAAGCGGACGCTTTATCGGCTCGCCGCGCACGGGGAAATTCCGGCTTTCAAGGTGGTCGGGACGTGGCGGTTTCGTCAAAGTGAAATCGATCAGTGGCTCAATGATCAGACCCGAGCCGGAGCAAAGAAGGAGGTGATGCGCAAGCGTGAACAGCAGAAGTCATCCGAGCAGCCCGTGTCGCCTGGGCGCACTGCCCGTCGCAGCAGGCAAAGGGCTTGAGTAACTCGTTTTCCAATTTTTCTGGAGGTATGACATGGACATCGATTTCAAGAAGTTGGCTCCCTGGAACTGGTTCAAGAACGAGCAGCAAGAGCAGCAGACCGCCTCTTCCCTGCCGGTGCAGCGCAATGACCTGCCAGCGGCGAGCGGGCCAGTCAGCCCGATCCTGCAACTGCATCGGGAAATCGACCGGCTGTTCGATGACGCATTCCGGGGCTTCGGTTTTCCGGCGTTGAACATGCCGCAGTGGCCATCCGATTGGTCGGGCATGCTGAAGCCGGCCCTGGACATCCAGGAAACCGACAAGCAGTACAAGATTGCCCTGGAAGTGCCCGGTGTCGAGGAGAAGGACATCCAGATCACCCTCGACAACGACGTGCTGATGGTGCGTGGCGAGAAGCGCCAGGAACAGGAGAAGAAGGAAGGTGGCTTCCACCGTGTGGAGCGCTCCTACGGCAGCTTTCAGCGTGCCTTGAACCTGCCTGACGACGCCAACCAGGATTCGATCAAGGCATCGTTCAAGAACGGGGTGCTCACGGTCACGATCGACAAGCGCGAGGTCAGTGCGCCGAAGCAGGGACGCTCGATCCCGATCAACGGCTGACGTCGCCGGCTCGTTCGTCACAAGAAAAACCCGGCCCGAGACGAGGTGTCGCGGCTCGCGATGCCTCGTCGCCTCAACCTTGTCAACCTTCTCAGGAGCATCAGCATGGCCAGAAAACAATGCCAGGTCTGCGGCCAACCCGCCACCGTGCGGGTGGAAGCCAATCTCAACGGTCGTCACAGCACCATGCTGTTGTGCGACGACCATTACCGGCAATTAGTGCGCCAGCAAAAGCGCACCGTTTCGCCGCTGGAAGCCTTGTTCGGTTCGCGCAGTGGCCTGTTCGAGGACTTCCTCGGCAGTGACTTCTTCCGCATCGGCGACGACGCGACGCCAGTTGCCGCCGATACCGATGACGTGGTCGATGCCTCGTTTGGCGAGCCCGCCGCCGCAGGTTCGGGTGCGCCGCGCCGTCGCGGCAGTGGGCTGGCCAGCCGCATCAGCGAACAGTCGGAAGCCTTGTTGCAGGAGGCCGCCAAACACGCTGCCGAATTTGGCCGCTCCGAGGTGGATACCGAACATCTGCTGCTGGCGCTGGCCGACAGCGACGTGGTCAAGACCATCCTGGGTCAGTTCAAGATCAAGGTCGATGACCTCAAGCGGCAGATTGAGTCTGAGGCCAAGCGCGGGGACAAGCCCTTCGAGGGCGAGATCGGCGTGTCGCCGCGCGTGAAGGATGCGCTCAGCCGCGCCTTCGTGGCCTCCAATGAACTCGGCCATTCTTATGTCGGTCCAGAGCATTTCCTGATCGGTCTGGCCGAGGAAGGAGAAGGGCTGGCCGCCAACCTGCTGCGCCGCTACGGCCTGACGCCGCAGGCGCTGCGCCAACAGGTCAGCAAGGTGGTCGGCAAGGGCGCCGAGGATGGACGCGCTGAGACGCCGACCAACACGCCAGAACTCGACAAGTACTCGCGCGACCTGACCAAGATGGCGCGCGACGGCAAGCTCGACCCGGTGATCGGCCGCGCGCAGGAGATCGAAACCACCATCGAGGTGCTGGCCCGGCGCAAGAAGAACAACCCGGTGCTGATCGGCGAGCCGGGTGTGGGTAAGACCGCCATCGTCGAAGGGCTGGCGCAGCGCATGGTGGCGGGTGAAGTGCCCGAGACCTTGCGCGACAAGCGCCTGGTGGAACTCAACATCAACGCCATGGTGGCCGGCGCCAAATATCGCGGCGAGTTCGAGGAGCGCGTGCAGAAGGTGCTGAAGGAGGTGACCGAGCACCAGGGCGAGCTGATTTTGTTCATCGACGAGGTGCACACCATCGTCGGTGCCGGCCAGGGCGGTGGCGAAGGCGGGCTGGACGTGGCCAACGTGTTCAAACCGATGATGGCGCGCGGTGAACTCAACCTGATCGGCGCCACGACGCTGAACGAGTACCAGAAATACATCGAGAAGGATGCCGCACTGGAGCGGCGCTTCCAGCCGGTGACGGTGCCCGAGCCGACGGTGGCCCAGACCATCATGATTCTGCGCGGCCTGCGCGACACCTTCGAGGCGCACCACAAGGTCAGCATCTCCGAGGACGCGATCATCGCGGCGGCCGAGTTGTCCGACCGCTACATCACGGCGCGCTTCCTGCCGGACAAGGCGATCGACCTGCTCGACCAGGCGGCCGCGCGCGTGAAGCTGTCGGCCACGGCCCGGCCGGTGGCCGTGCAGGAGCTGGAGTCCGAACTGCACCAGCTGCGGCGTGAACAGGATTACGTGGCCGCGCGCAAGCAGTACGACCAGGCCGCCGAGCTCGGCAAGCGCATCGAAGCCAAGGAGGCCGAGCTCAAGAAGCTCGTCGAGGACTGGGAGCGGGAGCGGGCCTCCGGCAGTGCCGAGGTAAAGGCGGAACACGTGGCGCAGATCGTCTCGCGCCTGACCGGCATCCCGGTCAACGAGTTGACGGTGGAAGAGCGCGAAAAGCTGCTGCACTTGGAACAACGGCTGCACGAGCGCCTGGTGGGACAAGACGAGGCGGTCCGTGCCGTGGCCGATGCCGTGCGGCTGTCCCGCGCCGGCCTGCGCGAAGGCAGCAAACCGGTGGCTACCTTCCTGTTTCTGGGCCCGACCGGGGTGGGCAAGACCGAGCTCGCCAAGGCATTGGCCGAATCTATCTACGGCGATGAGCACGCCCTGTTGCGCATCGACATGTCGGAATATGGCGAACGCCATACCGTGGCGCGGCTGGTGGGCGCGCCTCCGGGCTATGTCGGTTACGACGAAGGCGGTCAGCTCACCGAGAAGGTGCGGCGCAAGCCCTACAGCGTGCTGCTGCTCGACGAGATCGAGAAGGCACACCCTGACGTCTACAACATCCTGCTGCAAGTGTTCGACGACGGTCGCCTCACCGACGGCAAGGGCCGGGTGGTGGATTTCACCAACACCATCATCATCGCCACGTCCAACCTGGGTTCGGACATCATCCAGCGACGGCTGAAGGCGCGTGAGGCGGCTGGCGAGGAGTACGAAAAGACCAAGGCCGAGGTCATGGACGTGCTGCGCGGCCACTTCCGGCCCGAGTTCCTCAACCGCATCGACGAGATAATCGTCTTCCATGCGCTGGGCAAGGAGGAGATCCGCCACATCGTCGGCCTGCAGCTCGATCGCGTGGCGCGCAGCGCCGCCAGCCAGGGCGTGACGCTCACTTTCGATCAGACGCTGATCGACCATTTCGCGGAAGAAGGCTACAAGCCCGAGTTCGGTGCGCGTGAACTCAAGCGCCTGATCCGTAGCGAGCTGGAAACTGCGCTGGCGCGCGAGATGCTCGGTGGCGGCATCGGCAAGGGCGATCACGCCAGCGCACGCTGGGACGACAAGGCCGAACGCGTGGTGTTCGAACGCAAAGAGCCACCGCAGACCCCGGCCGAGCCGGAGCTGCCGGATGCCGCGAAGGCGACCGAGACGCCGCACGGCGACGCTGGCAAAGGCTCGCGCAAGAAGAAGTCGGCGAGCGACGCATCTTGATGGCGGGCGAGGCTGCCGTGTCCGACCCCATCGGCCTGGCATGGGCAGCCTCCCTGGCCTCGATCGCGGTGGCGGTCGTGGCCGCGGGTCAAGCGGTCGTCTACAAGCGTGATCCGCGGTCGGCCACGCCGTGGGGGCTGCTCATCAGCGGCGGCACTGCTCTCCCGCTCGCTGGCCATCCGTTTGCGTGACGGTGCGGCCCGTCTGTTCACCTGATCCTCTGGCAACTCGACTTTCGAGGAACACGGCCCATGGAAAAAAAGAATCAATGGAATACCGGCTACTGGATCGTTGCACTCCTGCTGTTGTTGAGTTTGCAGAGCTACTGGCAGACGGCGAAAACCGTCGAGCCGGTGCCCTACAGCGAGTTCGAGAAGGCGCTGGCCGAGGGGCGCGTGGCCGAAGTGCTGGTGTCGGATCGTACGGTGACCGGGCGCCTGAAGTCGCCGGACAGCCGGGGCAAGACGACGATCGTTGCAACGAGGGTCGAACCCGATCTTGCCGATCGCCTGTCGAAGTACGACGTGCCCTATGCCCGCGTGTTGGAGAGCACCTGGCTGCGCGATGTGCTGTCGTGGATCCTGCCAGCGGTAGCCTTCTTTGGCGTCTGGTTCTTCCTGTTCCGCCGCTTCGCCGAGAAGCAGGGCATGGGCGGGTTTCTCAACATCGGTAAGAGCCGCGCCAAGGTGTTCGTGGAAAAGAACACCGGTGTGACGTTCGCCGATGTCGCGGGGGGGGATGAGGCCAAGGCGGAGCTGGTCGAGATCGTCGATTTCCTGAAGAATTCGCAGGACTATGGCCGTCTCGGGGCGCGCATTACCAAGGGCGTGTTGCTGGTCGGCCCACCGGGCACCGGCAAGACATTGCTGGCCAAGGCTGTTGCCGGCGAGGCGGCGGTGCCCTGCTTCTCCATCTCCGGCTCAGAGTTTGTCGAGATGTTCGTCGGCGTGGGTGCGGTCCGTGTGTGCGAGCTGGCCCGCGGGCAGGCGCCGGCCATCATCTTTATCGACGAGCTCGATGCGCTGGGCCGCGCGCGCGGCGTAGGCGGCCACGACGAGCGCGAGCAGACCCTCAACCAGCTGCTCACGGAGATGGACGGCTTCGACAGCTCGGTCGGGCTGATCATCCTCACCGCCACCAACCGCCCCGAAATCCTCGACCAGGCGCTGCTGCGTGCCGGCCGCTTCGACCGCCAGGTGCTGTTGGACCGGCCCGACATCAAGAAGGGGCGGCTGGACATCCTGAAGGTTCATGTCAAGAAGGTGACGCTGGCCCAGGATGTAGACCTCGAACAGGTAGCCGCACTGACCACGGGCTTTTCCGGCGCGGACCTCGCCAATCTGGTCAACGAGGCGGCGCTGGCGGCGAGGAGACGCCGTGCGTCCGCCGTGGAATTGCAGGACTTCACCGCGACCATCGAGCGCATCGTGGCGGGCCTGGAAAAGAAGAGCCGCGTGCTCAACCCCAAGGAGCGGGAAACCGTGGCCCATCACGAGATGGGCCATGCGCTGGTGCTGCCCGAAACCGACCCCGTACACAAGATCTCGATCATCCCGCGCGGCATCGGCGCGCTGGGCTACACCTTGCAGCGCCCCACCGAAGACCGCTTCCTGATGACGCGTACCGATCTCGAGCACAAGATCGCCGTACTGCTGGGCGGGCGTGCCGCCGAAAAGCTGGTGTTCGGCGAGTTGTCTACCGGGGCGGCGGACGATCTGGCGCGAGCCACCGACATCGCCCGCGACATGATCACCCGCTTTGGCATGGACGAGGGCCTGGGCTACATCGCCTTCGAGGCGCAGCGGCCCCGCTTTCTCGATACACCTGAACTGGCCCACGGCGGTTGCCGGTTGGCCGAATCGACCCAGGCGCGCATCGATCAGGCTATCCGCGACATCGTGATGGGCGTGTTCGAGCGCGCCTACCGGATTCTCGACATCAACCGCGCGGTGCTGGAGCGCTGTGCGCGCGAGCTGCTGGCGCGGGAAACGCTCGACGAAAGCGATATCCGTCAATTGACTCAAGGACTTGTTCGGAACTGAAAACAGTAGTAGGTGCCATTCAGAGTAAACCGACGGCTCTGTTCAGTGCGTCATCCAATTCGTCGGCATTGTTCAAGGAGAACCGATATGTCTGCATTGACACCGTGGGACCCCTTCCGGGAACTGGATGAATTGCAAAACCGCCTGGCGACGATGTTCGGACGAATACCCCAGCGACAGGGCGCCCGTACCGGCAACGAAGCCATGACCACGGCGGACTGGGCACCAATGGCGGACATCAGCGAGGATGAGAACGCATTCCTCCTCAAGCTGGATCTGCCGGAGGTCCCCAAGGATGCCGTGCGCGTCAGCGCGGAAAACGGTGTGCTCACCATCAGCGGCGAGCGCAAACTGGAAAAAGAGGAGCAGGGCAAGAAGTTCCACCGCATCGAACGTGCGTATGGCCGCTTTGTGCGCAGCTTTGTCTTGCCTGACAACGTTGATCCGACCAAGGTGACGGCTTCCATGAAAGACGGCGTGCTGGGAGTGCGGCTTGTCAAGGCCGAGCAAGCCAAACCGAAACAGATTGAAATCTCAGTCAACTAACTTCAATCAAGAGCCCAAGATCATGAATATCAAACAGCCACAATACACCTTCTCCGCACTTGCCCTGGCGGTCGTCGTCGGACTGAGCGGACCGGCTCTGGCCCAATCGGCGGCAGGTTCTAGCCCAGGTGCTGCAGCACCCTCTGCCGCATCCAAGGCGGCACAGCCACAGGTAGATGACAAGGCCGCCCGGGAAGCCGATAAAAAGCGTGCCGAGCTCACTCAAGACGCCATCACGGCGCTCACCAAGACCCAGGAGGCTTTGACCCTCCTTGATGCAAATAAGACCAAGGAGGCGCTTGCTGCGCTGGAACTGGCCAGCGGAAAGATGGAACTGGTATTGGCACGCGACGCCAAACTTGCTTTGGCGCCGGTCGATGTACGCGTCATCACCCACGATATCCACGCCAACGTGGAATCGGTAAAGAAAGCGGTCAAGTTGTCTCGGGAGTTGTTGGGTGATGGCGAGGTGCAAAAGGCCCGGCCCATCGTTGCCAATCTGGCCAGCGAAATCGTAATCCAAACCGACAACCTTCCGATGGCAACGTACCCGGCAGCGATCAAGTCGGCCGCACGGCTCATCGACAGCGGCAAGATCGACAACGCCAAAGCGGAACTCGCCCGAGCACTGAACACGCTGGTGGTGACCTCGGTCGCCTTTCCTCTGCCCGTGCTACGGGCCGAAGCCGCGATGGCAAAAGCTGAAAAGCTGGCCGAGACCGACAGGCGCGATGCCAAGCAGAACGAGGAGCTCAGCACCTTGCTGTCGTCCGTGCGCACGGAGATCGAGATGGCGCAGATCCTGGGTTATGGCAAGAAGGCGGACTTCAAACCCATCTTCGATCAGGTGAAGTCCATTGAGCAAAAGTCGGCTGGTGGCAAAAGCGGCAAGGGATGGTTCGACGAGTTGAAGACGCGCATCCAAAAGCTGTTTTGAGGTGATGAAGGGGCTGACTGCTCTGTCGGTCAGTCTCGCGATGTTCGCATTCAGCCCCAATAGATTCGCCTATTTTCACTATCTCATACGAGGCATATCACCATGAATGAGCAAACACCGAATCCCAATGCGACGAACGAAGGAATAAACGAACAGGCCGCGGTAAGCAGCCTTCCTGTCAGTCCAGAGTCCAAGCCTGAAGTCGTCACGGAGGTACAGCCTGAGGTTCAGAAAGAAACGGACTCGCAGGCGGAAGACAAACGTAAACAAGTCCTCGATGAGGCAGTCTCGGCCTTGTCGCTGACCAAATCCGCGCTGGCCGCACTTGACGGCAAGGACACTGCACGCGCATTGGCAACGCTGGCCGAAGTGACGGGAAAGCTGGAGCTGATCGTCGCGCGCGAACCCACGCTCGCCCTGGCCGGCGTTGATGTGCGCACCATCGTGCACGACTTGTTCGCCAACACGGAAACCATTGAGGCGATGACCGACGAGGCGCTGGATGCCCTCAAACATGGCGAGGTGCAACAGGCTCGCCACGTGCTGGCTTTGCTGGCCAGTGAAATCGTGATCACGGTCACCAGCATCCCTTTGGCGTCCTATCCCGCAGCCGTGAAGGCAGTCGTGCCGCTGATCGATCAGGGCAAGATCGAAGAAGCCAAAGCCGCGCTGCAGTCAGCGCTCAGCACGCTGGTCGAGGAGCGCAGCGTGCTTCCGCTGCCCGTCCTGCGTGCGAAGCTGCTCCTGAAGCGCGCCGAGCCCCTGGTAGAAGATGGTCAGCGCAGCGAAGCATCCAATGAGCGCCTGGAGACATTGTTGAACGAAGCCCGGCAGCAATTGGAAATGGCAGAACTGCTGGGCTATGGAAAAAGGAAGGACTTTGAGCCCCTGTACGCTGAACTCAAGAAAATCAAGGAAAAGACGGGAGGGGGAGGCTGCGGAAAAGGCTGGCTCGATGAAGTCAAGGCAAAACTGTCCAAGTTGTTCTGAAACCCCTGGATAGGGGGCGCATAGCGCCCCCTCTCTTGTTCCATGAGTGTTTGATTTTTTATTCTGTATAGATCTTTAGGAGATATTGCATGAACACAGACACCATCGCTAATTCCAATGCGGATGACCCCACCAAAGCACTGTGTTCGCTGAGCCAAAATTGGTGGCTTTTTGTGCTGCGCGGTGTCTTGGCATTGATTTTTGCAGCCCTCGCGTTCTGGATGCCACAATCGGCTCTGTTGGCCATGACCATCATGTTCGGCGCATTTTCCTTGGTCAATGGCGCGTTCAACTTGTTTGCAGCGGTGCGCCATATCCAGAAAAAAGAGCGCTGGGGCTGGCTGCTGTTCAGCGGCATTGTCGGCATACTTACGGGCGTCGTCGTCCTGGTTGCTCCTTGGGCCGCCACGATAGTCTTGGCTTCTTTTTTATGGGCTAGCGTGGGCTTCTGGGCGATTTTCACCGGTGTGCTGGAGATATCCGCCGCCGTTCGGCTGCGTCGGGAAATCAAGGGTGAAATCTGGCTTGCCCTCAGTGGACTGCTCTCGATTATCCTTGGCGCTATCGTCTTGTGGATATTTTTTACCCGTCCGGTCGAGTCATTCGTGGCCGCAGGCTGGCTGTTGGGTTTCCATGCGGCAGTCTATGGCGTCACGCTTTTGTTCTTGAGTTGGAGTCTTCGCAAAACGCGCCTGGGGTAAGAGCGTGCCAAACCAAAATCTATGGATATGAGCATCCTCGATTCATACCTCCATAGAAATGACATCGAAGGAGTCATACATGCAGATGCAATATAGCTATCGAGCTATCGACAAAGAGTTTCATGAACCTTGGCAGAGAACTTTGGGAAATGTGATCGAGCACGCCCTCAAGCCATTGCTCGACAAACACACTAAAGATTCAGCGCAACTTCAAATCGTCCTTGATCGCGACAAGATCAAGCGGCAATTTCTGGCCAGTGGCTATATGCACCTGCCCGGCAAAAAGATTGTCAGCGTTACTGCATCACATGACGAGCTGACGCCCCTCGCGAAGATGCTCGCACAGTCGTTGTTCCGTCAGGCCAGGAAGCATTTTGACCGACTGCATGCTCAGGATCAAATCAAGCGCAAAGCACGACGCGAGCGCTTGCGCGAGCTCAAGGTGCGGATTGCCGCAAAACCCGCATCAGCCGCCCATGAGGCCGAGGTGACCCGAATGCCTCTACTGTCGAAACTTGAGGCTGTCGCAAGGCGTGAGCTGGCTTATCTGCGGGCCGTCGGCGATTTACCGCGCGATTATCCGACGCTGCGCGACGTGGTGGATGAAGCGATTGTCCGAGCTGAGGTGGAATGGCAATCCGTGCCGGGGGAAAAAGAGGCTTACACCGATCTTTTGAAGCATCTGTTCGCCGTCCTGGATAACGAAGTGGCAAGCAGCCGGCAATTTGGCGAATTCGTTTCTCTGGACGCACCGGTCGAACCGGATGCCCAAGACGTGGCCGAGGCCATGGTGGAAGAGGAAATCTTCGAATTTTATCAGCCCGATGACACACTCAAGCTGGCCGATATCTTCGCTGGCAGTCAGCATCCCGATGTCGCAACGATCGCGGAACAGGAGGAGCTGATTGATCGGTCGAGCGAGCTCGCTTTTGCATTTGACCTGCTGAAGGACATGCCGCGTTTGTGGCGGCGCATTTTTCTGCTTATCCGTGTGGACGGGCTGAATGCCAGCAGCGTCTCTGAAATCCTGCTGATTCCTAGTAAGGAAGATGCTGTCCGAAGGTGGCTCATGCAGGCAGAAGCATTCATCGCTGCTCATCTGGAAGAGGCCGGAGTAAGCAAAAACGGGAACGATTGGCTCCAAGGCGTTGATTGGTCGGCATTGTCTGTGACCCGAAGCGAGGCAGCCTCACTGTGGTCCAAGGAGGCGAACCATGAAGAATGATCTTCACCTCGTCTGCCCGCATTGCCAGTCCATCAACCGCGTACCGACTGCGAAGCTATCGGAACATCCCAACTGTGGCCGCTGCCAGCAGCCCTTGTTCACGGGCGAGCCCATCGAGTTGACCACGGCGACGTTCTCGCGCCACGTGGAGCGCAGCGATCTGCCGCTACTGGTCGATTTCTGGGCGCCATGGTGCGGGCCGTGCAAGATGATGGCGCCACAGTTCCAGCAAGCGGCGCACCAGCTCGAACCGAGGATCCGGCTGGCGAAGGTGAATACCGAGGCTGAGCCCCACCTGGCCGCGCAGTTCGGTATCCGCAGCATCCCGACGCTCGCCCTGTTCCAGGGTGGGCGGGAGATCGCCCGTCAGGCCGGCGCGATGGGCGCGCAGGACATCGTGCGCTGGACGTCGACGCAAGTGGGACGCTGACCGATGCAGGCCTTACTCGGCGATACGCTAATCCTGCTGGCGGCTTGCAGCCTGGCGTCGATGGCGACGGCGGCGTTCAGAGTGCCCGCCTTGCTGGGGTATCTCTCTGTCGGCGTTGTACTGGGCCCCTCAGTCATCAGCGTGATCGCGCCGGGGGAGACGCTGAGCTTTCTGTCCGAGCTGGGCGTGGCGCTGCTGTTGTTCATGGTCGGACTGGAATTCTCCCTCGGACACTTCTGGCTCGCCCGCAGGACGGTGCTGATGGCGGGCGCTCTGCAGATGATCGCCGTGGCCCCGCCGCTGATCCTGCTATTGATGTGGCTGGGGCAGCCCGGCCAGAGCGCCGCGCTGCTCGGCACTGCGGCGGCCATGTCGTCCACGGCGCTGGTCAGCCGACAACTGGCCGACCAAGGCGAGCTCACCACCCGCCACGGCCGCAGTGCCATCGCCGTGCTGGTCTTTCAGGACCTGGCCAGCGTGCCCCTGCTGGCCTTGCTGGCGATCTGGGCGCGCGGCGAGTCGCCGAAGATCGAGCATGTGCTGCTCGAAGTATTCGGTGTGCTGCTGCTGTTCGCGGCAGCGGCCCTCGCCTCGCGCCGTCTGTTGCATGGCCTGCTGGGCTGGGTGGCGCGGCGGGGCCACGAGGAATCGTTCGTGCTCGTCTCCTTGTGCGTGGTGGTGGCTGCCGCCGCCGCTGCGCACGCGGTCGGCGTATCCGCCGCCCTGGGGGCCTTCCTCGCCGGGATGGTCCTGGGCGAGAGCGACTTCCGGCACCACATGGAAAGCCACCTCAGGCCCTTTCGCGATGTGTTGTCGGGCGTGTTCTTCGTGACCATCGGCCTGCAACTGGACGCAGCACAGATTCTTTCGGCACCGCTGGCGGTGCTGGCGTGGCTGGTGGTGCTGGTACCAGTCAAGATCCTGCTCAATACGCTGGCCTTGCGGGCGACGCGCCTGTCCGCCCTCGATGCCTGGCGCGCGGGCATAGCGTTGGGGCACGGCGGCGAGTTCGCCCTGCTGTTGTTGGGCACGGTCTTGCAGCAGCATCTGATCCCCGCGACCGTCGTCCAACCCATGCTGGTCGCGCTGGTGCTCAGCATGGCTCTGGCACCGCTACTGATCCGCCATCACGATGTACTTGCCCGGTTCTCGAGCCGCACCGGCGGCGTCATTCAGCCACCCCAGGCTGAAGAAGTCGAGATCGCCGCGCAGACGACGCGATATCGAGACCATGTCATCGTTTGCGGCGCGGGCGAGCTTGGCCTTACAGTCAGCGAGATTCTTCGCCACGCCGGCGTGGCGCATCTGCTGCTGGAGGCGGACGCGCAGAAGGTCGAGGCCGCGCGTGCCGCCGGCGCGCCGGTGTTCCATGGCGATGCCAGTCGGCCCGATACCTTGCTGGCTGCCGGCTTGACGCATGCGCACTTGGTGGTGCTGACGTTCGCCCATGCCCAGCAAGCGTTGCGCATCGCCCAGGCGATTGCCGAGCGCCGTCCGGCGCTGACCTTGTGGGTGTCATGCAGAAGTACGACCGCGGCCGATGCATTTCGCGCCATGCCCAACGTGCGCGTGTATCAGCAATCCTTTGCCGCAGCTATTGGGCTGGCGGAACAGGTGATGTCGACGCTTGGCATGTCGACCGAGCTGATTGAAGGACACATCAACGCAATGCGCCGCCGTCTCGACAGCAGCCGTTTTCCAGGGAGTTCATCGTCATGAAATCAACACGCCTTAACCCATTTCAGGTCTTGCGTGACCAATTGGCCATCATGAGTTTTTACGAGCGCTTCGAGCAGGTCGTCGCGCTCGTGCTGTCGGCGGTGATCGCCGTCATCATCGTGGTGTCGCTGTTCCAGCTCATCTCCATCGTCTTCACGCTGCTGGTTCTCGATGCCTTCAATCCCCTGGACCACAAGGTATTCCAGAGCGTGTTCGGTATGATCATGACGCTCTTGATCGCGATGGAGTTCAAGCATTCCATCGTGCGCGTGGCGCTGCGTCGGGACAGCATCATCCAGGTCAAGACAGTGGTCCTGATCGCGCTGATCGCACTCTCCCGCAAGTTCGTGGTCCTCGACTCCGACGCGAGCCCCGCAAAGATAGCCGTGCTGGCAAGCGCCACGCTGGCTCTGGGTGCGACCTACTGGCTGCTGCGCAAGCGCGGCGACCGCGCCGCCGAGACCTCTGAGCATGACCCGTCATCATCCCAGTGATCCGCGCACGGCGCTCTTGCAACACCGCTGGCTCAACCGCCTGCAGACCGGGCTGTTGGTCCTGACCCTGGTCGGGATCGCAGCCGCAGCAGGGAGACTGCCGTTTGGGGAAGGCTGCCTGTGGCTCGCGCTGTTTGTCGTTGCAGGTGCGTTGCTGCTGGAACCGGTAGCCGCGTCGGCGCTGAGCTTGCGCCTGTACCGCGTACGGGCCTTGCACCCGCAAGAAGCCCACGAGATGTGGGCCCGGTTGCGCGAGCTGCCCGCCCGTGCCGGTTTGCCCGCCACGCCGGTGCCGCACTATGTGCCCAGTGCCGTCGTCAACGCCTTCGCCACCGGATCGAAGCAGGAGGCATCGATCGCCCTCACCGATGGCCTGCTGCGCAGCCTGAGCCCACGCGAGCTGGCGGGTGTGCTCGTGCACGAGGTCGCGCACATCGCTAATGAGGATCTGCGTGTCATGGGGCTGGCGGATTCCGACAGTCGCCTCACGAGCCTACTGGCCCTTATGGGACAGATCGCGATCCTGCTCAGCCTGCCCGCGCAGCTGGTTGGCGCGGCGGAGGTCTATTGGCCTGGTCTATTGTTATTGGCCGCATCGCCCCAGCTGGCTCTGCTCGCACTGCTCGGCTTGTCTCGCGTGCGTGAGTTCGACGCTGACCGCCTTGCGGCGGAACTGACTGGCGACCCGCAGGGGCTGGCGTCCGCGCTGGCGAAAATCGAGCGGGTCAGCCGCTCCTGGCGTGCCTGGCTATGGCCGGGATGGGGCAATCCCGAGCCCTCCTGCTTGCGCACGCGTCCGGCAACGCAAGAGCGCATCGCACGCCTGCTGACGTTGGCGCCTGGGCCAGCATCAGCGTTGCCACTCCGCGCGCCCCATTTTTTGCCGGAATCCGCTTTGGCGACGCGCCCACCGCGCTGGCGCCCGAGCGGGCTGTGGCGCTGATTGCCCATCAACAGGAGACGTCTCATGGCCTATCTCGACCCGTACCAACGCCCCGCGCCGGACCGCTTCGTCCGGCGCGGGCTCTTCATCACCGCCTGCATTGCCGCGCTCATGCTGCTGTGGCAGTTTCTGCCCGCCATCGAAGCATGGTTCAGTCCGCGCGAGGCAGCAGAACGCACCGTGATGGCGCGTGGCGATCTGGCGGCGGACGAGAAAACCACCATCGAACTGTTCGAAAAATCGCGCGCCTCGGTGGTCTACATCACCACCGCGCAATTAGTACGCGATGTCTGGACGCGCAACGTGTTCTCCGTGCCGCGCGGCACTGGATCGGGCTTCATCTGGGACGACGCCGGCCACGTCGTCACCAACTTCCACGTCATCCAGGGCGCGTCCGAAGCCACCGTCAAACTGGCCGACGGCCGCGACTACCAGGCCGCGCTGGTGGGGACGAGCCCCGCGCACGACATCGCCGTGCTCAAGATCGGCGTCGGTTTCAAGCGCCCGCCGGCCGTGCCGGTCGGCACCAGTGCCGACCTCAAGGTGGGTCAGAAGGTGTTCGCTATCGGCAACCCCTTCGGCCTGGACTGGACGCTCACAACTGGTATCGTCTCCGCGCTCGACCGCTCGTTGCCGGGAGAAGCGGGCGGCCCGGCCATCGATCACCTGATCCAGACCGACGCCGCCATCAACCCCGGCAATTCCGGTGGCCCGCTGCTCGATTCGGCTGGGCGGCTGATCGGAATCAATACCGCCATCTACAGTCCGTCTGGCGCCTCGGCCGGCATAGGCTTTGCGGTGCCGGTCGATACCGTCATGCGCGTGGTGCCGCAACTCATAAAGACCGGCAAGTACATCCGTCCGGCGCTGGGCATCGAGGTGGATGAGCAGCTCAACGCGCGTCTGCAGGCGCTGACCGGCAGTAAGGGCGTATTCGTATTGCGCGTGACGCCGGGCTCGGCGGCGCACAGGGCCGGGCTCGTCGGCGTCGAGGTCACCGCAGGCGGCATCGTGCCCGGCGATCGCGTTATCAGCATCGACGGTATCGCCGTCGACGACGTCACCACATTACAGGCCCGGCTAGACGACAAGAACGTTGGAGATGTTGTGGTCTTGTTAGTGGAGCGGGCCGGCAAGACTCGCGAGATGCTTGTGGAACTACAACCGGGAGTTTGATGGAAAGTGGGTCATGGATCTGCACAGCGAAGCAGCCAAGCGACTTCAGCCTTGCGCCGAACTACGAGCCCTAGCTAGGGATGGTCTGAAGTAGCCCTGTATTTCCGGCTGACTTCAGCCACTGCTGATTTTGAAAGCGGTGAACCGATCAAAAACGATCGGATCACCCGCTCATTTCGGTGCTTTCAGCCGTCGCGAGCACCTTGCGACGGCCATTTTCCGCATTACAGGCGCACCTCTCCTGCGCTTGCCAGCAAATGTCGGCGGGCCATCCATAGGTTCGACAGGGCAAACAGCGTCACCAGTTGTGCAGTGTTCCTCACCAGCCCTCGGAAACGTACCTTGGTGTAGCCGAAACTGCCGCTTGATCACGCGAAACGGGGGCTCTACCTTCGCTCGCACTTGCGCCTTGGCCTTCTCGATCTTGCGCTTGGCTTTGTACAGGGCGCTGCGTTTATCGAGCATCTTGTAGGTGCTGCGGCGTGCTGCGACCTGCCAGATCACTTCTCGGTCGGCATGCTCGGAGCGCTTTTCGACGCCGGTGTAGCCGGCATCGGCGCAGACGACGTTCTCGTCGCCGTGCAGCAGCTTGTCGACGTGGGTGACATCCGCCACGGTGGGTGCCGTGCCCACCACGCTGTGTACCAGCCCCGATTCATCATCAACGCCGATGTGCGCCTTCATGCCAAAGTAATACTGGTTCCCCTTCTTGGTCTGGTGCATTTCCGGGTCGCGCTTGCCGTCCTGGTTCTTGGTTGAACTGGGCGCGTGGATCAGCGTGGCATCGACGATAGTCCATCTTGATAATATCGGGCCGCTCAACGCTCGGGTGCGGCACGAAATCCAGCTCGACGATGCGCGTCCACTGGATGTCGTTATCCTGTCGTTCGTTGGCTTGTGGCTCCTCGTAGAGCAATGTTGGTGCTTCGATGCGGGTGACGACGAAATCCCGAAACTCTCTACTCTTGCGATCAAAGGCCCGGACGTGCCAGCGCATGCCGGTATCAACCAAAGCAAAGGGCACAATTACCCGCTCGGACTCGCCGCTGCTCATCGAGTAGTAGCGGATGGCGACGGGTCGCTTAGCGTGGATGCCTCGGCAAATCGTGGCTAACACATCCATCTTGGGAATGCTTAGGGCTGCGGGGGATTCGCATGGTAGCAGCGCCTGCATTGAGCCGTTCACGCCATCGCCAAAACCGAGAGACAGCGCCGACAGAACGCGCAGCGATGCGTGCTCGAACAACGGTGAGAACTCCTGCCCGATGCGATAAATCTTGTTGCTACCATCGAAGGTGATGTTATGCGGCGCAATTTCCCGGTACAAAGCCAAATCGCGTGTCGCCCCTGCCGGAGCCACACCGAAGCGCTCAATCAGATCAGGGCGTCCGATCTCACCGAAGAAATAGAGCCGAAAATCGATGTAGGCCAACCTCTCGCGCTGGACCAAACTCAAGTCCTCAAGCCGCTTAGAAAGGGAACCAAGCATGAATCATCACTATAGGGAAAAAATGAATATTTAATACGGTAATCCATAAAGTGCCATGATTATAATCAAATTGATGATAATCAGCATTAATACTTATGTAACAGCAAGAATTTATGTCTCAAACGTAGACAGTCATCGTATGGGCTGATGTTTCTATACCGTTAAATTGATGCCATCCAACTATAAAACCTTGCTGCCCAATGCCCTATAGCTCCCTCAGGCAATTTGCCCTTATCCACTGTTCTGGTCTGGGGATGAGGGATATCAGAATAACCTAACGACTCAGGGACTGGGATCACAGGCAACCGTGGCTCGTCGCTTACCTTAATTCAAATTATTTTCAGATAGATATCATTCTTCTGAACATACCCGATTAACGGCAGAATCTCACGATTCTGCCGTTTTTGTATAATTTTTCAGAGGAGTAGCTAATGAACAATTCTGAAGGTTTGAAGTCGTTTCAGCAATCGCTTGCTGGCCTGCCACAGTGGGTGTCTGAACGTATATTGCAGCAGATAAATCAGTTAACCCATTACGAGCCAGTAATCGGCATTATGGGTAAGAGCGGTGCCGGTAAATCCTCACTCTGCAATGCCCTGTTTGCCAGTGAGGTATCACCGGTCAGCGATGTCGCGGCCTGTACACGTGAGCCACTGCGCTTTCGACTGCAGGTTGGCGACCGCTATATGACGCTGATGGATCTACCCGGCGTGGGCGAAAGTGGCACTCGCGATACCGAGTATGCTGCGCTGTACCGAGAGCAGCTTTCTCGCCTCGACCTGGTGCTGTGGCTGATTAAGGCTGATGACCGGGCACTGGCAGTGGATGAGCACTTTTATCATCAGGTGATTGGGGAGGCATACCGGCATAAAGTGCTGTTTGTTATAAGCCAGTCGGACAAGGCCGAACCCACCAGCGGTGGGGGACCGTTGTCCACCGCGCAGAAGCAGAATATCAGCCGCAAAATCTGCCTGCTGCATGAGCTGTTCCAGCCCGTACATCCGGTGTGTGCTGTGTCGGTCCGTCTACAATGGGGGCTTAGGGTGATGGCCGAGCGGATGATTAAGTGCCTGCCACGTGAGGCCACCAGCCCGGTGGTGTCGCAACTCCAGCCTTCCTTTCGCACGACGGTAGTCCGGGAACAGGCTCGAAGCGATTTTGGTGAAACCGTCGGTGCTCTACTCGATAGCATCAGTGCCTTTCCTCTGATACCCACACCTGTGCGGGCCGTCATTCAGGCCGTGCGCACCACCGTGGTCTCTGTGGCCCGCGCCGTCTGGGATTTCTTCTTCTGAGTATTTAATCCATCCCTGTTATTTCCCTGACCCTGTCGCCGATGCGACGGGGATCCCCTTTATTTGTTTTCCCGTTATGAGGAGTCTGCTTATGACCCGTCTGGCTTCGCGCTTTGGCGCTGCAAACATTATTCGTCGTGACCGTCCGTTAACCCGCGAGGAGCTGTTTCGCGTGGTGCCCAGTGTGTTCAGCGAGGACAAACATGAATCCCGTAGTGAACGCTACACTTATATACCCACCATCTCCTTGCTGGACAGCCTGCAGCGAGAAGGCTTCCAGCCATTCTTTGCCTGTCAGACCCGTGTGCGTGATCCGGAGCGTCGCGAACACACCAAGCATATGCTGCGTCTAAGGCGTGAGGGACAGATAACCGGTAAGCAGGTGCCGGAAATAATCCTGCTCAACTCTCACGATGGCAGCAGTTCGTACCAGATGCTGCCGGGACTATTTCGTGCGGTTTGTCAGAACGGCCTTGTCTGTGGCGAGTCGTTTGGCGAGGTACGGGTGCCGCACAAGGGGGACGTGGTGAGTCAGGTGATTGAAGGCGCGTATGAGGTACTGGGGATTTTTGACCGGGTGGAGGAGAAACGGGATGCCATGCAGTCGTTGCTGTTGCCGCCTCCGGCACAGCAGGCACTGGCAAAAGCCGCTCTCACATACCGCTTTGGTGAAGACCACCAGCCGGTGACTGAGTCGCAAATACTCTCCCCACGCCGCTGGCAGGATGAGAGCAATGACCTGTGGACCACGTACCAGCGGATTCAGGAAAACCTGATTAAGGGCGGACTCAGCGGGCGTAATGTTAAAGGCGAACGAACGCATACTCGTGCCGTGCGTGGCATTGACGGGGACGTGAAGCTTAACCGTGCGCTGTGGGTGATGGCTGAAACACTGCTCACACAACTGCAGTAGACGTTTTATGTTGCCACATTGTTATTATCGGACACCACCTGTCCGAATTGCTACGTGCTCGTGTGCCTCAATCTCCCGGTAATAGCCTGTAACCCCGTTACATCTGGCTTTTGCAGAAATAAAAAATAGTTTCTGCGTTGTCCATACCCTGTCCGCCCCCCTGTTTAAAGTAATCACATCATTTTCAGTCAGTTAACTTTCCTGGAGAACCTCTCATGACACAGGCAGAACGCCGCCATGACCGGCTGGCTGTCAGGCTGTCACTGATAATCAGCCGTCTGGTGGCGGGTGAAACGTTGAGTGTGCGCAAACTGGCCGCTGAGTTTGGCGTGTCAGTGCGCACGCTGCGGCGTGATTTTCGTGAGCGACTGATGTATCTGGACCTGGAGTATCAGTCCGGATACTGCCGCTTACGCACTGCTGGCAGCGAGATGCAGATGGTGCCCGACGTGCTTATCTTTGCCCACCGCAGCGGGCTGGCCGGACTTTTCCCCGGCCTTGACCGCCGTCTGGTGAACGCACTGCTGATGTGCGATGAGTCTCCCTGCGTGATAGCACCAGCTAGTCCGGTTCCTTCGCCTTCAGGAGCATTGTCTTTCTGGAGACTGATTCAGGCCATTACCGGGCGCAGGCGGGTGACGCTGATTGCCGAGGGGCAGCGCTGTGAGCGGCTGGCTCCCTGCCGGTTACTCATCCACCAGCAGGCCTGGTATCTGGTGGCGGAACACGACGGACATATCGCCGTATTCACCCTGGATGAGATCCATCTGGTTCAGCTCCTGCAGGAGAGTTTCCGGCGTAACGACAGTCTGTGTCGTCTTGTTGAAGACCCGGTCTTTATTCAGACCTTACCCCATTTTCGCTTTATCCAGCAGTCACTGCTTACGTTTGTTCCGGCCGACAGCCCACCAGAATAGCGTAAGCGTTGTTATCAACCCGGCAACAGGGAGGAGCCCTATGCCCGTAATTGCCATTATCGCCATTGTTGCCATCGTCATCATTCTGAACAAAACCGGGGTGTCCGACAGCCTCACGGCCCGACACTTGCCACCGTTGCTGCACTGTTGACGGGCGGAGGTGCAGCCGGTGCTGCCAGTGTTGCACTGACGCCGTTCGCCGGTGTGCCGGTGGGTATTTTTGTGGGGATTTATGTCTTTGCCAAAGTGGTTCGTCTGATTTCAGGAAAAAAATAATGAAACGTAAAACACTACCTCTGCTGGCACTGGTTGCCACCACTCTGTTTCTGAGCGCCTGCGATGACAGAAGTGATGAACTGAAGGCCATCAGCAAGTTCAAAGATCTCACCCCGCCGCGCTTCAGCGATGTGGTCAGTCGTCAGGATGATGTCAGCGAAGAATGGTCACAGGTTGGCTTCTCATCCGGTCTCACCCTGCAGGTCTTACGTACCCGCCAGTCGCCCGATGGCTGCGAGGGCGGTAGTTACTACTACCTCGTGGATATGCAGGAAAAAACCGTCCAGCCGCTGATGAATGCGCTTTGTATTGCCGACAATATCAAACTGGAATACCACGAGGTTACGGACCGGTATACGAAGGAAAAATACTTTGAGTACTCCCATGACGGAAAACTGATGGGTCGGCTGCTGATACCCTCAAACCCTGAGAACCACGAATAAAAAACAACGATAAAGGAGACAGAAATGACAATAGGTTCACTAAGCCGGTTTGTACTGGCATGTTCACTGTTTACCAGTTTTACAGCCTCTGCGGTTCCTGGACTCTGGCAGCAGGGCTATGGCCAGGGCAATACGGAATACAACGTGACGGATGCCAGTGGGAAAATGTTTACCATCAATTGCACGGGAAATCCGGACCAGAACGGTTTCTACCAGCATTCTGTTTTTCTGACCCAGACGGATAACAGGATGGTCAGTTCGCACGATGACGGCACCACGATCACCGTGGTAATGAATCACCAGCAGTACGTTATTCCGTCCAGACTAGGCTGGCGAAATGGGGATAACGCCTGGTATGACTTCATCAGCGATATCCGCAAAGCCCGACAGTTTGAGGTCTACGTCAATGACCGCAAAGCGGGCTCTTTCAGTGCTGACTCGACGAATGCAGCGAAGGTCCTGCCCACTCCCGGAGAGTGTGGTAACGACTGATACCCGCATTTTCTCCCACAAACCAACCCCGACAACCTCCTGGCTGCCGGGGTTTTCTTTTACCCATAGCCTGAAATGTCCCGACCGGTATTATTTACATTATAAGAATGAGCTTTGACCCGTTGAACTCACAGCACAGAGCGGACAGAAATCAAGGTCAATAAGGTCTGCTTCAGACAAAGAGCGGTCATTCAATGATAGAAGATTCTATTTCATTTTTGTGCCAGAAGCTGCCGCTCAGTAACTCCCGCAATAAACGGCGCGAGGAATGAGCGTCCGGCGACCGAATTTGATTACCTTGTTATATGCCATTTTCAAGATCTGCGATTAGGTCAAAGCATAGCGATTTATAATCCTTTACGATCTTCGGCTGAATGGTTATTGAATGATATTTCAGCAACGTAAGGGCGAATGAGGAAAAATACAGCCAGAACCAGTCATCTTCCGGTAAATTGACATCTTGCACAGTCGCCGACCAACGCCCGTAAATGGGAGGATGAGTCTCTGAACCCGCGAGGCGGTTTCTTCCTGTTGCGAAAAGGATAAAGGCGGATGCTAGAGTGATCCCCATCATACGCTTCATCCTAACCTTTTCCGGGGGATACCCACTGCTTGCGGCGTACTGATCGATCTTGGATATCATCATATCTTTAGCGAACTGATCACACAGATATTCTTCGTCCTTCGGGTCTTCAGGTGCATTTCCTTCAGCTGAGAAAATTACGTGCTTCAGTTCATGTAAAAATACATATGCCGTGGCCATGCACGTGAGATCATATACTGCAGCGCGCTCTAAATCTGACGGCCTACCCTTCTCAGGATCAGGAGTAGCCACTGGCCATTCAAAGTCGTCTTCATAAAATGCAGTGCTCAGGTCTTTCACTGCATCAAGTATCGACTTGAAGGCTTCATCTTCTGCTGCCTGATCTGGAATCTTGTTGATTTCGTTTATGTCGAGAGTGGTACCGAATGATTTGAACAATACGATCAACGAAGTATAACAATGTAACGCCTGCCTTCCCGCATAACCGAAAAGCCACATTTGACGCATTGATCTGCTGGTGTACTGGATTGCGGAGAACCCTCCAGCATCTAAGTTAAATCCTTCGCGGTCAGCAATCAGTCGGAACTGGGCATCATAATCGTTAGCGATAGATTCAATCTCTGATGCTCTCTCCGGAACAACACCGTCAAAAAGTTTTCGAACAATGTCTGTCGTTTCCACTAGTCCTCCTATAGCATATAACAGAGCGTTATACCGGTCCCGCAAGGTCGGCTTCCTTGCAAGCCAGATTACTTTGTAAGGTCAGAAAGTCCAATGACAGCTTTATGTACGAAGCAGTCATTGAGCTACTACGTATAAATGACCGCTCCTGGCCCACAGCAGACAAGCTTAGGATGCTGAAGGTCTGCTGAGAGCGATAAACGGAAATTCGAGACGGTATAGTCTCTAAAAGCTTCCCTGCCATAAAGTTGCCGACATTCTCAGCGAATAGGTAAGTATCATCATACAGTGGTCAGATGTGCATCCGCAGTACATTTGCTCGCATGTTAACGTAGCAGTAGTACAACATCATTTAGAGACGAATGGCCTAACAGGTTTTAACACCTTAAAATTTCACTGCTGGTTAAACACATTATTAAATGATTTTTATCATTTAAATCATTGGGTTAATTTTAATTGTGATTTGCTTTTAACCCTCGCAATTTAGAAGTATTATTTTGAGATTAATCCACTTGCCCTGCCTTCATCACTGCTTGTAAATATGCGTGAAGAATGATTTTAAGGTTATATATCATGGAGTTATTGAAGTTTTTGGCGGCGATTTTTGTCATTTACTTGTTGTTTTTTAGAAAGAAAAAACGTAAATCTCCAAAGTCTTATGCTTCAGACCCCGTGAAAGCACCGCCAAAAGAATGGCTCGCTGACATCAAGAAAAAAGAGGCGGTTGTGCGAAACGATGATAGTGAAGACGATAACCTTGCAACTTTTACATTGAGCGGTGGCCGGGGTGTTGAACTTCGGGTGACAACCAATCATTACCGCAACACCTCAAAGTCAGCAGGTGCACTAGCTCGATGGGTACTTCCGGGTGAGATGATAACTGTAGCTGGTGTAGCAATTAGCGGTGGCCACATTTACGTGGGGCAACGTATGAAGCCCTCCGGTCAGGAATCAGGCGGCTATTATGACGATGGAAGTGAGGCATCATTAATTGATGACACATGTAAGATAAAACCTACTTCTTATCTTTACGAGGACAGTTCATTAGGATACTGGCCCAGTTTTTCCTCTCTTTCCCCAGAAGCACGCGGTGCGTATGTCAGTTGGCTTGCCAGCGATAGGTCTGATCCATCGTGTCCTATCGGCTATGTTTTTATCTACCTCTACGGCCTGGAAAGAAAAGCGCTCGTAGATTCCACTGACCCAAAATTCCCTGATGCTGAGTTCCGTAATCTGTTCAATGAAGTCGCTCGGTTAAGATCGGTATTCATTGAGAACCGCTCCTTCCGTGGATATTCGACCCAATTACTCGAAGCCATGTCTATTCTGCGCCCGAACATGGGCTTAGCCACTGAGCTCGATAGCAATTCAGGTTTCAGCAACAGCATGCAATTTAAGCTGGCTCTGGCAAAAACTGTACATGAAGGAGTTCCTGTATCAGCTGAACTGGTGTTGAACTGGGTAATAAACCACACCGAGTATTCGCTGCGTACCCCGGCTCGCCGTTGTGCTAAAGAGTTTGCTGCGCTTTTCAAACGGCGTTACACCCTCAAATATGGTGAAGGGATGGTCGTTAAGGCGAATAAAACACGCCTAAGGTTAGATTACACACCAGCAAGTCCTAGTTTGCGAGGTGTTCGACTTCCTGTTCCCGACCTGCCTGATCCAAGTGCGTTGAAGAGCCCTGTCCAGAAAATTATGGCTCTTGCCGATATATGTACAGATGAACTTGATGCTTATAGTCGCTACCTTGGTAGGAAAGGTACGTCAGTCAATGATACGGCTGCAATTATGCTGCTCCCTTCAGAGATCGTTAATGAAAGCGCAGAAAAAATATTAAGCTCATTCAAACGCTGGGCTGATGAGGCGATCCTCGTCAAGGAGGGGCTAGTCTCAGTTGCTGACTTTTGGGCACATATGAATGCCAGTTGCCCCAATAAGATCAATAAAAAAGAGGCCGATTTGATGCAGGCCTTTGCTCTGAAGATGGGTTACGGTCTGGCACCTGACCCGTATTATCACCATGTGAAGGCGGATGTTGATGGGACACTTGTTCTATTCCCTGCCGCCGAAGGTGGACGCTTCTCACCTTCTCCTGAATTTATCTCAGCCGTAATGACGCTCAGATTAGGGGCGATGGTCGCCTTGATTGACGATTCTCTTGATCAAGCTGAACAGAAAGTGCTTGAGAATGCCATCAACAACAATCCTGGCTTCACCGATGATGAAAAACGCTCTCTACATGCGTATTTAACGTGGCAACTTCATACCCCAGCCAATATGACAGGAATGAAAAGCAGGATTGAGTTGATGGGGGCCGCGGAAAAAGCTGCTGTGGGTAAGGTTATCGTTAGTGTTGCCTGTTCGGATGGGACAATAGCGCCTGCCGAAATCAAACAGCTTGAGAAGATTTATTCAAGTTTGGGGCTGGATCCCTCATCTGTCTCGAGCAATATCCATCAGCATTCCGCAACTGAACATGATCTCGTCTCGTCTGTACCAACTGATCAGCCAGCAGCAGGGTTCACACTGGATGCTAATGTACTTGCCCGCCACGAATCTGCCACGGATGATGTTCGTAAATTGCTGAACACAATTTTCACCGAAGAAGAACCGGAAGAGCCAGAAAGCGCTCCAGCCTCATCAACGGAGGCGGGGGGGCTTGACTCCGCACATAGCCAGCTTTATCGCAGTTTGCTGGAGAAAGAACAGTGGTCCCGAAAAGAGGCGACAGAATTGTGCGGAAATTTGAATTTGATGCTCGGCGGTGCGCTTGAGGTGATCAATGACTGGTCCTATGCGGTGGTTGATGCTCCAGTACTGGACGATGCCGATGATGATATCTGGGTTGACCTGGAAATTGCCAAAGAATTAGAGGGATAGTGAATGTCTGTAACACGTATAAGAGTGAAAGAACGTGACGCTATTATTCAGTCACTTAAGTCAGGTGTAACGCCAAGGATAGGCATTCAGCATATCCAGGTTGGCCGCGTGAATGAGATCACCGCTCTCCACCAGGATATTGAGAGGACTGCTGACGGTGGTGCAAGCTTCAGACTTATCATCGGTGAATATGGTTCTGGTAAAACGTTCTTTCTGAGTGTTGTGCGCTCTATTGCGCTAGAGAAGAAGCTGGTGTCAGTCAGTGCAGACCTTTCTCCTGACAGACGCATTCACTCATCGGGAGGTCAGGCTCGTAATCTCTATTCTGAGCTTATGAAAAACATGTCCACCAGAAACAAGCCGGATGGTAATGCGTTACTTAGCGTTGTTGAAAGATTCGTTACGGAGGCAAGAAAGGAAGCGGACACGGACGGCTCCGAGGTTTCATCAGTTATTCATAAACGCCTGGCAGCTCTGTCAGATATGGTGGGTGGATATGACTTTGCGAAGGTCATTGATGCATTCTGGCGCGGACATGAGCAGGATAACGAAACGCTAAAATCCAATGCTATTCGCTGGTTGCGGGGAGAGTACACCACCAAAACTGATGCCCGTAACGATCTCGACGTTCGGACTATTATCTCAGACGCATCATTCTATGATTCTTTGAAGCTGATGAGCCTTTTTGTCCGCCAGGCAGGCTATGCCGGTCTTTTGGTCAGCCTCGACGAAATGGTGAACCTCTTTAAGCTGAATAATACGCAAGCAAGAACAGCGAACTACGAACAGATTTTGCGGATCCTGAATGACTGCCTGCAAGGCTCAGCCGAGAACATTGGTTTTATCCTCGGGGGTACGCCAGAGTTTCTTTTCGATCCGCGTAAAGGTCTTTACAGCTATGAGGCGCTCCAGTCGCGTCTGGCGGAAAACCGGTTCGCGCAAAAAGCAGGAGTGATTGACTACTCATCCCCCACTTTGCATCTTGCCAGCCTCACCCCTGAGGAACTGTATATTTTGCTGAGAAATCTTCGTCATGTTTATGCCGGTGGAGATCCAGAGAATTATCTGGTACCAGATGAGGCACTGACTGGATTCCTGCATCACTGTAGTAAAACCATTGGAGACGCTTACTTCCGTACCCCCCGTAATACCATAAAAGGTTTCCTGGACATGCTGGCCGTGCTGGAACAAAACAGAACGATGAACTGGCAAACACTAATCGAGGGTGTGGCGATTGAAGAGGACCGGCCCAGCGATATGGATGACACCACTACGGAGGAAAGCGATGACGACGACGGACTGGCGAACTTCAAACTATGAGCAGTGCCTACGATAGCCTCGATCCCCGCGTCCGTAATTGGGTTTACAAGCAGGGGTGGTCGACATTAAGGCCCTTGCAGGAGAGTTCTATCCCGGCAATTTTAGCCCGTGATCGAGACGTGCTAATCAGTGCAGGTACAGCAGCGGGTAAAACAGAGGCTTTCTTTCTTCCTGCCTGTTCGGCAGTTGCAGATCTCACGAATGGATTTGGCATCGTCTATATCAGTCCGTTGAAGGCATTGATTAACGATCAGTACCGTCGTCTTGGGAGCCTTGGAGATGCATTGGAAATGCCAGTGACTCCCTGGCACGGGGATGTACCACAAAGCAAAAAGAAGAAGGCTCGGACGAACCCTGCTGGCATTTTACTGATTACACCTGAGTCACTTGAGTCTTTGCTCATAAATTCAATGGGCTGGCTCAAACAGGCGTTTTCTTCAGTCGCATACATCGTTATTGATGAGTTTCATGCTTTTATTGGTTCAGAGCGTGGTGTACAGCTGCTTTCTCTGCTCAATAGAATTGACCATGTGCTAGGATGCCAGGTAAATCCAATTCCCCGCGTTGCGTTGAGTGCCACGCTGGGGGAACTGGAGAAAGTGCCCGAAATGTTGCGTCCGGACAAACGACTCCCCTGCGTAACTGTTACAGATAGTAATAGCATGGCCACTCTTCAGGTACAGGTCAAAGGGTACCTGGAGCGAGTGATCCAAAATGAGGAAGAACTTCAGAGTTCAGCTGAACATGACGTTTGCGCTGACATTTTTAGACTTTGCCGTGGCGATTCTCATTTGGTCTTTGCAAACAGCCGAAAACGCACTGAAAGCATTGCGGCAACGCTGAGCGACATGTGTGAGGAACAAATTGTTCCGAATGAATTTTTCCCCCACCATGGTTCCCTTGCCAAGGAATTACGTGAGGTGCTTGAATCTCGTCTTCAGAAAGGAAATTTGCCCACAACAGCTGTTTGTACAATGACGCTTGAGTTGGGAATTGATATCGGTAAGGTTAAGTCGGTTATCCAAGTTACGCCTCCGCATTCTGTTTCCAGTTTGCGCCAGCGAATGGGGCGTTCTGGGCGACGCGATTCCCCGTCAGTACTCAGAATGCTAATTACAGAAAATGAGCTTACTGTGAGTAGCAGTATCGTTGATCACCTACGACTCCAGTTGGTGCAGTCGATGGCAATGATCAGGTTGATGATCTCTAAACAATGGTTTGAGCCTGCCGATTCCCGGCAGATGCATTACTCCACGCTGCTACACCAGATTCTTGCAATTACCGCACAATGGGGTGGAGTTCGTGCCGACCAGCTCTGGTCACAACTATGCCAGACAGGGCCGTTCAGAAATGTAGATTTAAACGATTTCAAAAGCCTGCTTAAACATATGGGAGCATGTGGCCTGCTCACTCAACTTGCTAGCGGCGAAATGGTTGTTGGGGCAGAGGGGGAGAAACTGACTAACCATTACACTTTTTATGCCGTGTTCAATACACCAGAAGAGTTCCGCATTATCACCGGAAACAGAACCCTTGGAACAGTGCCTGTGGACTCCCCACTGCTACCAGACCAACACATCATCTTCGGTGGGCGGCGCTGGAAAGTGACAGAGATCGAGACAGAGAAAAAAGTTATCTATGTAGAGGCAACCAAAGGCGGTCAGCCACCACAATTTAGTGGGGGAGGTATGTCTGTTCATGATGCCGTTCGTCAGGAAATGCTCGCTATCTATAGGGAAGGTGATTACCGCATAGCAATAGGTAGCAAGAAAGTAGATTATGCCGATACTGCCGCCAGAAACCTATTTGCGGAAGGCTGTAGTAACTTTCAGCGTTTTAAACTTCAAAATGAGTGTTTTATTACGAGTGGACAACACTGTTACGTAATACCCTGGATGGGGGATAAAGTTGTCAATACGATTACAGCCTTGCTCATACGTTGTGGTTTTAAAGCAAATTCATTTGCTGGCGTTATAGAAATCGATAACTCCAGTGTAGCTTCCGTTCAGCACGCGCTCAAAGAAATGCTGTTGTCAGGCTTGCCATCTGCATTTGATCTTGCCACAGATGTTCCAGAAAAGTACTTAGATAAATATGACGAGTATTTACCAGAGTCCCTTCTTGCGAAAGGGTATGGTGCAAAGGCGTATGAAACAGAAGGTACGCGCATCTGGTTGCAGAAATATCTTTAGTAATCTGGATATGTAATCAGGGTATAAATAAGACATATATACCCTGAATTTTTTATTTCCCTGTAGATTTACTAGGCTTTAGTCCCGGGGTATTACCAGGAGTATCTTTATTATCACGTCGACGTTGATCCGGTTTTCCTGTCGATTTAGCAATTGGTTTTGGACCAGGTTTAAGACCCATGATAGTTATCCTTTAGAGGTGTAAGAGGGAAGCCTCAACATTGATATATTGGATAATGTGAAAATTTTCAATGGGAGCGATCAACATATCCAATGATTAACTCGATATTGTGAACAGTGTCCGCTTCTGGCACATGGCTGCCAGTCACCCACGATCTGAAATTTATAATTGACGCAACTACAGCTTTAAATTATCTGCTTGAATTATAAATTATTTCATATAGATATTATCTCTGTGAATCCCTCGCATCCATTATTGGTTGCGAGGTTTTTTATTTTTCACGCAGAGATCTCCGTATGCAAAAATCTGGCTGCTCTCAGGCCTTTTAGCAATTGCTGACTTCGATACCTCACACCCTAAGCAGTACGAACCGATGATCGCCCCTTATCGGTGGATAAACACTTTATCGTAACGTCACGCTGGCGTATCGACGGGGATGTGAAGCTCAATAGTGCACTGTGGTTGATGACGGAGAACATGCTCGTTCTGTTCAGTCAGCTGCAGGCAAAAAAATACACCGGTACTGGGGCCAGATAGCCTGACTTTACACTCTCCATTCTCTCCAAATCCATATCCCGTTCGCGGGAATTTCTCATATACCGCATTGTAAGCCCTGACAGGAAACCCGCCTGCGGCATATCTGCGACTGTAATAACCGAAAGGAAAATCACTATGTATAACGACACAACGTCAAAACACAATGATCATCATAATCACAGCCAGAAAGAGCCGACCGGAGATAAATTACTTCATGCCACTGTGATGCCTGATGGAATGCGTATCAGCTTCTGGCCGCAGCACTTCGGCACTATTCCGCAGTGGATAACCCTGGAGCCCCGCATCTTCGCCTGGATGAACCGCTTCTGCGCGGATTACAGCGGTGGCATCTGGCAGTTTTACACGCTGAGCAACGGCGGGGCCTTTATGGCACCCGATGCTGACCGCAATGAGACATGGAGTCTGTTCAATAATTTGAACGGTAATGGCGTGGAAATGAGCGCAGAAGCCGCAGGTATTGCCGTCTGCCTGATTGAATACAGCCATCACGCCTGCCGTACAGAGTGTGACGCGATGACCGCGCACTATTACCGTCTGCGGGACTACGCCCTGCAGCATCCAGAAGCCCACGCCATTCTGCGCATCATTGACTGACCGGAGGAACAACGAATGAAACAGCTTTCCTTTTTACCCGGCGAAATGACGCCACAGGACCGGCGTCTTATCCAGCGGGCACTCAGGGCTCTGGACCGGCACCTGCGTGAGCCCGGGGTAGCCTTCACCTCCACCCACGCCGTACGTGAATGGCTGGGACTGCATATGGCCGCGCTTGAGTGGGAAGAGTTCCGGGTGCTGTATCTGGACAACCAGAATCAGTTGATTGCCCATGAGACGCTTTTCACCGGCACGATTAACCGCACCGAGGTCCATCCCCGGGAAGTGGTCAAACGTGCACTGCACTTCAATGCCGCAGCGGTGATACTGGCCCATAACCATCCTTCCGGCGAGACGACGCCCAGCCAGGCTGACAAAACCCTCACGCAGCGACTGGTTCAGGTACTTCAGCTGGTGGATATCCGTGTCCCTGACCACCTGATTGTCGGCGGCAGGCAAATCTATTCGTTCGCAGAACACGGTCTGTTGTGAGGTATGACATGAAAATTATTAGTAAACGCAAGGCAATGACGATATACCGCCAGCATCCTAAGTCCCGAATCTTTCGCTACTGCACCGGCAAATACCTGTGGCATGGCAGCGTCTGTCATTACACCGGCAGGGACGTTCCGGATATCACAGGAGTTCTGGCGGTATACGACGAACGCCGCCAGGACCGCGAGGGGCCTTATGCCTGCCTGATGAGCATCACCCTGAACTGACAATAAAGAGGTTATCAATGAGCAAAATCACATGGGGTCTGCAGCGTGATATCACGCCACGTCTGGGAGCCCGTCTGGTGCAGGAAGGCAACCGACTGCATTATCTGGCTGACCGGGCCAGCATGACCGGCAAGTTCAGTGACATCGAATGCCGGAAGCTGGATGAAACATTCCCGCACTTTATCCGCCAGATGGAATCGATGCTGACCACTGGTGAACTCAGCACCCACCATGCCCACTGCGTTACCCTGTACCACAACGATTTAACCTGCGAAGCCGACACCCTTGGCAGTTGCGGCTACGTATACATCGCCATTTACCCCACTCAGCGTTAATTACCTTCACGAGAGCAAACATGAAAACTTTACCTGCAACAACTCAGCGGGCGGTGAAGCCCTGCCTGTCACCCGTGGCTGTCTGGCAAATGTTACTGACACGTCTGCTGGAACAGCACTATGGTCTGACAATAAACGACACGCCATTCTGCAATGAGGCTGTGATTAAGGAACACATCGATGCCGGTATCACCCTGGCCGATGCCGTTAATTTTCTGGTGGAGAAATACGAGCTGGTGCGTATCGACAGAATGGGATTTAGCTGGCAGGAGCAATCTCCTTATATTCGGGCTGTCGATATTCTGCGAGCGCGGCAGGCAACTGGTCTGTTACAGCAAAGCCGTAAAAATTTGGTACGGTGAATAATACGGGCAGTGCTACTGGCTTTCATCACTATCCGGGGATGCTTGCAGCGAGATGAAGAGAGCAAGGAGGCAATTCCTTACCTGACCCATTACCTGACCCAAATCGCAGGAAAAGAAAAAGGAGTTAGACGATTTCTCATCTAACTCCTTGTTTTATTTGGTGGCCCCTGCTGGACTTGAACCAGCGACCAAGCGATTATGAGTCGCCTGCTCTAACCACTGAGCTAAGGGGCCGTGGCGGTGAATTATAAAGTAACTCACCTCAGCAATCCAGCCATTCACACCTGCCTGCTGTTTTTATAAACAACGCATAATCAATCCTTTATACTTATCTTAAGATGCATAGACAGGAGTAGAGATGATCAACGATATTCTGGCCCCTGGCCTACGGGTGGTGTTCTGCGGAATCAACCCGGGCAAGTCCTCGGCGCACACCGGTTTTCACTTTGCTCATCCGGGAAATCGCTTCTGGAAGGTGATCCACCAGGCCGGTTTTACCGACAAACAGCTTAAGCCGGAAGAAGAGCAGCAGCTGCTGGATACGCGCTGTGGCATCACCATGCTGGTCGAGCGTCCAACGGTGCAGGCGAGCGAAGTAAATCTGCATGAGCTGCGTACTGGCGGGCGGGAACTGGTGAAGAAGATTGAAGACTACCAGCCCGCGGCGCTGGCGATCCTCGGCAAACAGGCGTACGAGCAGGCGTTCAGCCAGCGCGGTGCGAAGTGGGGTAAGCAGAACATTACCATTGGCGTAACGCAGGTTTGGGTGTTGCCGAATCCGAGCGGGCTGAACAGGGCGACGCTGGACAAGCTGGTGGAGGCGTATCGGGAACTTGATGAGGCGCTGGTGGTGAGGGGGCTTTAGCTCCTCTGCGGCCTGATGCCCTCACCCTGGTCCTCTCCCACAGGGAGAGGGAATAAACAAAAAAAAAGCTCCCGATTGGGAGCTTTTTGCTGTTTACATGGGTTAGTCGTCCAGGAAGCTACGCAGCACTTCAGAGCGGCTCGGATGGCGCAGCTTACGCAGCGCCTTCGCTTCGATCTGACGGATACGTTCGCGGGTCACGTCAAACTGTTTACCCACTTCTTCCAGCGTGTGGTCGGTGTTCATATCGATACCGAAACGCATACGCAGCACTTTCGCTTCACGGGCGGTCAGGCCAGCCAGCACGTCGTGCGTAGCGGCACGCAGGCTCTCGGTGGTGGCAGAGTCCAGCGGCAGCTCGAGGGTAGTATCCTCGATGAAATCACCCAGATGCGAATCTTCATCATCACCGATTGGTGTTTCCATGGAGATTGGCTCTTTAGCGATTTTCAGCACTTTACGGATCTTGTCTTCCGGCATCAGCATGCGTTCAGCCAGCTCTTCCGGCGTCGGCTCGCGACCCATCTCCTGCAACATCTGGCGAGAAATACGGTTGAGCTTGTTGATGGTCTCAATCATATGCACCGGAATACGGATGGTGCGCGCCTGGTCTGCGATAGAGCGGGTGATCGCCTGACGGATCCACCAGGTAGCATAGGTGGAGAACTTGTAACCACGACGGTATTCAAACTTATCTACCGCTTTCATCAGACCGATGTTGCCTTCCTGAATCAGATCCAGGAACTGCAGGCCACGGTTGGTGTATTTCTTGGCGATAGAGATAACCAGACGTAAGTTCGCTTCAACCATCTCTTTCTTCGCACGGCGGGCTTTTGCTTCACCGATGGACATACGACGGTTGATGTCTTTCACCTGCTCGATGGTCAGGCCGGTCTCTTCTTCAATCTGATGCAGCTTTTGCAGGCCGCGCTGTACGTCTTCTTTCACGTCGTGCAGCTTTTCAGACCACGGCTTGTTCATCGCGATAGCGGCGTTGAACCAGGTTTCGCTGGTTTCATTGCCGGTGAAGAGGGTGATGAAATTCTTCTTCGGCATTTTGCACTGTTCAACACACAGCTTCATGATGATACGTTCCTGGGTACGTACGCGATCCATCATCACGCGCATGCTGTTCACCAGGTAGTCGAACTGTTTTGGCACCAGGCGGAACTGTTTGAACACTTCCGACAGCTTCAGGATCTCTTCCTGAGCGGCAGCATGGCTGCGGCCTTTCGCTTTGATGGTGTCACGCGTCACTTCGTACTGAGTACGCAGCTCGGCAAACTTCTCGCGCGCCAGTTCAGGGTCGATGCTGTTGTCGTCGTCGCTGCTGTCGTCGTCTTCTTCTTCATCTTCGTCTTCGTCGTCATCCATCTCTTCCTGAGACAGCTCAGAACCGACGTGAGTGGCGGTTGGCGCCATATCTTCTTCAGCGTTCGGGTCGACAAAGCCAGTGATCAGATCGGACAGACGCGCTTCTTCCGCTTCAACGCGATCGTACTGCTCCAGCAGATAGGTAATCGCTTCCGGGTATTCGGCAACAGAGCACTGAACCTGGTTGATCCCGTCTTCGATGCGTTTTGCGATGTCAATTTCGCCTTCGCGGGTCAACAGTTCAACGGTACCCATTTCACGCATGTACATGCGGACCGGGTCAGTGGTACGCCCGATTTCAGATTCCACGCTGGACAGTACCTGTGCAGCAGCTTCTTCCGCATCTTCGTCAGTGTTGTTGGAGGTTTCAGCCAGCAACAGATCATCGGCATCCGGTGCTTCTTCCATCACCTGAATGCCCATGTCATTGATCATTTGGATGATATCTTCGATCTGATCTGAATCGACGATATCTTCCGGCAGATGGTCATTGACCTCGGCATAGGTCAGATAGCCTTGCTCCTTACCGCGTTGGACAAGAAGTTTCAGCTGTGACTGCGGGTTTTGCTCCATAAGACGGTATCCACACTTAATTCGTTTGATTGGTGTCGGCGATAGGGCTGCCAACCTTTAAAGCGAGGGCGTACTTATATTTTTGCCGCTGCCTCTCAGTGCGGCTGCCGGGGGCTTCCCGATCGATATTCGGCACTTAAGCCGTTAAATTTTTTATTTCTTCGCCAGTTCCTGGTTAATCATCCAGAGCTCCCGGCGTTCTTCGCTGCTTAAGCCATGGGTGCGCTCGCGAGCTATCAACTCTTCCTGGCGCAACTCAAGCATCGAATCAAACATATGGTTGAGTGAGTCGGTGAACGTTTTTTCTGCGATATCCTTATCTGCTATATCGTCCCACATCGACAGTTTTTCAAGGGTAGCGGCCTCTTTTGTGCCGCGATAATGCTCTAAAAGTTGTCCGGTGGTCAGACCTGGCTGCGACAAACAAGTGTTGACCAATTCTGAAAATAAGCCAAGTCCGGGCAATTTTTCGTGGTTCAAACCCGCCAGTGACGGCACTTGCGGAGCAAGTTCGGGGTTTTGCACCAGCAACCCTATCAGTATACGCATGGTTGTGCGTTTTAGCTGAGGCGCGGGGCGTACCGTGCCGTTTTCAGCCTGTTTAGGCATTAAACGTTCAAGCTGGCTGTCATCCAGAATGCCGAGCTTGTTGCCTAACTCCTGACGCAGATAGATGCGCAGCGTTTCGCCGGGCACCTGGCTGATTAACGGCAGCGCCAGCGTGCTGAGCTGCGCGCGCCCGTCAGGGGTACTCAAATCCACCTGCGGCATCAGGCTGTTAAACAGAAACGTGGAGAGCGGCTGAGCCTGCTCCATCCGCGCTTCAAATGCCGCTTTGCCCTCTTTACGCACCAGCGTGTCCGGGTCTTCACCGTCGGGCAGGAACATAAAGCGTAGCTGACGCCCGTCGGTCATATACGGCAACGCGGTTTCCAGCGCTCGCCAGGCGGCGTCGCGTCCTGCGCGGTCACCGTCGTAACAGCAAATCACGTTGTTGGTGACGCGGAACAGCAACTGGATATGGTCCGCCGTGGTGGACGTTCCCAGCGACGCAACGGCATAGTTAATGTCGTACTGCGCCAGCGCAACAACATCCATATAGCCTTCGACGACCAGAAGACGCGGAGGTTCCGCATTATCCTGCTGTGCCTCATAAAGACCGTAAAGCTGGCGGCCCTTATGGAAAATATCGGTTTCCGGGGAGTTAAGGTATTTCGGCAGGGCATCACCCAGCACGCGACCACCAAAACCTATCACCCGGCCACGCTTGTCGCGGATCGGGAACATCACCCGTTCACGGAAGCGGTCGTAGCTTCGTCCCTGGTCGTTGGTGACCAGCATGCCTGCGTCGATGAGGGATTTACGATCTTCGCTATTGCCGCCAAAACGCTTTAACACGTTGTCCCAGCCGGGCGGGGCGTAACCAATAGCGAAACGCGCAATCACATCGTCGCTCAGTCCGCGCTTGTTCAGATACTGACGCGCAGGCTCAGCCGCAGAGTGCTTAAGAGACTGTTGGTAAAACGAATTCAGGCCATCCATCAACTGATATAGCGTTTGCCGCTGATGGCGCTCGATCTGACTTGGCCCACTGCCTGCTTCATACGGCACTTCAAGGTTATGCATCGCCGCCAGCTCTTCGACGGTTTCAACGAACTCGAGCTTATCGTAGTTCATCAAAAAATCGACGGCATTACCGTGTGCGCCACAGCCGAAGCAATGGTAGAACTGCTTTTCACCGTTTACGGTGAAAGAGGGGGTTTTTTCGTTATGGAACGGACAGCACGCATGGTAGTTCTTGCCCTGCTTTTTTAGCTTCACCCGCGCGTCGATGAGATCGACGATGTCGGTTCTGGCAAGCAGGTCATTGATGAAAACGCGTGGGATTCTTCCGGCCATATGCCCCAAAAATTTAAGCGACTTATAAACGAAAACAAGCCGCGCATTCCTTCCGGAAGCACGGCCTTACGACTACAACTCTGTCTGTCAATTGAGGGCTGTGGCCCTCAACAGATTAGTACAGACGAGTACGGCGTGCGTTTTCGCGAGCCAGTTTCTTCGCGTGACGTTTCACAGCGGAAGCTTTAGCGCGCTTACGTTCGGTCGTTGGTTTTTCATAAAACTCACGACGACGAACTTCAGCCAGAACACCTGCTTTCTCGCATGAACGTTTGAAGCGACGCAGTGCTACGTCGAACGGCTCGTTTTCACGTACTTTAATTACCGGCATGTAACTCTCACCTTTAATAAATTCGGTTTGCCGCTGGCATCAACGCCAGCTTATTTCAAAATGGTGCGGAATTTTACTGCAAATGCTGCTGCTTTGTAAAGCACCGATGCGATTTTGAAAGGGACTTTTATAAGGGGGAAGAGTATACACGAGGCTTCTTCCTGGGGCGAACAAAGTTTTACATCAACCCGCCCAGGCTCTACACTGCGCGGTACTGAAACGAGGTAAAACAAGTCATGCGTGTACTGGGTATTGAAACATCCTGCGATGAAACCGGCATCGCGATTTACGACGACGAAAAAGGGCTTCTGGCCAACCAACTGTATAGTCAGGTGAAATTGCACGCTGACTACGGCGGCGTCGTGCCTGAACTGGCCTCTCGTGACCACGTGCGTAAAACGGTTCCCCTGATTAAGGCGGCACTGAAAGAGGCCGGGTTAAGTGCAAAAGATATTGATGCCGTGGCCTATACTGCAGGACCGGGCCTGGTTGGCGCGCTGCTGGTCGGCGCAACGGTAGGGCGTTCGCTGGCCTTCGCGTGGGACGTTCCGGCCATTCCGGTTCACCATATGGAAGGACATCTTCTGGCTCCGATGCTGGAAGCCAATCCGCCAGCGTTCCCGTTTGTGGCGCTGCTGGTCTCCGGCGGTCATACGCAGCTGATTAGCGTAACGGGCATTGGCAAGTATGAGCTGCTGGGCGAATCAATAGACGACGCGGCCGGTGAAGCCTTCGACAAAACTGCCAAGCTGCTTGGCCTGGATTATCCTGGCGGCCCGATGCTGTCGAAAATGGCCGCGCAGGGAACGGAAGGGCGCTTTGTCTTCCCGCGTCCGATGACCGATCGTCCGGGGCTGGATTTTAGTTTCTCCGGTCTGAAAACCTTCGCGGCGAACACCATTCGCAATAACGACGACAGCGAGCAGACGCGTGCCGACATCGCCCGCGCGTTCGAAGATGCGGTGGTGGATACGCTGATGATCAAGTGCAAGCGTGCGCTGGATCAGACGGGCTTTAAGCGCCTGGTGATGGCCGGTGGCGTGAGCGCCAACCGTACGCTGCGCGCGAAGCTTGCCGAAATGATGCAAAAGCGTCGTGGGGAAGTGTTCTACGCGCGTCCGGAATTTTGTACCGATAACGGGGCGATGATCGCCTACGCCGGGATGGTGCGCCTGAACGCTGGCGCCACGGCTGACCTGAGCGTGTCCGTGCGTCCGCGCTGGCCGCTGGCGGAGCTGCCTGAGGCGTAAGTCTTTTGCCCGGTGGCGCTGCGCTTACCGGGTCTGCAAAAATCGTAGGCCGGGTCAGGCGAAGCCGCCACCCGGCAATAAACCGCACTACATCCGCAGCATCCCTTTCTCTTCCAGAAACGCAATAATCGTCGCCAGCCCGTCACCCGCCTTCAGGTTGGTAAAGGTCCACGGACGCTCGCCGCGCATGCGATTAGTGTCGCGCTCCATTACCTCCAGCGACGCCCCCACGTACGGCGCGAGGTCGGTTTTATTGATCACCAGAAAATCGGATTTGGTGATCCCCGGCCCGCCCTTGCGCGGGATTTTTTCCCCTTCGGCCACGTCGATCACGTAGATGGTGAGGTCCGCCAGCTCCGGGCTGAAGGTCGCGCTCAGGTTATCCCCGCCGCTTTCGACGAAGATCAGATCCAGATTGCCGAACTTCTCGCTCAAGGCTTCCACCGCCGCCAGGTTCATTGAGGCATCTTCGCGGATGGCGGTGTGCGGACAGCCGCCCGTTTCCACCCCTACGATGCGCTCTGGCTCAAGCGCACCCGCCTCGGTCAGGATGCGCTGATCCTCTTTGGTGTAGATATCGTTAGTCACCACCGCAAGATGATAGGTGTCGCGCATCGCCTTGCAGAGCGCTTCCAGCAGGGCGGTTTTGCCCGACCCTACCGGGCCGCCCACGCCAACGCGCAGGGGATGTTTGTAATCAGCCATATTGACTCCTCAGGAACGGAATAGTCGTGAATATTGGGTTTCGTGGCGTGCGGAGGCGATGGCGGACAGCGGCGTAGCTGCCCCCAGCGCGTCGTCGCCACGTAAAAATGCCTGTTCAAACTCGGCGGCAAAATGGTCGCTCAGGTCGATAATCAGCTGTTGTGCGGCCTGCTGCCCAAACGGCACCAGCTTGACGCCCGCCATCACCGCGCTCTCAATCCAGCTGTAGCCGAGGCTCAGCGCCAGCTCGCGCGCGCTAATGCCCCAGCGCACGCCGAGCCACGCCATACCGCCGAGCTGGCTCTGCATCAACAGCGGCAGCCATTCTGGCGGGCAGGCGGGTTCCCAGCTTTTAACCAGGCGCGTAAAGGCTGCGCCGCGGTTGCGTTCTTCCTCGCGCAGTTCGCGCGTTTCCCGACAGGCGAGCAGGTATGCCGTCCAGCGTTTTGCTGCCGCGACGTCCTGCTGCTCGCAGGCACAGTACAGGCGGATAAACAGCGGCAGGTCGACGCAGAAAAAGCTCTGCTCCATCTGCTGGATCTGCCAGCGCCTGAAGGCCTCAGCGTCCGTGATCCACCCGGCCTCGACAGCCCACTCCAGCCCCTGTGACCAGGTATACGATCCGACCGGCAGGCTACTGCTGGAGAGCTGCATCAGGCGCAGCCGCTGGCGGGCGTGCTCCATCAGCTCATCAGCGCCAGCAGGGCAGAGACGATCAGCCCGCCGCCGAAGGTTTTACGCAGGCCGTCGTGACGGCGCAGCAGCAGCCCTGCCGCGAAGCTGGCGCACAGCACCGTGGCACTGGCTAACATAAATCCGCTGGTAAAGAGCCAGAAGCTGTGGCCGGACATCTCCACGCCGTGCGCCCAGCCGTGGAACATCGCCAGGGCTGGCACTGCCAGCAGCAGGCGATTTTCAGTCTTAAACATCATCACGCCGCAGACCGCCAGCGAGGCGATAATCAGCATCTCCATGCCGCTAAAGCCGCCGAGCAGGCTGCCCGCAACGGCGCCAGCCAGCATCATGCCGAGCGTTGCTAACGGCAGCAGCAGCTTGCGGCCGCTCAGGGCGGACAGCACGCCAGCCCCCGTCAGCATCAGCAGGTGATCCAGCCCGGTCAGCGGATGGAGAAAACCTGCCTGAAAGCTGTCGGTCCCGTGACCGGGATGGGCAAACGCCGGAACGGAAAAGGCCAGCAGAAACAGCGGTAAATACTTACGCATGATGAGTCCTTAATGTGAATGAGCGTGGGAGTGACCATGGCTGTGGGCATCGCTGGTGTAAGCGCCCGCTTCCGGTTCAAAGGGCAGGCTGGCGAAGGCCACCTCCAGCCCGAACTGACGTAGCATGTCGTCGAGAACGTGATCGTGGTGGTAGCGCAGTTCGCCGGGCATGATTTGCAGCGGTACGTGGCGGTTGCCCAGGTGATAACAGGCGCGGGCGAGCAGGAACGGGTCGGCACAGCGCACCACGGAAACCGACTCCGGGGCGGCGATCACTTCGATCACTTCGCTGCCGTCGTCGGTAGTCAGCAGGTCGCCCCCGCGCAGCAGCAGGCCGCGCGGCAGCATTAGCCCGGCTTCGCGGCCGTCGTTCAGCGCCACGCGGGCGCGGCTTTTTACCCGCACGTCAATCGGCAGCGTAACGCTGGCGGTGACGGGGTGCGCGTGGTCCAGGCGTTGGGTTAAATAAATCATCATCACTCCTCAAAACAGAAAATAGCGTTGCGCCATCGGCAAAACTTCTGCCGGTTCGCTGGTGATCAATTCGCCGTCGACGCGAACCTCATAGGTTTGCGAGTCAACGGTGATATTCGGCTGTAAATCGTTGTGGATCATGTCGGCCTTTTTCACCGTCCGGCAGCCTTTCACCACCGCAGTGGCGCTTTGCAATCCGAGCCGCTGCGGAATGCCGCTGGCATCAGCGGCCTGCGAGACAAACGTCAGCCGCGTGGCGTGGCGTGCGGCACCAAGTGCACCAAACATCGGGCGGTAATGCACCGGCTGCGGCGTGGGGATCGAGGCGTTGATGTCGCCCATCGGCGCGCAGGCGATCATCCCGCCTTTGACGATGGTGGCCGGTTTGACGCCAAAGAAAGCGGGGGACCAGACCACCAGATCCGCCAGCTTGCCCGCCTCAATAGAACCGACCTCATGGGCGATGCCGTGGGTAAGAGCCGGATTAATGGTGTATTTGGCGACATAGCGCTTCACGCGGAAGTTGTCGTTCTCGCCTGTCTCTTCCGGCAGTGCGCCGCGCTGCACCTTCATGCGGTGCGCCACCTGCCAGGTGCGGATAATCACTTCCCCCACGCGGCCCATGGCCTGTGAATCTGACGAGGTGAGCGAGAACGCGCCGATATCGTGCAGCACGTCTTCGGCGGCGATGGTTTCCCGACGAATACGGGATTCCGCAAACGCCACGTCCTCTGCGATATCCGGGTCGAGATGGTGACAGACCATCAGCATGTCCAGGTGCTCGTCGATGGTATTCACCGTGTAGGGCAGCGTCGGGTTGGTGGAGGAGGGCAAAATATTCGGGTGCGCGCAGGCGGTGATGATATCCGGCGCATGGCCGCCGCCCGCCCCTTCGGTGTGGAAGGTGTGGATGGTGCGCCCGGCGATGGCGGCCAGCGTGTCTTCGACAAAACCGGACTCGTTCAGCGTGTCGCTGTGTAGCGCCACCTGAATATCCATCTCTTCAGCGACCTCCAGCGAGCAGTTGATTGCCGCAGGCGTCGCGCCCCAGTCTTCGTGGATCTTAAGCCCGATGGCGCCAGCCGCGATCTGCTCGCGCAGCGCGTCCGGGTTTGAACCGTTCCCTTTGCCCAGCAGGCCAATATTCACCGGCAGCGTATCGGCGGCCTGCAACATGCGGGCGATATACCACGGCCCCGGCGTGCAGGTGGTGGCGTTTGTACCTGCCGCAGGGCCGGTGCCGCCGCCGATCATGGTGGTGACGCCGGAGACCAGCGCCTCTTCCGCCTGCTGCGGACAGATCCAGTGGATGTGGGTGTCGATCCCGCCAGCGGTGACGATCTTCCCTTCTGCGGCGATCACCTCCGTTGCCGCGCCAATCGGGATCGTCACGCCGGGCTGAATGTCCGGGTTTCCGGCTTTGCCGACGGCGAAGATCCGCCCATCTTTTATGCCGATATCCGCTTTCACAATCCCCCAGTGATCGACAATCAGCGCGTTGGTGAGCACCAGATCCACGCAGTCGTCGGCGGTCATCTGCCCCTGTCCCATGCCGTCGCGGATCACTTTTCCGCCGCCGAATTTAACCTCTTCGCCGTAGATCGTGAGATCGTCCTCCACTTCGATCCACAGCTCGCTGTCGGCCAGCCGCACTTTATCCCCGGTAGTGGGGCCGAACATATCGGCATACGCCTGGCGTGAAATCTCAGCCATGTTTCACCTCGCCCATGACCTCGCCGCGAAAACCAAAAATGCGCTGCGCGCCCGTCACCTGCACCAGCGCCACTTCCCGCTTCTGGCCGGGCTCGAAGCGCACGGCAGTACCGGCCGGGATGTTGAGTCGGTAGCCTCGGGTGGCTTCGCGATCGAATTTCAACGCCGGGTTGACCTCGTAAAAGTGGTAATGCGAGCCGACCTGGATCGGCCTGTCGCCGTGGTTTTCCACGATCACACTTCGGGTTTCGCGCCCGACGTTGAGCGCAATGTTGCCGGACTGGATCCGGTATTCGCCTGGGATCATCACGCGCTCCTTACACGATCGGATTGTGGACGGTGACGAGCTTGGATCCATCCGGGAAGGTGGCTTCCACCTGGATATCCGGGATCATCTCCGGCACGCCCTCCATCACCTGATCGCGCGTCAGGACGTGGCGGCCGGCTTCCATCAGCGAGGCGACGGTTTCGCCATCGCGCGCGCCTTCCATAATAAAGGCGCTGATCAGCGCGACCGATTCCGGGTAGTTGAGCTTTACCCCGCGCGCGAGGCGGCGTTCGGCAACCAGCGCGGCGGTGAACAGCAACAGCTTGTCTTTTTCTCTGGGAGTCAGTTCCATAGCGTTTCTCTTATGTCTGCCAGATACGCGGCGAACAGGCGGTTTTGGGGGTTAAAAGCGGGCGAAGCGACTGCCAGATATCGCGCATCACCCGCTGGCAAATGAGGTTGTCGTGGGAGAGAAAACGCACCGACAGCAGGTCGTCGGTGAGCGTCGCCCCGCCAAAGTTTTCCAGTGGGGCGAGCCGCTCGCGCACTGTATCAAGATGAGCTTCCCGGGCCGGGTAGAACAGCAGCGTGCCGACCCACGGATGGCCTGCGACGGGCGACAGATCGCCATCGCTAAGATGCAGTCGCTCAATCAGACGCGGCTCGCCATCCACCCACACCTCAAGGCGGCTCTCCAGCGTGCCGTGGCTGAAGGATTCGTTTATCACCGGACGGCCCAGACAGTACAGCTCCCACGCCAGCAGCGTGCTGGTGGCCTTAAGGTGGAAGACGGAACGCAGCGCGGCGTTAGCGCCGGGGAAAATTATGGTGTCCTGCGGCAGCCACTCCAGCGTGGCCTCTTCGTCGAGGTAAAGATGCTGATTCAGACAGGCCTGCGGGCCGCTGCTGCGATAGAACTTGCTGGCGCCGGGCATGGTGATGAGGGCATGGCTTTTGGCGTCGAGCCGCACGGAAATATCCAGCGTATCCCCGCCCACAATCCCGCCTGGCGGATGCAGCAGGTAAAGGTGACAGGTTTCCCCTTCGGGATAAAACGGGCGCTGAACGGTGAGCGGCCCGGTGTGACGCGCGGAATGGAGGAGGGTTTTCTCAGGGGTATAACAAAACTGGAGGGCAAGCGTGGCCTGCCAGCCTTTGTATGAATTATCAGTGACCTGAGTTGCTAACATGGTGCTTCCACTTCCGCACTATCGGGATACGTTTCAGTATGCCCTGGCGGAAATGAAGGCTGTCATATGAGTCGCTTATGGATAAAAAACCGGCTCATGTGAGCCGGTTTCAGTAGTGTAGGCCGGGTAAGCGCAGCGACACCCGGCAAGAAAGGCTAGCGATAATCCTCTGCATCCACATCATACCCCGACGGCTCCCAGCGGATCGCCAGCAGCGATACCAGGCCGATAAACGGCGCCAGCGCAATCACCCAGAACACGGCGGTATCCAGCGACGCGACCAGTAGCGGGAACAGAAACAGTGACAGCGTTGAACTGCTGCGCATCAGCGTCTGGTTAAGCCCCACGCCCACGCCGCGCAGCGAGGTCGGGTAGCTCAGAGAGGCAAACGTCATGGTATGCGCACCCGGACCAAAACCCTGGCCAAACAGGAACAGCGCCAGCATCGCGATGGCGACCACGCCTTCCGTGGCCCCGTCAGGGCGGCCAATCAGCGCCAGACCGAGCAGCGCCACCAGCTGGCAGGCGTAACCCGCCAGTGACATCCGCCACGCGCCGAAGCGCGGAACATAGCGCACTGCCAGCAGCCCGCCGACAAACGCAAACAGCAGGTTAAGCGCCAGCGAGATCAGAATGGTGGTCAGCATCGACTGCACAAAGAAGCTGGAAATGATCACAGGCAGGCCAAAGGCTACGGCGTTATAGGCGAACGAGGAGACAACCGACAGCAGCGTGGCGAGCGTGGTACGTCGCAGGTAGATACCACGGAACAGATTCAGGTAGTTCGACCATTTTGCCTTATTGACCACCGGCGCGGGCTGGTCAAGCGCATCCTGCGGCACGTGGGCATTAATGTTGTACGACTGCCGCAGGATGGACGCCGCCTCTTTCAGATTGCCCTGATTCGCCGCCCAGACCGGGGATTCGCTCATATAGCGGCTGCGGATGGCGATAATCACCAGCGCGGGCACCGCGCCGAAGCCAAGGATCAGACGCCAGAGCCAGTCGCTGTGGCCTTCCGGCAGCACGGCGTAGAAGAAGAGCACCAGAAGATAAGAGATGCTGATGGCCGCATACCAGGTGGGGCACCACATTGCCACGCTGGAGGCTTTATTCCCCGGGCCTTTCAGCCTGGCGAACTCGCTGAGAAACGCCATCGCCACGGGAAGGTCGATCCCGACGCCAAGACCCATCACAAAGCGCGCGCCCGCCAGCACATATTCGTTCGGAGCCAGCGCACAGGCGATGGCGGCGACGACAAAGAACACCATGTCGGCCATAAAGACGCGGTAGCGCCCGATTTTATCCGTAAGATAGCCGCCAAGCAGCGCCCCGACAATCGCGCCAAAGGTAATGGCTGAAGCCACCATGCCGGTACCAGCGGGCGTCAGGTTAAATTCGCGGGTGATGTCTTTGATGCCGAATGCCAGCGCGCCGAGATCGTAGGCATCGAGAAAAATTCCCCCAAGCGCGATACCGACCACGATGCGGGCATTGGCCCGGCCCTGAGAGCCGTCATTAACGAGACGTGAAACGTCCGATGCGCTGCGTACCCACTTGATGTCGCCATCCGGGGTGTTTCCTGCCGTTGGGAGGGGAGTTGTGTCTGTGATTTCTGCCATTTTCTTTTATGTGGTTGTGTTGTGTACCTAACAGTTACCACAGGCAGAAGGGGACAAAAATCACATTTGGTTATAAGGCATAACGAACGGTTTACTGAGCGTCTTTCTTTTTACGCTTGAGCTTCGTCCAGATCTTCGTCTCCTGGCGACGCCACAGGCGCTGAATGTTGTCATGATGACGCAGCAGGATCAGGCACGAGAGCATCGATACCGGGAAGGTAAACTGCGGTTTGAACCACCAGACATAAAACGGAGCGATCAGCGCGCTGACGATGGCACCCAGCGATGAATAGCCGCTCAGCAGGATGGTCAGCAGCCAGGTGCCCGCCATCACGCCAGTGAGATCCCAGCCGATCGGCGCAATCGCGCCAAACGCGGTTGCAACGCCTTTACCGCCTTTAAAACCAAAGAAAACGGGCCAGATATGGCCGACGCAGGCGGCGATAGCAATCAGCCCCAGCCAGAAGGGTGTGACGCCCAGCGCATACGCACCCCAGACGGGGAGCATTCCTTTCAGAACATCAAAAATCAAAACCGCTACGGCTGCTCCCTTGCCGCCAATTCGTAGTACATTGGTCGCCCCCGGATTCCCGGAACCACTTTCACGCGGGTCAGGCAACCCGGCGATGCGGCAGACCAGAATGGCGCTGGAGATTGAGCCGCAAAGGTAGGCGAGGATAATCATTCCAGGCGCGATTGCACTCATAACGCTGTTCCGTTTTGAAAATGTATCTGTATTCTCAGCATCTGTGGATAATACGCATAATTCGCCGGAAGTGGTATCCGGTTTAGCCAAAAAGCAGGCAGGTCGTGATGGATATTGTATTTATAGAGCAACTTTCGGTAATCACCACAATTGGTGTTTACGACTGGGAACAGACCATCGAGCAGAAACTGGTGTTCGATATCGAAATGGGCTGGGATAACCGCAAGTCAGCAAAAAGCGATGATGTGAATGACTGTCTGAGCTACGCCGACATCAGTGAAGCGGTCATCGGCCACGTGGAAGGGCAACGATTTGCGCTGGTGGAACGCGTGGCGGAAGAGGTAGCGGACCTGCTACTGAGCAAATTTAACTCCCCGTGGGTGCGCATCAAACTAAGCAAGCCGGGCGCGGTGGCGCGCGCCGCCAATGTGGGCGTGATTATCGAGCGTGGCACAAATCTGAAAGGAAAAGATTTAACGTCATAATAGCTAAACCATTTTAGGTTATATCGGTCTTAAAGCTGTATCTTTCACGGTTGTCCGCGTGGGACACCGTTTTTTTATATCTTTTTAGGGGTTTATAGATGAGCGATATGCACTCGCTGCTGGTGGCGGCAATTCTGGGTGTGGTCGAAGGATTGACGGAGTTTTTGCCGGTGTCCAGTACGGGCCATATGATTATCGTTGGCCATCTCCTGGGCTTTGAAGGCGATACCGCAAAGACGTTTGAGGTGGTGATTCAGCTGGGCTCTATTCTGGCGGTGGTCGTCATGTTCTGGCGTCGTCTGTTTGGTCTGATCGGCATCCACTTCGGGCGTTTACCGCAGCGTGAAGGAGAGGGCAAGGGGCGCCTGACGCTGATTCATATTCTGCTGGGGATGATCCCGGCGGTGGTGCTGGGGCTGGTGTTCCACGACACCATAAAATCGCTTTTCAACCCGATTAACGTGATGTACGCGCTGGTTGTCGGCGGCTTCCTGCTGATTGCCGCCGAAGTGCTGAAGCCAAAAACCCCGCGTGCAGAAGGTCTGGACGATATGACGTATCGCCAGGCGTTTATGATTGGCTGCTTCCAGTGTCTGGCGCTGTGGCCGGGCTTCTCCCGTTCAGGGGCAACCATTTCCGGCGGGATGCTGATGGGCGTGAGCCGTTACGCGGCGTCTGAGTTCTCGTTCCTGCTGGCGGTACCGATGATGATGGGCGCCACCGCACTGGATCTCTACAAAAGCATCGGCTTCCTGACCGTAGGCGACATTCCGATGTTCGCCGTGGGCTTTATCACCGCCTTTATCGTGGCGCTGATTGCCATCAAAACCTTCCTGCAACTGATTAAGCGTATCTCGTTTATTCCGTTCGCGATCTACCGTTTTATCGTCGCGGCTGCCGTGTACGTGGTCTTCTTCTGATGACCGACCGCCCTCAGTCTTTCGGCTGAGGGCAACGTTTTTCCTTCCACGCCGCAACCGCATCAATCCGCCGTTTCGTCAGCTCTTCGCGGATCTCCGGGCCTTTAAACCCTGCCTCCACCACCTCTTTCGTTGGCACCGCTTTTGCGATTTCCCACGCCTCGCGCAGCAAACGACCCTGCGGATAATCGGACGCTTCAAACCCGGTACGGCCGCGCACGTCCGCTTCGCTGGTCAGCGCAATTTGCTCCACGCGCTGCGGCTTGCGCCATGCGTCGATGTTATCGAACAGCCTGACGATGGTGGCGGGTTTCAGGATCGGAAAGGTGTGGATCAGGTCGTGGAACTCGGCGACCAGTTTTGCCAGATCGCGAATGTCATTCGGCACGCGCAGGCGCTGGCAAAGCCCTTCAACCAGCTTTACGCCAGCCGGACCGTGCCCGTGGTGGCGTGGCCACAACTCCTTTGGCGTTAAACCTTTGCCGAGGTCATGGCAGAGGGTGGAAAAGCGCACGTCCACTTCAGGGCTGAGCATAGCGGCCATGCTAAGCGTCATCAGGGTGTGAATGCCGGTATCAATTTCCGGGTGCCATTTCGCCGGGGCGGGCACGCCAAACAGCGCGTCTATTTCCGGGAACAGCACTTTCAGCGCCCCGCAGTCGCGCAGAACCTGGAAAAAGACCTGTGGGTTGCGGGTGGTCAGGGCGTTTTCGGTCTCTTTCCAGACGCGTTCTGGCGTCAGGTGTTCCAGCTCGCCCGCGTCGGTCATGGCCGTCATCAGCGCCATCGTCTCGTCGGCGATACGGAAGCTCAGATGGGCATAACGGGCGGCAAAACGCGCCACGCGCAGTACGCGAAGCGGATCTTCAGAAAAGGCGGGGGAAATATGGCGTAAAAGACGATCGCGCAGATCGTTCTGGCCGCCGTAGGCGTCGATGATATGTCCGTTTTCGTCCTGCGCCAGGGCGTTAATGGTGAGATCGCGGCGCAGTAAGTCCTGCTCCAGCGTGACATCCGGCGCGGCATAGCAGGTGAAGCCGGTATAACCGGAACCCGATTTCCGTTCGGTACGCGCCAGGGCGTACTCTTCGCGGCTTTTCGGATGGAGGAACACAGGAAAATCGCGGCCTACCTGCTGGTAGCCCGCGTCAATCATCGCTTCGGGCGTGGCACCGACCACGACCCAATCTTTATCTTTGACCGGCAGACCTAATAACGCATCACGTACCGCACCACCGACCAGATAACTCTTCACGCCAACACTCCCGTTTTCTCTTTTCGCAAGATGATACGTAAGTGTGGCAGAGAAGACGAGTTAGTTCATCCAGCGGTCTTTACGTTTACGGCTTGGGATAAGGTGAGGAAGCACCAGACCCAGCACCAGACCGACGCCCAGTACGCCGCCGCCATACATAAACCACTGCATGATGATGGTGCGTTGTTTGTCATCCAGCTGTAGATTCGCGGCGTTTACTTTCTTCTGTGCGACGATCAGCTCATTTTTCAGCTTCTGATTTTCGTCTTTCAGGCCGGCGATCACGCTGTCGCTTTGCGCCACTTTCTGCTGCATCTCTGCGGTGCGCTGGTTCCAGGTACCGTCAATGTTGTTCAGCTTATCGGTCAGGGTTTTCACCTGATTTTCCAGATCCGGCACGCGGGTGCGCAGGCTTGGCACTGTGCTTAGCTCTTTCAGCGGGATCCATGAGGTGCGGCCAGAGCTGTCACGAACCTGACCGTAATTGGTGTCTGCGTTAGTTTGCAGCAGAGTCACTTCCTCGCCGGCATTTACCGTACCCACGAGGCGATAATTGTCTCCAGGGCCGCTGCGTACCCAGGTATTCAGTTCATCAGAAACGTAACGTTTCTCTTCAGCGTGGACCGCGGTTGCGGCGCTAAAAGCGAGTAAAGTAAGTCCAATCAGGCGTAATTTAAGCATATCAGTCGTTATTTTCATAAAAAGTGGAACGATAGTAGTGGTATCAGTGTCGCTACGCAAAGGATTCATCATCAATCGGAATCATCTGTGTCATGATTTCCACCGCTTTAAACTTTTACGCCCGTCAAATTGCTCATTGCGTGGCAATTTGGCGCAAAATACTATGTACTGACAAACAAATGGCGAGGAAGTTCGCCTTCATCGACGCGTCTGTGACGCACGCAAAAGTACAAGGCTATGGCACAAGAGATCGAATTAAAGTTTATCGTCGAAAAAGACAGCGCTGACGCGCTCCGCCAGCATCTGAATACGCTGTCCGGCGAGCACCATGAACCCGTACAGCTGCTCAACATCTATTACGAAACGCCGGACAACTGGCTGCGCAACCACGATATGGGCCTGCGCATCCGTGGTGCGAACGGGCGCTACGAGATGACGATGAAAATCGCCGGTCGCGTGGTGGGCGGTTTGCACCAGCGTCCGGAATACAATATCGACATCAGTAAGCCAGAACTTGAGCTGGATCGTTTTCCGGCGGAAGTGTGGCCGGAAGGGACGCTGCCCGCAACGCTGTCGGCAGAGGCGCAACCGCTGTTCAGCACCGATTTCTGGCGCGAAAAATGGCTGGTGTCGGAAGGCAAGAGCCGCATTGAGATCGCGTTTGATCGGGGTGAAATTAAGGCGGGTGAAGAGCAGGAGCCGATCTGCGAATTGGAACTCGAACTGCTGGAAGGCGAGGCGAGTGATGTGCTGAAGCTGGCGCACAAGCTGGTGAACCAGCCTGGCCTGCGTCAGGGCAGCCTGAGTAAAGCGGCACGCGGCTATCACCTGGCCGCCGGGAATGCGCCGCGCGTGCTGCGAGAAACCCCGATTCTGCGCGTTGTGCCGAAAGCCTCCGTTGAGCAGGGCATGGAAGCGGCGCTGGAGCTGGCGCTCTCTCAGTGGCAGTACCACGAGGAGCTGTGGGCGCGTAACGTGAAAAATGCCAAAAAACAGGTGCTGGCCGCTATGGGGCTGGTGCGTCATACCCTGACGCTCTTTGGCGGCATTGTACCGCGTAAAGCCAGCACTCACTTACGTGATTTGCTCACTCAAACCGAAACGCTGATGCTTTCCGACGTGTCGGCACAAACGGCGATCTACAGCCCGCAAAACGCCGGCGCGAAACTGGCGCTGACCGAGTTTCTGGTGACGCGCGGCTGGCGCACGTTCCTCGATGCGAAAGGGCAGACCAAAATCGCGGAAAACTTCAAACGTTTTGCGGATATCCACCTCTCCCGTCACGCGGCCGAGCTGCGAACCACCTTTGCGCATCCGCTGGGCGACCAGTATGGCGATCAGCTTCCCCGCCTGGCGCGTAACATCGACAGCATGTTGCTGCTGTCAGGTGCGTATGAGGGCGTGAAGGCGCAGGCCTGGCTGGAGAACTGGCAGGGGCTGAAGCATGCCATCGAGACCCGTCAGCAGATCGAGATCGAGCATTTCCGCAACGAGGCCATTTCGCAGGATCCGTACTGGCTGCACAGCGGAAAACGTTAATTCTGGCAAGGAACCCCTGATATGCCGCTTTCTTCGCAGTTACAGCAGCACTGGCAGACCGTTTGCGAACGCCTGCCTGAGTCGTTACCCGCGTCATCGTTAAGCGAGCAGGCGAAAAGCGTGCTCACGTTCAGTGATTTTGTGCAGGAGAGCGTCAGCGCTAACCCGGACTGGCTGGCAGCGCTGGAAAGCGCGCCGCCGCAGGCTGACGAGTGGCGGCATTATGCTGGCTGGCTGCAAACCGCGCTGGCAGAGGTGGCAGATGAACCCACGCTGATGCGCGTTCTGCGTCAGTTCCGCCGCCGGGTGATGGTACGCATTGCCTGGGCGCAGGCGCTGGAGCTGGTGAGTGAAGAGAGCACCTTGCAGCAGTTGAGCGAGCTGGCGCAGACGCTGATCGTCGCCGCGCGGGACTGGCTCTACGCCGCCTGCTGTAAAGAGTGGGGCACGCCGTGCAGCGAAGACGGGGTTCCGCAACCGCTGTTGATACTGGGGATGGGCAAGCTGGGCGGCTGCGAGCTCAATTTTTCCTCAGACATCGATCTGATTTTTGCCTGGCCGGAAAACGGCTCCACGCGCGGTGGTCGTCGCGAGCTGGACAACGCCCAGTTCTTTACCCGCCTGGGGCAACGGCTGATTAAGGCGCTGGATCAGCCCACCCAGGATGGTTTTGTCTACCGCGTGGATATGCGTCTGCGTCCTTTTGGCGACAGCGGGCCACTGGTGCTGAGCTTTGCCGCGCTGGAAGATTATTACCAGGAGCAGGGGCGCGACTGGGAGCGTTACGCGATGGTCAAAGCGCGGATCATGGGCGACAGCGACGATGCCTACGCCAACGAGCTGCGCGCCATGCTGCGCCCGTTCGTGTTCCGCCGCTACATTGACTTCAGCGTGATCCAGTCCCTGCGAAATATGAAAGGGATGATTGCCCGCGAGGTGCGTCGCCGTGGCCTGAAGGACAACATCAAGCTCGGCGCGGGCGGTATTCGTGAGATCGAATTTATCGTTCAGGTCTTCCAGCTGATACGCGGCGGGCGAGAACCTTCTCTGCAATCCCGTTCGCTGCTGCCAACGCTCAGCGCTATCGATCAGCTGCATCTGCTGCCGGAAGGCGACGCGCAAACGCTGCGTGACGCTTATCTCTTCCTGCGTCGTCTGGAAAATCTGCTGCAAAGTATCAACGACGAACAGACCCAGACGTTACCGGGCGATGAGCTGAACCGGGCGCGTTTGGCCTGGGGGATGCGGGTGGATGACTGGGCGGCGCTGACGGAACGGCTGGAAGCGCATATGGCGGGCGTGCGCCGCATCTTTAACGATCTGATCGGCGACGACGAAAGTGAATCGCAGGACGATGCGCTCTCCGAGCACTGGCGCGAACTGTGGCAGGACGCGCTTCAGGAAGATGACACCACGCCGGTGCTGGCGCACTTAAGCGACGATGCCCGCCATCGCGTGGTGGCGTTAATCGCCGACTTCCGCCTCGAACTGAACAAACGCGCCATTGGCCCGCGCGGTCGTCAGGTGCTGGATCATCTGATGCCGCATCTGCTGAGCGATGTCTGCTCCCGCGAGGATGCGCCGGTGCCGCTGTCGCGCATGATGCCGCTCCTGAGCGGGATCGTCACGCGTACCACCTACCTTGAACTATTAAGTGAGTTTCCCGGCGCGCTGAAGCATCTGATTTCCCTTTGCGCCGCCTCCCCGATGGTGGCGAACAAGCTGGCGCGTTATCCGCTGCTGCTCGACGAACTGCTCGACCCGAATACGCTCTATCAGCCGACGGCGACGGATGCTTACCGCGACGAGCTGCGTCAGTATTTGCTGCGCGTGCCGGAAGAGGACGAAGAGCAACAGCTTGAGGCGCTGCGTCAGTTTAAGCAGGCACAGATGTTGCGCGTGGCGGCGGCAGATATCGCCGGTACTCTGCCGGTAATGAAAGTGAGCGATCACTTAACCTGGCTGGCGGAAGCGATCATCGACGCGGTAGTCCACCAGGCGTGGGTGCAGATGGTGGCCCGCTACGGGCAGCCGAAGCACCTTGCTGACCGTGAAGGCCGCGGTTTTGCGGTGGTGGGTTACGGCAAGCTGGGCGGCTGGGAGCTGGGCTACAGCTCCGATCTGGATCTGATTTTCCTCCACGACTGTCCGGTTGACGTGATGACCGACGGTGAGCGTGAAATCGACGGGCGGCAGTTCTACCTGCGCCTGGCCCAGCGCATCATGCACCTGTTCAGCACTCGCACCTCATCCGGCATTCTGTATGAAGTGGATGCGCGTCTGCGCCCGTCCGGCGCGGCAGGCATGCTGGTTACCTCCACGGAGGCTTTTGCCGACTATCAGAAGAACGAAGCCTGGACGTGGGAGCATCAGGCGCTGGTGCGCGCCCGCGTGGTGTACGGCGATCCGCAGCTCAAAACGCAGTTCGATGCGATCCGCAAGGCGGTCATGACGACCCCGCGCGAAGGCTGTACGCTGCAAACCGAAGTGCGGGAAATGCGTGAGAAAATGCGCGCGCACCTTGGCAACAAACATCGCGATCGCTTTGATATCAAAGCTGATGAGGGCGGGATTACCGATATTGAGTTTATCACTCAGTATCTGGTGCTGTTGCACGCGCACGATAAGCCGAAGCTGACCCGCTGGTCGGATAACGTGCGCATACTGGAACTGCTGGCGCAGAACGACATTATGGATGAGCAGGAGGCGCAGGCATTAACCCGCGCCTACAGCACGCTGCGTGACGAGCTGCACCATCTGGCCTTACAGGAACAGCCGGGCCATGTGGCGCTGGACGGTTTCACCGATGAACGCGCGCAGGTGACCGCAAGCTGGCAGAAGTGGCTGGTGGAACCGTGCGTAACAAAACAAGTGTGATATTATCGCGCGCAAATTGTGAATCTTTCTGGAGTCAGGAATGAAAGTAACACTGCCAGAGTTTGAACGTGCTGGAGTTATGGTTGTCGGGGATGTGATGCTGGATCGCTACTGGTATGGGCCGACCAGCCGTATCTCTCCGGAAGCGCCGGTGCCGGTAGTTAAGGTCGACACCATTGAAGAACGTCCAGGCGGCGCGGCAAACGTGGCGATGAACATAGCCTCGCTGGGCGCGCATTCGCGGCTGGTGGGCCTGACCGGCATTGACGATGCGGCGCGTGCGCTGAGCCAGTCGCTGGCGGACGTGAACGTGAAGTGCGACTTCGTTTCTGTTCCGACCCACCCAACCATCACCAAGCTGCGCGTGCTGTCGCGTAACCAGCAGCTGATCCGCCTCGACTTTGAAGAAGGGTTCGAAGGCGTTGATCCTGAGCCGCTGCATGAGCGCATTAGCCAGGCGCTGGGCAATATCGGCGCGCTGGTGCTGTCTGATTATGCCAAAGGTGCGCTGGCGAGCGTGCAGACCATGATCCAGCTGGCGCGCAAAGCCAGCGTTCCGGTGCTGATCGACCCGAAAGGCACCGATTTTGAGCGCTATCGCGGCGCAACCCTCCTGACGCCCAACCTCTCTGAGTTTGAAGCGGTGGCGGGCAAGTGCAAAACTGAAGAAGAGCTGGTTGAGCGCGGCATGAAAATCATCGCTGATTTCGAGCTGTCTGCGCTGCTGGTGACCCGTTCAGAACAGGGCATGACGCTGCTGCAACCGGGCAAGGCGCCGCTGCATATGCCAACCCAGGCGCAGGAAGTGTACGACGTGACCGGTGCCGGTGATACGGTGATTGGCGTGCTGGCGGCGACGCTGGCGGCGGGGAACTCCCTGGAAGAAGCGTGCTACTTCGCGAACGCCGCGGCGGGCGTGGTCGTCGGTAAACTCGGAACCTCCACCGTTTCGCCAATCGAGCTGGAAAATGCGGTGCGTGGGCGTGCGGATACCGGCTTTGGCGTCATGACCGAAGACGAGCTGAAAGTGGCCGTTGCCGCCGCGCGCAAACGCGGTGAAAAAGTGGTGATGACGAACGGCGTGTTCGACATCCTGCATGCGGGTCATGTCTCGTATCTGGCGAATGCGCGCAAGCTGGGCGACCGCCTGATTGTGGCGGTCAACAGCGATGCCTCAACCAAACGTCTGAAGGGTGAAACGCGTCCGGTGAACCCGCTGGAGCAGCGCATGATAGTGCTCGGCGCGCTGGAAGCGGTGGACTGGGTGGTCTCATTTGAAGAAGACACCCCGCAGCGCCTGATTGCCGGAATTCTGCCTGACCTGCTGGTGAAGGGCGGTGATTACAAGCCAGAGCAAATCGCAGGTAGCGAAGAGGTCTGGGCGAATGGCGGTGAAGTGATGGTGCTCAACTTTGAGGACGGGTGTTCAACCACTAACATCATTAAGAAGATCCAGAAAGACAGTCAGTAAAAAACGGGCCAGTTGGCCCGTTTTTTTATGTCGGGTGGCGGCTGCGCCTTACCCGACCTACGCGTTCATGTAGGCCCGGTAAGGCGTAGCCGCCACCGGGCACAACAGGCCGCACTATGCCTGGTCATCCACCGGTGGAATAGCTGGCGCTGGCTTCACCTCTTCCGGCGCATTGCGGCTCTCCAGCTCGCTCAGACGCTGTTCCAGCAGCGCCAGCTTCTCGCGGGTGCGCAGCAGCACCTGCGTCTGCACGTCAAACTCTTCGCGGCTGACTAAATCAAGGCGAACCAACTGTGCCTGCAACGTCTGGCGGATTTTCTTCTCAACGTCATCACCAAACTCACGAATACCTTTCGGCATGGACTCATGAACCTGACGCGCGATCTGCTCAATTTTCTTTGGGTCAATCATTGTCGTTTCCCTTGATGAAAAGGTGTTAGTGCCTATTGTAGCGCGTCATGCCGCGGGTTAAACAAAATTGTTTGAAGCTTATGCATTGCCCAGGGTAATCAATAGCGTTATAGTTATCTCGCTTATTCTCAGGGCGGGGCGAAATTCCCCACCGGCGGTAAATCAGCTTAACGCTGAAAGCCCGCGAGCGCTTTGGGTGAATTCTCAAAGGTCAGCAGATCCGGTGTAATTCCGGGGCCGACGGTTAGAGTCCGGATGGGAGAGAGTAACGATCCAGTCGGGCAAGGCCCGCTCACGTTATTTTTTTGCCGCTTGTACGGCGCTCCTAAGACTGCCCTGATTCTGGTAACCATAAAGTTAATGAGGTTTTTTTACCATGAATCAGACGCTACTTTCCTCTTTTGGCACTTCAACTCAACGTGTTGAACATGCACTGGATGCACTGCGCGAAGGCCGCGGTGTAATGGTGCTTGACGATGAAAACCGTGAAAACGAAGGCGACATGATTTTTGCCGCCGAGAACATGACCGTTGAGCAGATGGCGCTGACCATCCGTCACGGTAGCGGCATCGTATGCCTGTGCATCACCGAAGACCGTCGCCAGCAGCTTGATCTGCCGATGATGGTTGAAAACAACACCAGCGCCTTTGGTACCGGTTTCACCGTGACCATTGAAGCGGCACATGGCGTCACCACCGGGGTGTCGGCGGCTGACCGCCTGACTACCGTGCGTGCAGCGATTGCTGATGGTGCAAAACCCTCCGATCTGCACCGCCCTGGTCATGTCTTCCCGCTGCGCGCGCAGCCGGGCGGCGTGCTGACCCGTGGTGGTCATACCGAAGCGACCATCGATCTAGTGACGCTGGCTGGCTTCAAACCCGCAGGCGTGCTGTGCGAACTGACCAACGATGATGGCACCATGGCGCGCGCGCCGGAGTGCATCACCTTTGCGCGTCTGCACAATATGCCAGTGGTGACGATTGAAGATCTGGTTGAATACCGCCGGGCGCATGAGCGTAAAGCCAGCTGAACATGCTGATGTGAAAAAGCCGGGGAAACCCGGCTTTTTTGTTTCTAGTGGTAGTTAATTTTGAACAGTACCACGGTTTCAAACGGCCCGGACTGAATCGCTTTTCCTTCATCCCGCGAAAGTTCAGCCGTGTAGTTTTGCTCAAGATTCATCATATCGCCCGTAAAATCGGCGTATTCCTTGTACTGGTTGAATGTGTAAGGCTCCGTTCCGTTAAGAATACGCAGCTTTAACCCATTCCCTATCAGTACCGCGGTGTCGTCTGCGCTGAGCGTTTCGGTTGTGTAAAATGACGAGTCCATCTTAAATCCGTCCGAGCACTGGGCATCCTGCACTTTGGTGGTTCGAATTGAAAACGTGCGAATACGCTTCTGCTGATTCACAATGTCGCGCGCACTGAAGGTGCCGAAGTCGATCTCCTGATTCTCAGGGTAAATGCTAAACGTCGCCCCGCAATCCAGTACCGTAATGTTTTGCAGCCCGTTGATGTGATACTTCAGGTTCTTCGCGTCGGCCATCTGATTAACGCCACCCTTACCGTCAAATTGCACAACGATGTAATCGCTGAGCGAACTGACATAGCCATGCGGCGGCACAGCCTTTATTCTCACGAAAAGTCGTAATCGCGAGACGAACGTGCGCGAAATATGGATATCATCCGGATTACCAGAGCAAATGCGATTCTCCCAACCCATCTGGCGGATTTGAGCAGGGGTGTAAATAGTGATGTTATTGTTGTCCAGACACTGGCGGGTATCCACGCCGTTGGGCTGACCTGTAGCATCGTAATCTATACCTTCATAGGTGACGCCCAGCTCATAATAGGGATCGGTTGCGGCAGGATAAGGATTTACCCAGGCAAAGACATCTTCCGGCTTAAAATTGCTCGAGACGTTGTTGTCACACGTCACCGGAATCCTAATGTCATCAGACTCCCATATTTTTTGGCCAATTTGGGCGTTGCTGGGTATGGCAAAGGGGGAGATCGTTTTTGTCTCCTCGACGGAACCGCCAGAGCCACCCAGATAACAGTTAAGCGCCATCGCATCTTCCAAAGGCAGCGCTGAAAGCAGCAATGTAAGCAGGACACTAGCGAGCTTTCGCATCTTTATCGATTTTCCGTTCGGTAAGTTTACATTGCGCCGTTCCGGTGCACTGCACGTCGACTTTTTTCAGTGCACCGTAATCGTCGATATAGCCGATGCTGTAATAACTACCATGGTAATCGCCGGTAGACGCGGTTGCCGTGGCGAAAGGCGCAATCATCAGACTGTCAAAACCCGGCAGCATGGTTTTAGCATTTTTGCTCAGCCACGCCAGCGTGATGTAGTACGGCGTAGGGTTGTGGACCGTGAGCCCATCCGCGTTGGCGGAAATTTCCATTCGCATTTCAGTCAGTTCGCCGGATTTTTTGCTAATCGCTTCAGGACGCCAGAACAGCTTAATTCGGCTCTGCATTGCTACCTGCATCACGCTGCGCTCCTCGCTGGCGCTGGTGTTTTTTGGCGGTACTTCACGCAGGTTGAAATAAAACAGCGATTCCCTGTCTCCTGGCAGCTGGCGAGTAGCGGCTTGTTTAACAATCCTTATCTGCGACGAGGTGCCCGCTTCGATACGTTGAATGGGGGGAAGCGCCATAAAGTGCGTATCTTCTTTTTGTCCCTTTTCATCTTCAATCCAGGAGAGCGCCAGATAAGGCAGCACCTTGCTCTGATTGTCCACTTTCAGGCTGCTGGCCTTGTCGCTTTCTGGAAAAACAATGCGCGTGCGGTCCAGATTAATGGCTGCGTGGGTAGCAAATGCTGTGCTGGTTAGCATCAGGCACAGGCTTTTAAACGGCGTTAATTTCATGATGATTTCTTACTGACACGGCAGTATCAACTGCATACTGTTTTCTAAGTGAGAAGGTAACGAGAAGCGACACTGTTGGTTGTCGCCCCATGTCACGCGAAACTGCTGTTCTGGCTCAACGGCGGCCAGCCAGACGCGGCCTTCATCGGCCACCATCCCAACCTGCAAATTGCTTGCTTCCAGGCGAACAATCGCCCCGAGAGGTGGCGCTCCTGATGACATTCGCAGAACGCCTGTCACGTCCTTACCTGCGCGCGTGGCAATCTGACGATAACCAATGGCTCCCTCAGTCCAGGTTGAGGTCACGACGCGGTTGTCTACGTCCACGCCATCAGGGAGGTTGTTCAGATTGATCTGCACGCTGGAGGGGGAATAGCTGGAGAATGACGGTAAAACGCCGATGCCAAAACGGTTGGTCTCATCTCGCGACATGTTCAGCGGGATATTGCCTACCCCGTCGGTGCTGACCATCACACGAGGTTCATTACCGTAGCTGCGCCGGTGCAGCGCGGCGCCTTTCGCCGTTGAGGTGAAGGAACCACTCCAGCTCGCGCTGAGGGAGTTATATTCGTCAGCTTTATAGCTGCCTGAGAGATTGAGATCGCCGTACGTAGAATAATGCTGATAATTCCCGCTGACCTGCGCGCCGGAATCTGGCTTCCCGCTCTCCGCGCCTGCGGAAACGCCCCAGGTATTATTGCGATCCGACGTGTCATACCACGACACGTTATGACTCAGCGCTTCGCTGTTACGCAGGTCATAGTTAAGACGATGATCGGGATCGAGCGGTACGCTGAGCGAGAGATAGAACTGAGTATCGTCACTTTCGTCTTCCTCATCGTAATGCGTTTTACTCCAGGACAGGGTTACGCCGAGGTTCTTCCAGCGGCCCATATCAAAGTTGTAGCCCGCCGTGATGCTGCCGGTCGTGGAAGGTAAATCATTCCACCATGTCTGACGCAGCATGTTGACGTACAGGTTCAGGGATAACGCTGAAATGTACTGGCTTGCCGTCACGCTCAGGGTTTGTTTCTCCGACTGGCGGTCACCGTCGTCATAATCAAGGTAGCGGGCGTAGCTCAAAAACTGGGGGTCTGAGTAGCGGTAGCTGGCAAGCGTAAGCTGACTGCCGGTGGTATCGAAACGCTTGCTGTAGTTAATGCGATAGCTGTAACCCGTCTGACTGCGCTGGTGTGGCAGCTGGCTGGTGGCCTGCGTGACGTCAAAAGAGAGCGCCCCCAGCCAGGCCATATTCTGGCCGATCCCGGCAGCGACGGAACGATAACCGTCGCCATCAGTCAGCGTGCCACCATACTGGGAGGTGTGTGACAGCATGCCCCAGGAAAATTCGCCGCTCATGAAGGCGTTATCTTCAACGTCATGGGAGGCACCCTGGCGCGCTTTACCCGCCGCGAACTTGTAGCGAACCTGACCCTTGCGCGTTAAAAACGGCACGGACTCGGCAGAGACCTGGAAGGTGCTGACGCGGCCGTCCTCTTCCGTGACTTTGACGTCCAGCGTGCCCTGAACCGACTGGTTGAGATCCTGAATAACAAACGGGCCTGGTGGCACTTTACTTTGGTAAATCACGCGATCGGCAAGGCTTACGGTCACCGTGGCGTTGGTTTGCGCTATCCCGGTAATCTGCGGGGCATAGCCGCGCAGCGACCATGGCAGCATACGTTCTTCGCTGATTAGCGATGCGCCGGTATAGGTAAAGGCGTCAAAAATTGCGGACTGGAAATCCGTTTCACCCAGCGTCAGTTTCGCTCCGATTGAGGGCAGAGGGCGGAACATATATACGCGTGAAAAACGGCCATCCTGCTCTGAGCCTGCTTCAGTATCGCTTCGCGTGTACTGGTAATCGCTTCGCAGGCGCCACGCGCCCATGTTCGCACCGACGGTGCCATAGGTATTGGCGTTGTTATTGCTGCTGCCGCTATTGGGCTGATAATGGCTGGCAAAAAGATTGTAATCCAGCAGTACGCCCGGCACGCCGTTGTCCCAGGTGGATGGCGGCATCCAGTCCACCGCACGGTATTGCAGCCATGCCTGGGGGATCGTCACATTCAGGGATTGGCTATCTTGCTCAAACGTAAATCTGATGTCTGGTCTGGCGGCGAAATCAACGCATCCCTCTTTTTCTGGCAAAGCGTGACGAACCTCATCCTGTAACGCAAATGTATCGGCCAGTTCGGGAGGAATACACACCTGAACCGCGTTATTTATTTCTCTCCAGCGAAGGAGCCAGCCATTTGCCAGCGGAATATCATTAACTGAAACCGTAACGAAATAGCTTCCCGGCGTAACCGATATTTGATCTTTAAAACGTGATAAATCGACGCTGCCGCGCTGATCTTTATCGATGGCGTTTATATTAAATTCAGTGGCAGAGGTAAGTCTCGTCATTAACAGGGATGCAATGATGATTATCCATTGTAATTTGTATGTCATCATCCTGTTACTCGAATATATAAAGGATGCCGACCGGCATGAATTACCAGTCGGCTAATACTGTGACGTAACAGAATTATTTGTACAACAGGACGTAGTTAGGGAAGGTGCGAATAA
>NZ_JADDTS010000039.1:0-30859 GCF_015159675.1 Enterobacter cloacae complex sp. S2
TCCGTTCCGCCACTTATTAAAAGCCCTGAGCTAACGCTCAGGGCTTTTTTCTTATCTGTCGTTTAACTATTGCGAAATTAGCAAAAATCCTCTGCGTTTTACGATCTTTTTCGACATAACAACCACAGCGATAATCCTCCTCAGTTTACGAACATAACGATTGAGGAATGATATGACTATCCCTGCACTGGGTCTGGGCACTTTTCGCCTGAAGGACGACGTTGTTATCGCATCTGTTAAAACCGCACTCGAGTTGGGCTATCGCGCTATTGATACGGCGCAGATTTATGACAACGAAGCTGCCGTAGGTCAGGCTATCGAGGAGAGCGGCGTACCGCGCCATGAGCTTTTCATCACCACCAAAATCTGGATTGAGAACCTCAGCAAAGACAAGCTGATCCTGAGCCTGAAGGAAAGTCTGAAAAAGCTGCGTACTGACTATGTTGATCTGACGCTGATCCACTGGCCATCACCTGGCGATGCCGTCTCCGTAGAAGAGTTCATGCAGGCGCTGCTGGAAGCAAAAGAGCAGGGCTTGACGCGTGAAATTGGTATCTCGAATTTCACTATCCCATTGATGGAAAAAGCCATTGCCGCAGTGGGTAAAGAGAATATTGCTACTAACCAGATTGAACTCTCTCCTTACCTGCAAAACCGCAAAGTTGTGGACTGGGCGAAACAGCATGGCATTCACATCACCTCGTACATGACGCTGGCATATGGTAAGGCCCTGAAAGATGAAGTGATTGCACGCATCGCTGAAAAACACAATGCAACAGCTGCACAGGTGATCCTGGCATGGGCGATAGGTGAAGGATATGCCGTGATCCCGTCTTCAACCAAACGTGAAAACCTGGCAAGTAACCTGTTAGCGTGGGATCTCCAGCTCGATGATGAAGATAAAAAAGCGATCGCTGCACTGGAATGCAACGATCGTCTGGTCAGTCCCGAAGGGTTAGCACCTAACTGGGATTAATAAAACCCTCCCTCTGTACCCTTAAACCCTCACACAGCTCCTCCGGGAGCTGTTTTTATATGTTCGCTAAGGAAGTCGATAAAAGCGCGTATGCGCGTACTTACTGCTCTGTCACTGTAATACACCGCGCTAAAAGGCATCTCTACAGGTAAGCGTTTGTCAGCCATTAGCTCAACTAGCTGGCCCGCGGCTATTTCCTTATCAATCATATAGTCTGATAAACAGGCGATCCCGTTTCCTTCAAGACATAGCTGTTTCAGCGTTTCCCCGCTATTAGACGAAAGTCCGCAGGTGATCTCATGAAGTTGTCCGTCATGACAGGCCACGGGCCAGGTGTTCAGCGAGACAGGCTCCGTAAAGCCCAGGCAAAGGTGCTGCTTCAGCTCCTCAACGGTCTCAGGTTTGCCATGCTCTGCAATATATTGCGGTGACGCGATAATTTTGCGGTAGCTGGTGAACAGAGGGCGAGCGCGTAAACTTGAATCCGTCAGGGTTCCCGCGCGGATCGCCACGTCAACTTTACGCTCAATCAGGTTAATGAACGTCTCAGAGGAGACCAGAGACAGGGTCATCTCCGGGTAGCGTTCGCGGAAGGGTTTAATCAACGGCATCAGGAAATGCAGCACGACCGGCGTCGCCGCATCTATGCGCAGCAGCCCACGCGGCGTGCTGCGAGATTCCATGATTTCCGTTTCTGCTGCCGCCATCTCCTGCAAAACGGACTGCACGCGTCGAAAATAACGTTCACCTTCTTCCGTCAGGCTGAGCTGCCGCGTTGTTCTGTTGAGCAGACTCACCCCGAGCTTCATCTCCAGCTTTTTCACCGAGCGGCTGATGGCGGAGTTCGCCTGTCCGAGCTGTTCGGCAGCACGGCTGAAGCTGCCGCTTTCAACAACGGCAACGAAGACAGTCAGTTCTTCCGATGTGGCTTTCATTATTGCGTCACCTGCAAAATTCTATTGAGATTCTAACCATTTTTGTTATTTAAACACTGGCGCATACTGCCTGTCATCTTAATCCTGAAGAGACGGAGTATTTTATGCCACTGGCGCTTCTTGCCCTGACGATCAGTGCCTTCGCAATTGGCACGACCGAATTTGTTATTGTAGGACTTGTTCCTACCATTGCTGAACAACTCGCTATCTCGCTGCCTTCTGCCGGGCTGCTGGTATCTATTTACGCGTTAGGCGTCGCTGTTGGGGCGCCTGTGCTGACCGCACTGACTGGACGCTTTCCACGTAAACAACTGTTAGTTGCCCTGATGGTGCTCTTCACCGCTGGCAATATTCTGGCGTGGCAGTCACCGGATTACTCCACGCTGGTCATTGCCCGCCTGCTGACAGGCCTCGCGCACGGTGTCTTCTTCTCCATCGGTTCCACGATTGCAACCAGCCTGGTGCCAAAAGAGAAAGCGGCGTCAGCCATTGCGATTATGTTTGGTGGCTTAACCGTCGCGCTGGTCACCGGCGTGCCGTTAGGAACGTTTATCGGACAACATTTTGGTTGGCGTGAAACCTTCCTCGCGGTATCGCTGTTGGGCGTGATTGCTCTGGTAGCCAGCCTGCTGCTGGTGCCCTCCAGTATTCCGGGGCGCGCGAGCGTCAGCCTGAGCGATCAGGTTAAGGTTCTGACACACCCGCGCCTGCTGCTGATCTATGCCGTTACGGCCCTGGGTTATGGAGGTGTGTTCACTGCGTTCACCTTCCTTGCACCGATGATGCAGGAACTGGCTGGTTTTTCTCCGGGCGCGGTGAGCTGGATTTTACTGGGCTACGGTATCTCCGTCGCAATCGGCAATATCTGGGGCGGCAAGCTTGCGGATAAGCATGGTGCGGTACCGGCGCTGAAATTCATCTTCGCCGCCCTGGTTGCCCTGCTGATGATTTTCCAGTTCACCGCATCGATGCAATACGCCGCGCTGGTAACGGTGTTGGTTATGGGGATATTCGCTTTTGGTAACGTGCCGGGATTGCAGGTATATGTTGTGCAGAAAGCCGAACGTTATACGCCTAATGCGGTGGATGTCGCATCTGGGCTGAATATCGCCGCATTTAATATCGGTATCGCACTCGGTTCGGTTATCGGTGGGCAGGTGGTTGAACATGTTGGATTAACCCAAACGCCATGGATTGGTGCGGTAATTGTGCTTATCGCTATCCTCCTTATTGGTCTCAGTGGACGGCTTGATAAACCCGCTCGCGTTGCACTTGGATAAGTATCAGTAAGTGCTTGCTTACAAAACTGGAAAGCGGTTTCTCAGTAATTGCGTTGAAAGTGTGACCTAAAATCCCTATAACATTAGAACCAGTCCGTTTTCCGGGCTGGTTCATGTTACAGAGGCCGTTTCCAAAAGTGCGAAAAAATACCTATGCCATGCGTTATGTTGCCGGAATGCCTGCGGAGAGGATCTTGCCTCCGGGGTCGTTTGCGAGCCTTAGCCAGGCATTACCAGCGGGCACTCCATTAAGCAGTGACGAAAAAATTCGCGTACTGGTGTGGAACATCTTTAAGCAACAGCGTGCGGAGTGGTTATCCGTACTTCAAAATTTTGGTAAAGATGCGCATCTGGTTCTGTTACAGGAGGCGCAAACCACGCCTGAACTGGTCAGGTTTGCAACGACGAACTATCTTGCAGCCGATCAGGTGCCTGCCTTTGTTCTGCCACAGCATCCTTCCGGGGTGATGACCCTTTCAGCCGCACATCCGGTCTATTGCTGCCCGCTGCGTGAACGTGAGCCGATCCTGCGTCTGGCAAAATCAGCGCTGGTCACGGTCTATCCGTTGCCCGACACCCGTCTGCTGATGGTGGTAAACATTCATGCGGTGAACTTCAGCCTGGGTGTTGATGTGTACAGTAAGCAGTTACTTCCCATCGGCGATCAGATTGCTCATCACAGTGGGCCGATCATTATGGCCGGGGACTTCAATGCCTGGAGCCGTCCGCGTATGAACGCGTTGTACCGCTTCGCGCGTGAAATGTCGCTGCGTGAAGTTCGTTTTAACGATGACCAGCGCAAGAAAGCGTTTGGTCGTCCTCTCGATTTTGTCTTCTATCGGGGTTTAAGCGTGCACGACGCCTCCGTTCTGGTGACGCGCGCCTCCGATCATAATCCTCTACTAGTTGAATTCAGTCCCGGCAAACCTGATAAATAATGGTGCGTCAGGTCTGCCGTGGGGCAGGCCTGTGCGGGTGCTGCCCTTTATTTTTTAACCCATAAAAGGACAGCAACATGACAACAACACACTCCCATCATGACAACGTCGAAAAACAGTTTGGTTCTCAGGCAAGTGCCTACCTGAGCAGTGCCGTACATGCCTCTGGCCGCGATCTGGTACGTCTCGGCGAACGGCTCGCCGCGTTTCCTGACGCGCACGTGCTGGACTTAGGCTGCGGGGCGGGGCACGCCAGTTTTACCGCCGCACAGCAGGTTGCTCAGGTGACGGCATATGACTTATCGAGCCAGATGCTGGATGTGGTTGCTGAAGCGGCGAAAGCGAAAGGGCTGAATAACGTCACGACGCGCCAGGGCTACGCTGAATCTTTACCCTTTGAGGATGCATCCTTTGAGGCTGTGATTAGCCGTTACTCTGCACACCACTGGCATGATGTGGGGCAGGCATTACGGGAAGTGAAACGCGTGCTCAAACCGGGCGGAATATTCATCATCATGGACGTGATGTCTCCCGGGCATCCGGTACGGAATATCTGGCTCCAGACGGTTGAAGCGCTGCGTGATACCTCGCACGTGCAAAACTACTCCAGTGGAGAGTGGCTTACGTTTATCACCGAAGCTGGCTTGATTTCACGCTCATTGATAACCGACCGTTTGCCGCTGGAGTTCACGTCATGGATTGCACGGATGCGCACACCGGAGGCATTAACTCAGGCGATCCGATTGTATCAGGAGAGTGCCTCTGCTGATGTCAAGGCGTACTTTGAATTGCATGACGATGGTTCGTTTACCAGCGACACCATTATGGCTGAAGCGCAAAAAGCGGGATAAACAAAAAAGGCACCGAGGGGAATCGGTGCCTTTTTAATAAGCGATCGTACTATCAGGAATCTGGCGTAGCGCTGTTTTTCACAAACAACGTCAGCTGGTCGCCAGGTTGCAGGTTGTCAGTATCGTTGTTCCAGCGCATCACATCTTTGATGTTTACGCCGTGACGCTTAGCAATACTGGACAGCGAGTCGCCTTTACGTACGCGATAGGTAATGCTATCGCTGTTATTAGCGAGACGCTGTGCGCTGCTACCTGCACCTACGGTCAGCGTTTGACCCACTTTCAGACCGGATCCGCGCAGATTATTCCACTGCTGGAGATCTTTCGTATTCACGCCAAGACGTGATGCAATACCTGAAAGCGTATCACCTGAACGCACCTTATAGCTGCGGCTGCTTACAGGCGACGTATCAGCAATCAGCGTAGACTGAACGGCTGCAATTTCACCCGAAGCTAAAGACTCACGTAACTGCTCCGCGTGTTTCTGCGGAACCATCACATAGCGCGGGCCGCTTGCACCCAGCGTGGAGCCTTTAACACCTGCATTAAAGGTTTTAAGCTTACTTACCGACATACCCGTCATATCAGCAACCTGTTGAATATCAACAGGGCTGCTGAGGCGGACACGCGCCAGTGCACGACTTTCGTCTGGTGTTGGCAGTTGTACACCGTAACGTTTGCTGTTCTTGAGAATGTCACTCAGTGCCAGCATTTTCGGTACGTAAATCTTTGTTTCCTGTGGCAGTGAGAGCGACCAGAAGTCTGTGGATTTTCCACGCGCTTTATTCGCTTTCATTGCCTTCAGTACACGACCTTCACCACTGTTATACGCCGCGACAGTCAATAACCAGTCGCCGTCAAACATCTTGTTCAGACGTTGCATCATGTCGAGAGCGGCTGTCGTTGAAGCGACAACATCACGACGCGCATCGTAGTTGCGGGTCTGCTTTAAACCATAATTTCGCCCTGTGCTCGGAATGATCTGCCAGATGCCTGCTGCATTGGCGCCAGACGTCGCGTGCGGGTCAAAAGCGCTCTCCACTATGGGTAGTAGTACCAGTTCCATAGGCATGTTACGTTTCTTAACTTGCCCTGCTATCCAGTACATATACGGCTCTGCCCGTAATGTTACATCGTGGAGATAGCTCTTATTTCTCAAATACTTCTGTTTCTGTTCGCGAATCCGGCTGTTTTCCGGAATTCCCATCTTTAGCTCGTCGCCAATAGAGGCCCACAAGTCTTGTTCCTGCGCGAAGGATGTCCCATCGTCCAACCATCGCGCCTGACTCGTAAACTTCCCTGCTTCCCCTTGACCAGCCGCAGAAAGGCTCTGTGCGTGCTGTTGTACGTTGCTGCCGTTTTGTGACTGGCAACCTACAAGCAGGACAGAGGCGAGTAATATCGCTTTTGCCTTCATGTGTGTGTCAATAGTTGCTTAAAAGACGAGCGATGATAACGGCGAAATTTTGAAAAGGCAACCCGCAATTATCTGAAGTTATCTTTCTTTGACCTTAACCATGCAAATCGCGCTTCAGGTTGTAACAAATTTGTTTCTTGATTAATTTTATTAATTAAATCAACGTCATTCGTTCTTAAAAATAAATTTATTTGTCGCTCATTTTTCAGAATTACGGGGAGTGTTTTTTGGTTTTTTGCACGTAACTCCTTCACTTTCTGGTAATAATCCTGAATCGCCCGATCCTCTGGTAGTACGCTTGCAGCAAACTTCATATTCCCTAATGTATACTCATGTGCGCAACAAATTACGGTGTCGGCTGGCAGCGCATTAATTTTTTGTAAAGATTGATACATCTGTTCTGGCGTGCCTTCAAACAGCCTTCCACAGCCGCCGGAAAACAGCGTGTCGCCACAAAAAAGATAAGGTTTGCTGTAGAAACAGAGATGACCGGAAGTGTGACCTGGCGTAGCAAATACGGAAAACTCGCACCCGAGGATGAGGATACTTTCGCCTTCTTCGACAACTTGCGTCGTACCCTTATCCTGTGTCTCTGCTGGTCCGTAGACGGGAATATGGGGATAGCGCGCAAGGAGATCGGGAACACCACCGACATGATCGTGATGGTGATGGGTAAGGAGGATCGCTTCAGGCTGCCAGTCGTTTTCTTCTATCGCGTGCAGGATCGGTACGGATTCGCCGGGATCAACAATGATGCATCTGCGATCGTCATCGACTAAAACCCAGATGTAATTGTCCTGAAAGGCGGAAATACTGATAAGATTCATGCATTACCTCTTATAGCGTGGCGGGTGTTTTGATGAAACCGGCAAGGATACCTCAGACTGTCGCACCACCGGAACGTTGGGCAGAGTTGCCCTGGGGTGAATATTATCGCGAGGCCTTAGAACTTCAGCTTAAACCCTGGCTCGCGAAAATGTATGGTTTTCACCTGCTTAAGATTGGCAATCTGAGCGCAGAAATCAATACCGAAAGCTGCGCTATCTCGCATCAGGTTAGCGTATCGCTTAATGGCTCCCCGGTTCAGGTGAAGGCTGATCCGCTGCATTTGCCGTTTGCGGAAAAATCCATTGATGCCTGTCTGCTCGCCCATGCGCTGCCCTGGTGTAGCGATCCCCATCGTCTGCTGCGGGAAGCCGACCGCGTGTTGATTGATGACGGCTGGCTGATCCTGAGCGGTTTTAATCCGCTGAGTCTGATCGGGCTACGTAAACTGACGCCCGTTCTGCGCCGCACGGCGCCATATAACAGCCGGATGTTTACCATGATGCGCCAGCTGGACTGGCTTTCATTGTTAAATTTCGAAGTGCTGAGCTACGGGGGTTTTCAGGTCATCCCCTGGACGCGTAAAGGCGGGGTCTTATTAAGTACCCATTTACCCGCGCTGGGCTGCATGCAATTTATTGTCGCGCGTAAGAGGACGATCCCACTTACGCTCAACCCAATGAAGCAAAGCAAATCAAAAACGCGGATCCGCCAGACCGTGGGTGCCACGCGGCAGTACAAAAAACCGTGATCAGGATTCAGGTTGATAACCTGCATCCTCATGGGTTGGGTTTGATGCCGCCGCGCGAGCCAGCTCGTCACAGCGTTCGTTTTCAGGGTGACCGGCGTGCCCCTTTACCCACTCCCATTTGATTTCGTGCTGACCGAGGGCGGCATCAAGACGCTTCCAGAGATCGACATTCTTGACGGGTTTTTTCTCTGCCGTTTTCCAACCGCGCTTTTTCCAGTTGTGGATCCATTGGGTAATGCCCTGGCGAACATACTGGCTGTCGGTACTCAGCACCACGTCACAATGTTCTTTTAAGGCTTCCAGCGCCACGATGGCCGCCATCAACTCCATGCGGTTGTTGGTGGTCAGGAAATAGCCTTCACTAAATGTTTTTTCATGCTGGCGATAGCGCATAATGGCGCCATAGCCGCCGGGCCCTGGGTTACCGAGACAAGATCCATCGGTGAAAATTTCTACCTGTTTACGCATCTCTGGTAGACTTCCTGTATTTGAAACGTTCAGTAAAACGATAAGTCTGACATAAATGACCGCTATGAGCACTGCAATTACTCGCCAGATTGTTCTTGATACCGAAACCACCGGTATGAACCAGATTGGCGCCCACTACGAAGGGCACAAAATCATTGAGATTGGTGCCGTTGAAGTGGTGAACCGCCGTCTTACGGGCAACAACTTCCACGTTTACCTCAAACCCGATCGGCTGGTGGATCCGGAAGCGTTCGGCGTTCACGGGATTGCCGATGAGTTTTTGCTGGATAAGCCCACCTTCGCCGATGTCGCGGATGAATTTCTCGACTACATCAGAGGTGCGGAACTTGTCATTCATAACGCGTCGTTCGATATCGGCTTTATGGACTATGAGTTCAGCAAGCTCAACCGCGATATTCCAAAGACCAATACGTTCTGTAAAGTCACGGATAGCCTGGCGCTGGCAAGGAAGATGTTTCCCGGCAAGCGTAACAGCCTTGATGCCCTGTGCTCTCGCTATGAGATAGACAACACCAAGCGAACCCTGCACGGCGCATTGCTCGATGCCCAGATCCTGGCCGATGTTTACCTGACCATGACCGGCGGGCAAACGTCGATAAAATTCAGTATGGAAAATGAATCCCAGCAGACGCGGGATGAAGGCGGCATTCAGCGTGTCGTGCGCCAGGCTAATCGCCTGCGGGTTGTTTTAGCCAGTGATGAAGAGCTGATGAACCACGAATCTCGCCTCGATTTAGTTCAGAAGAAGGGCGGAAGCTGTCTGTGGCGTGGGTGAAAAAAGGCGGAAACGTTTGTTAAATCACCGTTTGGGTGATTTTTGCAGCAAACGATTCAAAACCTGAGAAAAAGCGTTGACGAGTTACGAGGCAGACCGTAATATTCGCCTCGTTCCCCAAGCGGGAACAGTGGAGCGGTAGTTCAGTCGGTTAGAATACCTGCCTGTCACGCAGGGGGTCGCGGGTTCGAGTCCCGTCCGTTCCGCCACTTATTCAGAAAGCCTGAATCAGAAATGATTCAGGCTTTCGTCGTTTTATACTCCCTACACTCGCTTAACTCTCTTCTTATTTTCGTTAACAAAAAGTTAATATAATCAGTGCAATTTATTAACATTTGCACGGTTTTAGTGCGTTATTTGCACTGCTTTTGTGCATTGTTTGCCCATCTCCTCTCCGAACCTCACTTAGTTATGTAATAATTATGTAAAAATAATTCATAAGAAATCATTCGGTTACCGATCATTTTTCAGAAAAGATCTGAACCAATGCGCTATTGGTTCGCTTATTGCTTAATCATTAGCACGATAAGTAGTCCGTCATATCAATAACTTATCGTTAATAAAAATAAAGTCATGATGAAAGCGAGCGAACCAATATGGAAAAACCTTCACGGGTTTTAGCAAATTCCAGCACCGCGCTTGACCAGTTGCGCGGGCTTATCAACCAGCACGAGTCAACACCAGGCACTCCGCTGCCCACTGAACGTGAGCTATCGGAAACACTCGGCGTAGGACGACGCGAAGTGCGTCGCGCGCTGGACGTGCTGGAAGAAGAAGGGCGGATCTGGCGCAAGCAGGGCAAAGGTACCTTCATTGGTCCGGCTGCCCCTGTTGAGCCGTTGGCGCTTCAGGGATTGGTTCAGCAAACCAACCTGCTGGAAGTCATGGAAGCTCGACTACAGCTCGAACCCGGCTTAGCCCGACTTGCGGCACTGCGTGCCACCAGGGAAAACCTCGCGCTCATGCAGCGCATGCTGGAACGCATTGACAAGGTCAGCCCGGATGACCGCGATCTTAACGAACTGTGGGATAGCGCCTTTCACCGCGCCATTGCGGAAGCTGCCGGCAACCGCCTGATGCTAGGGCTTTTCGATGCGATAGATGCCGTCCGCCGGGAGCCCGGCTGGCAGTATTTACGCGAGCTTGCCCGCACCCCCGAACGTGTCGACAACTACAACGACCACCATCACAAAATCATGTCAGCGATTATTCATCGCCAGCCTAATGAAGCTGCGGCCGCCATGCGCGAACACCTGCTCAGCCTGCAAACCGCCCTGATTCAGGCCATCCACCTTGAGGACGATTCCACGCTATGACGACGATACCCTTTAAGGACTCCACTCCCGTACTGCGGCTGCAAAACCTCAACGTTAAATTCGCGGGCTCGCCGGTGAGTGTGCTCGAAGATATCTCGCTGATGGTAAGGGCGGGCGAAACGCTGGCGCTGGTGGGCGAGTCCGGCTGTGGTAAAAGCATCACTTCCCTGGCGCTGATGGGGTTATTGCCTGCCAGCGCCAGGATCGTCAGCGGGGAGATGCACTTCCGCCGCCACGATCTGCGCAAGCTCTCGCCGCGCGAGTATGCCAATCTGCGCGGCAGCGAGCTGGCGATGATATTCCAGGAGCCCATGACCTCGCTCAACCCGGTTTTCACGCTTGGCGATCAGCTCAGTGAAGCGGTGATGCGCCATCAAACGATCTCCCGGGCTGAGGCGATGACGGTTGCGCTACAGATCCTGGAGAAGGTGCAGATCCCGGCCGCAGAGATGCGCCTTAAGGCTTACCCGCATCAGCTTTCCGGCGGTATGCGCCAGCGCGTGATGATTGCGATGGCGCTGATAAACCATCCCAAATTACTGATCGCTGACGAACCCACTACCGCTCTGGACGTGACCATTCAGGCGCAAATTCTCGCTCTGCTCAATACCTTAAAAGAAGAAACGGGCACGGCGGTGCTGATGATCACCCACGATTTAGGCGTGGTGGCCGAAGTGGCGCAGCAGGTGGTGGTGATGTATGCCGGCCAGGTAGTAGAGCAGGGAAGCGTCGAGGCGATATTTGCCGACCCGCAGCACCCGTACACAATTGGCCTGATGGGCTCGATCCCCTCCCTTGGCGTACGCAAGGGCCAGCTTTCCACCATTCCCGGATCGGTCCCGCTGCCGGAATCTATGCCTCAGGGCTGCCGCTTCGCCACCCGGTGTCCCTTCGCGCAGACGCGCTGTCATGCTGAAAAACCACCGCTCACTATGCTCGGCACGGGTCATCAGGTTGCCTGCTTCCGCGTGCCGCTGGAACAACACATTGCCCTGGGAGAAATTGCATGACCACGCCCATTCTTGAAGCCCGGGATCTGAGCAAGCTTTTCCCCGGCCCGAAAAAACTGTTTACGCCGGCCCGCTTTGTCACGGCTGTTGACCGCGTTTCACTGTCGGTGCTGCCAGGCGAAACGCTGGCTATTGTCGGCGAATCAGGTTCCGGGAAATCCACCCTCGGCCGTCTGCTGCTGCGCCTGCTGGGCGCCAGCGAAGGGCGCGTATTTTATCAGGGTGAGGAGATCACCCACGCCTCAGGCGCACGTCTGAACCAGCTCCGGCGTGAGCTACAGATCATCTTTCAGGATCCCTTCGCCTCGCTGAACCCGCGCATGACGGTAGAACAGATTGTCGGTGAGCCGCTGTGGCTGCACCAGAACATGAAAAAAGCGGATCGCCAGTACCACGTCGCCGAGCTGCTCAGGACGGTCGGCTTGCCCGCGGCCTGGGCCGGACGTTATCCGCACGAATTTTCCGGCGGGCAGCGTCAGCGTATCGGCATTGCGCGCGCGCTGGCGTCAGGCCCAAAGCTGCTGCTGGGCGATGAACCGGTTTCCGCACTGGATGTTTCCGTCCAGGCACAGGTGGTCAATTTACTGGAAAGCCTGAAGCACCAGTTGGGGCTAACGATGGTGATCGTCGCCCACGGTCTGGCGGTTATCCGTCATATGAGCGACCGCGTGGCGGTGATGTATCTTGGGCAAATCGTCGAGCTGGCCACCGTCGACGATATCTTCGACGCGCCGCTGCATCCTTATACCCAGGCATTAATTGCCTCTGCGCCGCAAATGCAGCCAGGCGTAGCGCGGGATGCGCCGCTGTTGCAGGGTGATTTACCGAACCCGGCTAATCCGCCCTCCGGCTGCCGTTTCCACACCCGTTGCCCCTATGTTAGCGATGAATGTCGTCAGGTTGAGCCGATTCATCAGGTAATCGACGGCGGACGTCAGGTCGCCTGCCACCGCTGGCAGGAGATTAATCGCGATCGCAGCGTTATACAGATCGCACCGCCATCCGCCGCATTTTTGCGCCGCCGCGCGCTGTTTGAACACGCGGCTACTCACTCCTCCCTTCCTTCAAGGAACTCATGATAATGACAATGCGTAATTCTCTTTTGACCGTACTGGGAAGTGTTATGTTGCTTGGTGCGGCGCTGCCCGCCCATTCTGAAAGCGTGCTGCGAATCGGCCTGGGTGCAGATCCGGACATGCTGGACCCGCATCTGGCGCGTACCTATTATGGCCGCTTCGTCTTTGCCTCCCTGTGTGACCGGCTGGTGGACGTGGACGAGCACCTCAAGGTGGTGCCGGGACTGGCGAAATCCTGGGCGTGGAGCGATGACGGCAAAACGCTGACCCTGGATCTCCGTGAAGGCGTGGCCTTCCACGACGGTGAAAAATTCGATGCCGCCGCCGCGAAATACAACCTCGACCGGGCCCTGACGCTAAAAGGCTCTCTGCGTAAAAGTGAACTCTCTTCCGTTGAGTCGGTGGAGGTCACCGGCCCGATGCAGATAGCCCTGCACCTGAAAACGCCGGATGCCGCACTTCTGATGCAGCTCACCGATCGCGCAGGCGCAATGATGGCGCCGGAAGCCGCGAAAAAAGCCGATTTTGCCGCCCATCCGGTCTGTTCCGGCCCGTATAAATTCGACAGCCGCGTGTCGCAGGACCGCATTGTGCTGACCCGCTTCGACAACTACTGGAACAAAGACGCCTACCACTTCGATAAAATTATCTATCTGCCGATCCCGGATGCCTCCGTGCGCCTGGCGAACCTGCGCGCGGGCGATCTCGACCTGACCGAAGGCATTGCCGCCAGCGACGTCAAAACCGTCGAAGCCGACAGCAAGCTGGCGCTGGCGAAGGTGACGGGCCTCGGATACCAGGGTATCACCTTCAATATTAACAATGGCAAAGTCCCGGCGAACGATCCCTTCAAAGATGCCCGCGTGCGTGAAGCATTTTCCCAGGCCATCGATCGCGATGCTTTAAACCAGGTAGTGTTCGAAGGGCTTTACACTCCGGCAAACCAGGCGTTTTCGCCGGTAAGCCCGTATCACGTCAATCTTCCGGTTCCCCCGCGTGACGTCGACAAAGCCAAAGCGCTGCTGAAAGCCGCAGGCTTCACCGCGCCGCTGACCGTCAATCTACTGGTGCCGAACAACCCAACCTCGCAGCAGGTGGGCCAGGTATTGCAGGCGATGGTGGCAGAGGCGGGCTTTAACCTGAACCTGCAAATGACCGAGTTCGCCACGCTGCTGGATCGCCAGCAGAGCGGTGACTACCAGTTGAGCTTCTCCGGCTGGTCGGGTCGCCCGGATCCAGATGGCAGCATCTACGGCTTTATCAACAGCAAAGGCACCCTCAACGACGGCCGCTACAGCAATGCTCAGGTGGATGAATGGCTAACGCAGGCGCGTCAGAGCACCGATCAGGCCGCCCGCCAGCCGCTGTATGACAAGGTTGTGAAGCAGCTTCAGACCGATATGCCGATTGCATACCTTTACTTCGAACCGCGCATTTTTGGCCTGAACAAGCGCGTGCAGGGCTTTAAAGCGTACCCGGACGGCATTGTGCGTCTGGCTGGCTTAACGCTGGCGAAATAAACCTCCTGAGGAGAACCCATGCTGGAACTGATTTGCAAACGTCTGCTGCTGGCTATACCCACTCTGCTGCTGGTGAGCATGATGGTGTTCGGCCTGCAAAAGCTGCTGCCTGGCGATCCGCTGATTGCCATGGCCGGGGAGGAGCGCGATCCGGCGGTGATCGCCCAGCTGCGTGCTGAGCTGAATCTGGACGCGCCGATCCCCGTGCAGTATTTCAACTGGCTGACGCGGGCGCTGCAAGGCGATCTGGGTGTCTCCTTACGCACTCATGAGCCGGTCACGCAACTGATTGCCAGCAAGCTGCCGGTCACGCTGGAACTGTCGCTGCTGGCGATGATTATCGCGCTGGTGTTTGGTATCAGCATGGGGATCCTCGCGGCGGTGAACAAAAACAGCTGGGTCGATCACGGGGCGAACTTTGTGGCGATCTCGGGGATCTCAATACCGCACTTCTGGCTGGGGATCCTGCTGATTCTGGTCTTTTCAGTAAACCTGCAATGGTTGCCTGCGTCCGGTTATGTGCCGTTCAGTGAAGATCCGATCCAGAACCTGCGGACATTGCTGCTGCCCGCGTCCGTGCTCGGAACCGGCCTGGCGGCGACGCTGATGCGCCATACCCGCGCGTCGATGATTGCGGTGCTGAAAGCGGATTACATCCGCACCGCGCGCGCTAAGGGGCTGCTGCCGAAAGCGGTGATCCTGAAGCACGCCTTTCGCAATGCGCTGGTGCCGGTGATCACCCTCACCACGTTGCTGTTCGGCGAGCTGCTGGGCGGGGCGGTGCTGACCGAGCAGGTGTTCACCATTCCGGGCTTCGGCAAAATGATCGTCGACTCGGTGTTCAACCGCGACTACGCGGTGGTGCAGGGCGTAGTGCTGATCGTGGCGATCGGTTTCCTGATGCTCAACCTGCTGGCTGACGTGCTCTACGTCCTTATCAACCCGAAAATGCGAGGTTAATCATGGCGGAACTGACGACGCAAACCGTGGCGCCCGCGCTGCCGCGCGCGCAAAACCGGGTGCTGAAAAAATTCCTCGCCAATAAAAGTGCGGTGATTGGCGCGCTTGTGGTGGGCTTTTTTGTGCTGGTGGCGCTGCTGGCGCCGTGGATCGCGCCATTTGACCCGGTCAAAGCTAACTTCCTCGCGGTGCGCAAAGCGCCATCGGCGATGTACTGGTTCGGCACCGACGAGCTGGGGCGCGATATCTTGTCCCGCATTATCTGGGGGGCGAGAACCTCGCTGATGGCGGGCTGTATGTCGGTGGCGATCGCGGTTGTCATCGGCGTGCCGCTGGGGCTGGTGGCGGGTTATTTCCAGAAGATGTGGGACGGGGTGATCTCCCGCTTTATTGAGGCACTGCTGGCCTGTCCATTCCTGATCATGGCGATCGCGCTGGGGGCATTCTTAGGCCCAAGCCTGACGAATGCCATGATCGCTATTGGACTCTCGGCAATGCCGATCTTCGCCCGCCTGACGCGCGGCCAGGTGATCGCCATTCGCAACGAAGAGTACATCGACGGCGCGCGGGCGATTGGCCTGCCGGACCGCTGGATCATCATTAAATACGTTCTGCCCAACGTGATGTCACCTATCCTGGTGCAGGCCACGCTGGCCATTGCCTCGGCGATTATCGCCGAAGCCAGCCTTTCGTTTTTAGGGTTAGGCCAACAGCCGCCGAACCCATCCTGGGGCTCCATGCTCAACACCGCAAAAGGGTTTCTCGAACAGGCGCCGTGGATGTCGGTTTTCCCCGGCGTGGCGATTTTCCTTGCCGTTCAGGGCTTTAATTTACTCGGCGACGGGCTGCGCGATGCGCTCGATCCGCGCCACGACTAAGGAGTCATGATGACCAAAGCGCTCGATTTTACAACCGGTTACGATTCACGACGCCCGCCGATGATGGGCCATAACGCCGTTGCCACCTCGCAGCCGCTGGCGGCACAGGCAGGAATGAAGATGCTACAGCTGGGCGGAAATGCCGTTGATGCGGCGATTGCGACCGCCATGGCGCTGACCGTTGTCGAGCCGACCGGCAACGGCATCGGCAGCGATGCTTTTGCCATTGTCTGGGACGGTGAAAAACTTCACGGTCTGAATGCGTCCGGTCGTTCGCCAGCCAGCTGGCATGCGGATCTGTTTGCCGGAAAAACCGCCGTACCGGAAATCGGCTGGGACGCGGTGACCGTGCCGGGTGCGGTGTCGGGCTGGGTGGCGCTGGCTGAACGTTTTGGCACGCTGCCGCTGACCACGCTCGCGCAGCCAGCCATTGATTACGCGCGTAACGGTTTCCCGGTCTCGCCGCTGATCGGCCATCTCTGGCAGCGCGGCTACAACAAGCTGAAAGATCAGCCCGGGTTTAGTGCCTGCTTTGCGCCGGAAGGCCGCGCGCCGCGCGTGGGGGAGATCTTCCGTAACCCGGCGCAGGCGAACTCACTGGAGCTGATCGCCAAAACCAACGGCGACGCGTTTTACCGTGGCGAACTGGCGCAGAAAATTGCCGCCTTCGCCAAAGCACATGGTGCACACCTGACCGAAGCAGACCTGGCGAATCACCGTGTGGACTGGGTGGAACTGCTATCGCGCGACTTCGCGGGCGGTTCGGTGCAGGAATTGCCACCAAACGGTCAGGGGATCGCCACCCTGATTGCGCTCGGCATTCTGGAGCAGTGCGGCATCGAGAAACATCACCCGGATTCCGTGCAGGGGCTGCACCTCTCTATAGAGGCAATGAAGCTGGCGCTGGCGGATCTCGATCGCTACGTTGCGGATGAAGAGCATATGGAGTTTGCCGCCAAAGCGCTGCTGAGCGACCATTATCTGAAGTCGCGCGCCGCGCTTATCAATCACGATAAAGCCTCTGATTTTGTGTACGGATCGCCGACGCAGAGTGGGACGGTTTACCTCAGCGCAGCGGATTCCAGCGGGATGATGATCTCCTTTATTCAGTCCAATTTTATGGGCTTCGGTTCAGGGATCGTGGTGCCGGAGACGGGGATCAGCCTGCAAAACCGCGGCTGCGGCTTTGTGCTCGATCCCAAACACCCGAACGCGCTGGCGGGCAGCAAGCGTCCTTTCCACACCATCATTCCGGGCTTTGCGATGGACGGTAACGGCAAACCGCTGATGTCCTTCGGCGTGATGGGCGGCCCGATGCAGGCGCAGGGGCACATGCAGATGGCGCTGCGCATTATGCTGCACGGGCAAAACCCGCAAGCGGCGATTGACGCCCCGCGCTGGCGCGTGGTGCAGGGCAGGGAAGTGGTTGTTGAATCGACCTTCGATCGCAATATCATCGCGGCGCTGCGCGAGCGCGGACACCAGATAGTGGTGGAAGATCCGCTTCAGGATTACAATTTTGGCGGCGCGCAGGTGATTTACCGTATGCCGGAAGGGCACTACGTGGCTGCGACGGAGAGCCGCAAAGACGGGCAGGCGTTGGTGAGCTGATTTGTAGGCCGGGTAAGGCGCAGCCGCCACCCGGCTTTTTCTTATCCAATGCTAAATGGATCTGCATCCTGCCAGGCCGGAAACTTCTCCCGATACTCCTTTAACGCCGTTAACGAGATCTCAGCGTCAATTCGTGTCGCCTGATGCGGCTCGGCGGTGGCAATAATCTCACCCTGCGGACTGATCACCCGGCTGTCACCGCGATAGTGATGCCCGTTACCGTCCGTTCCTACACGGTTACAGCCAACGACATAAGCCTGATTTTCAATCGCGCGCGCGGTCAGTAAAGCCTGCCAGTGCAGGGAGCGTGGGGCGGGCCAGTTGGCGACGTACAACGCCAGGTCATAATCGTTGCGGTTGCGCGACCACACCGGGAAGCGCAGGTCATAGCAGACCAGCGGCAGAATACGCCAGCCGCGCCATTCAAATACCACGCGTTCGTTTCCGGCTTCATAATGTTGATGTTCATCCGCCATGCGGAACAGATGGCGCTTATCGTAGAAATGGACGTTTCCTTCCGGCTCGACCAGCAGGAAGCGATTGACCGGTCCGCGCCCGGTCTGGAGCGCGACGCTGCCGGCAATCAGCGCGTTTGTTTCCTGCGCCCTGGCGTGCATCCAGGCCACCACCTCGTCCTGCGGCATGGACTGTTTTGCTGCCTCCATCGCGAAACCTGTGGTGAACATCTCCGGCAGGACAATCACATCGCGTCCGGTAATCTCTTCCAGCTGGCGATCAAAATGGCGAAGGTTGGCGGGACCGTCCATCCACACTAAAGGTTGCTGCAAAACAGAAATCTTTAAACCAGGCACGATACAGGCTCCTTAATAAACACTTTTTGACACTGTAGCACGTCATTACCAGAAAATGTGGCAATAAAAAACCCCGCGCGGGGCGGGGTTTGTGAGAGCAAAATACCTTATGCCGCTTCAGGTTTGCGGTGCTTCTCTGGCAGCTTTACCGGCTGAGTCGCCAGCTCTTCTGGTTCGAAATCATCCACGTTAATACTGCGCAGACGGCTCTCTTCGGCTTTCACCAGAATCGCAGCTTCGCTGTTGTCGATGATGCCACCCGCCAGCGCCTGTTTTGCCAGCTCATCCAGTCGTGTAAACGGCAGGTTTTTGCCCAGCTGTTTGCAGATCTTCTGGTGAATCGGGTCGGCGGCCATCACGTCAAGCAGCGCTTCTTCCAGCAAACCTACCGGGTTATGCGGGGTAGGTTCCAGGTATTGACCACGGCCAATACGGGAACGGGTTGCGCTTGGTACCTGGAGGATCTTCGCCACTTTATGATCCAGCTTGTCAGACGGTGCCAGATGGTGACGACCGGTCGGGAAGATCACCGCGCGCAGGGCGCCCGCCACGAAGCGGTTCGGGAAGTTTGCCAGCAGGTCGTCAATCGCCTGTTCCGCCTGATACATCGCATCCTGCACGCCCCAGTGCACCAGCGGCAGATCCGCTTCCTGACGGCCTTCATCGTCGTAGCGTTTCAGCACCGCAGAGGCCAGGAAGATCTGGCTCAGCACATCACCCAGACGGGCGGAGATGCGTTCGCGACGCTTCAGGCTTCCGCCCAGAACGGCCATGGAGACGTCAGACAGCAGCGCCAGGTTAGCGCTCAGACGGTTCAGGTGTTGGTAGTAACGTTTGGTTGCATCGCGGGTCGGCGTCGCGCTGGTCAGCCCCCGCGTCAGGCCGAGCCAGAAGCTGCGAACTTCATTGCTGCCAACGTGACCGATATGTTTGAACAGCAGCTTGTCGAAGGCATCCACGTCGTTATTCTGCGCGGCGGCCATCTCTTCCAGCACGTACGGATGGCAACGAATCGCACCCTGGCCGAAGATCATCATGCTGCGGGTCAGGATGTTTGCCCCTTCCACGGTGATGGCAATCGGTGCGCCCTGATAGCCGCGCGCCAGGAAGTTGCCTTCGCCAAGCATAATGCCTTTACCGCCTGCGATATCCATTGCATCAATAATTGACTGCTGTGCACGGTGGGTACAGTGGTACTTCACAATCGCCGACAGCACGGCGGGTTTCTCGCCCAGCATAATACCGTAGGTAATCAGCGAGGCTGCGGCGTCCATCACGTAGGCATTGCCCGCAATACGCGCCAGCGGCTCTTCGATACCTTCCATCTTGCCGATGGAGATTTTGAACTGACGGCGGATATGCGCGTAAGCCCCAATCCCCATCGCCACCGATTTCAGACCGCCGGTAGAGTTCGACGGCAGGGTAATGCCGCGGCCCACCGACAGACATTCCACCAGCATACGCCAGCCCTGACCGGCCATTTTCGGACCACCGATGATGTAGTCAATCGGCACAAAGATATCCTGACCGCGAGTCGGGCCGTTCTGGAACGGTACGTTCAGCGGGAAATGACGACGACCAATTTCAACCCCCGGGGTCGAGGTTGGGATCAGCGCACAGGTAATGCCCAGATCTTCTTCACCGCCCAGCAGTTTTTCCGGGTCAGAAAGTTTGAACGCCAGACCGAGTACGGTGGCGATAGGCGCCAGGGTGATATAACGTTTGTTCCAGGTCAGGCGCATGCCCAGCACCTGTTCGCCCTGCCATTCGCCCATGCAGACCACGCCAGTATCCGGGATCGCACCGGCATCAGAACCGGCTTCCGGGCTGGTCAGCGCGAAGCACGGAATTTCCTGACCACGCGCCAGACGCGGCAGATAGTGATCTTTCTGCTCTTCCGTACCGTAATGCTGTAACAGCTCGCCCGGGCCTAAGGAGTTTGGCACGCCAACGGTGATCGCCAGGATCCCGGAAACACCCGCCAGTTTTTGCAGGACGCGAGCCTGAGCGTAAGCGGAGAATTCCAGACCGCCGTACTCTTTCTTAATGATCATCGCGAAGAAGCGATGCTCTTTCAGATATGCCCACAGCTCAGGCGGCAGGTCGGCCATTTCGTGAGTGATGGCAAAATCGTTCGCCATGCGGCAGGCTTCTTCCACCGGGCCGTCAATAAAGGCTTGTTCTTCGGCGGTCAGACGCGGCTGCGGGTAGTTGTGCAGCTTTTTCCAGTCCGGGTTGCCCTGGAACAGATCGCCTTCCCACCAGGTCGTACCGGCGTCAATCGCTTCTTTCTCTGTACGCGACATCGGCGGCATCACTTTACGGAATCCCCTGAACACCGGCACAGAGATCATCGACTTACGCATCGGCGTCAGGTTAAACGGTAGTAAAATGATGGCCAGGGGAACAAGAACCCAGATATTCCACAGGCCAGCGACGCCAAGTGCAGCCGTCCAGGCCAGAAGAATCAGGCTACTCAGGAATAAACTGACACGGTGATAGAACAACACACCGAGCAGTACAACGGTTGCGAGAATGCTCAAAATCATCATAAAGAAAAGCTCCCTTGCTTGTAGGAGGTCTGACCACTTGTGATGATATGGTTGTAGTTGATGTCATTTCCTTTAGCAATGTGTTTACAAAATAATTACAACCTGGTTCACATTGTTCGCGTTTTAGCCGGCACAAAAAATCAAAACGCCGGACGATTCGCATGGCTTTAGCTTCTCGCTTTTACTGCTATCCGGTACACTCCACTGTGTTATTTCATCAATACTGAAGGATTATCCTCATGTACCAGGATCTTATTCGTAACGAACTGAACGAAGCGGCGGAAACGCTGGCGAACTTTCTGAAAGATGATGCCAATATTCACGCTATTCAGCGCGCGGCGGTCCTGCTTGCCGACAGCTTCAAAGCCGGCGGTAAAGTGCTCTCCTGCGGTAACGGCGGTTCGCACTGTGACGCCATGCACTTCGCCGAAGAGCTGACCGGACGCTATCGCGAAAACCGTCCGGGCTACCCGGCGATTGCGATTTCCGACGTGAGCCACATCTCCTGTGTAGGCAACGACTTCGGTTACGACCATATCTTTTCCCGCTACGTTGAAGCCGTAGGCCGTGAAGGCGACGTGCTGCTGGGGATCTCCACGTCCGGTAACTCCGCTAACGTGATCAAAGCGATCGCCGCCGCGCGTGAGAAGGGCATGAAAGTGATCACCCTGACCGGGAAAGATGGCGGTAAGATGGACGGTACAGCGGACATTGAAATCCGTGTACCACACTTCGGTTATGCGGATCGCGTTCAGGAAATTCACATCAAAGTGATCCACATCCTGATCCAACTGATCGAAAAAGAGATGGTTAAGTAAGACTTCGCTGGGGGGCGCCGGTGCCCCCCGCTGTTGTGGAGGTGTTCTATGTGCGAACTGCTCGGGATGAGCGCCAATGTGCCAACCGATATCTGCTTTAGTTTCACCGGGCTGGTTCAGCGCGGTGGAGGAACCGGGCCGCATAAAGACGGCTGGGGCATTACCTTCTACGAAGGCAAAGGATGTCGCACGTTTAAAGATCCACAGCCCAGCTTTAACTCACCCATTGCCAGACTGGTGCAGGACTATCCTATTAAATCCTGTTCGGTGATCGCCCATATCCGCCAGGCCAATCGTGGCGAAGTGGCGCTGGAAAATACCCATCCGTTTACCCGTGAACTGTGGGGACGTAACTGGACCTATGCGCACAACGGGCAGCTCTCGGGCTATAAATCACTGGAAACCGGCAATTTTCGTCCTGTCGGTGAAACGGACAGCGAAAAAGCATTTTGCTGGCTGCTGCACAAGCTGACCGAGCGCTACCCCCGTACGCCCGGCAACATGACCGCAGTATTTAAGTACATAGCGTCACTGGCGTCTGAGTTACGCGAGAAGGGCGTGTTTAATATGCTGCTGTCTGACGGACGCTACGTGATGGCATTCTGCTCGACGAATCTGTTCTGGATCACCCGACGTGCGCCGTTTGGCGTCGCCACGCTGCTCGATCAGGATGTGGAAATTGATTTTCAGAAGGAGACCACACCGAACGATGTGGTCACTGTCATTGCAACGCAGCCGCTGACGGGCAACGAAACCTGGCAAAAGATCATGCCAGGCGAGTGGGCGCTATTTTGTCTCGGGGACCGCGTAATTTGACGCCAGCTGAGGCTGAACCACTTCATGGCTGAGCGGTTTACTCACCACGTAACGGCCATTGACGATGGACACCACCGGCGGCTTATGGGTCTGCTCGAAGTAGTCATAACCCGGTTTTAGCTGTTTCCAGAAATCTGTGTAAACAGAGTACTTATGGCGCGCCATGTTGGCATCCGTCATACGGAACGGATAGATGCTGACCTGAACATTCGGCTGGCCGAAGACCAGTGCGCCCGTGACAAACTGGAAGATTTCATCAATGCCGGAATCCGTCATCGCATAACAGCCGACAGACACGCAGGCGCCGTGGATCATCAGGTATTTCCCTTCGTAACCGTGCGCACGGTCAAAGGCGTTAGGGAAACCGATGTTAATCGCTTTATAAAAGCGGCTGTCCGGTTTTAGCTGGCTACGCTGAACGTTGTAAAACCCTTCCGGACTTTTGAAGTCACCCTGGCGCTGTTTCGGCCCCAGTCCGCCAGAATAGTTACAGATTTTGTAGCTATCGAGCAGTTGATACGTCTCGCCCATTTTGACAAACAGATCGAGTGTGCGCTCTTCCTTGAAGATTTGAATATAAACCGGGGAACCCATCAACTGCTGTTTATACTCTTTGCTGACCGGCGTCGTTGAACTATTACTGCCAAGCAGCCCGGCAAACGACATGCACGGTATCAGAAGCATCGCAATGAACAATGCGATTTTACGCATACTACTGGTTCCTTGATAAAACAATGACCAACTTGCCAGAACGGCAAAAGACACCCGAAATCAGACTAATCTGGACAGGAGCGCTCACATTAGCACCGATGGAGATTTTCGCAAGAGCCAACCTTTGCGTTTACAAATTAGTTTTACTTTATAACCCATTCATATTGTCCTGACTCCAGGAACTTTGCGCAATAGCTCGCATTTCGGCGCGCCAGACGGCGGATTTACTGCCCTTGGCAGGGCCGAAAATGGTACACTCCGGCCTCTCTGGATTGTTGTTCATGGATACCTGCTAACCACATGTTTAGAATCAGAAAAGGACTCGATCTGCCAATCTCTGGCGTGCCTGAAAAGCACGTAACGACCGGCGCCAGTATTCATCATGTCGCTATTGTGGGTGATGATTACGTGGGCATGCGCCCCGCGATGCTGGTACAGGAAGGCGATCGTGTAATAAAAGGCCAGGCACTCTTCGAGGATAAAAAAAATCCTGGCGTTATGTTTACAGCCCCTGCCAGCGGTACCGTCGTCGCCATCCATCGTGGTGAGCGTCGCGTCCTGCAGTCGGTTGTCATTCAAATTGAAGGTGACGAAAAACGCGAGTTTGCGCGTTTTGACGCCGCCGATCTCGCTACCCTCAGCCACGACGCGGTGCAGACGCAACTGCTGGAGTCAGGACTGTGGACGGCGCTTCGCACGCGTCCCTATAGCAAAACACCCGTACCTGGCACTGTGCCAGCCGCTATCTTCGTTACGGCTATCGACACCAACCCGCTCAGCGCGGATCCGCAGCCTCTTATCCTGGCGGAACGCAAAGCTTTCGATGCCGGCCTCACCGTGTTAACGCGCCTGACGCCGGGCAAAGTGCATGTCTGCCAGGCCAGCGGCGGTAAGCTGGGCGGGCATCCGCAAGGGCAGGTCGCCTTTAATGAATTTGCCGGCCCGCATCCGGCCGGGCTGGTGGGAACGCATATTCATTTCCTGGAGCCGGTAAGCCTGACGAAACAGGTCTGGCATCTTAATTATCAGGACGTGATCGCTATCGGTAAGCTCTTCACCACGGGTGAGCTGTGCGCAGAACGCATTATTGCCATCGGCGGCCCTCAGGCAACCCAACCGCGTCTGGTTCGCACGCTGCTTGGGGCAGACCTGACGGCGCTGTTGGCTGGCGAAACGAAAGAAGGTGAAAACCGCATTATTTCCGGTTCGGTGCTGAGCGGCAGACACGCGACAGGCCCGATGGCCTGGCTGGGTCGTTTCCATCTTCAGGTGAGCGTGGTGCTTGAAGGGCGTGAGAAAGAGCTGTTCGGCTGGGTGCTTCCTGGCGCGGAAAAATACTCGGTAACCCGTACCACGCTCGGCCACTTTTTGCGTCGTAAGCTGTTTAACTTCTCCACCAGCACCAACGGCGGTGAGCGCGCCATGGTCCCGATTGGCAACTACGAACGCGTGATGCCGCTGGATATTCTGCCCACTGTGCTGCTGCGCGATCTGCTGGCTGGCGATACCGACGGTGCCCAGGCGCTGGGCTGTCTGGAGCTGGACGAAGAAGATCTGGCGCTGTGTACCTATGTGTGTCCAGGTAAATACGAATATGGACCCGTATTGCGCGAGGTGTTAACCCGCATTGAGCAGGAAGGATAACCATGGGCTTAAAACACCTCTTTGAAAAAATAGAGCCGCACTTTACCGAAGGGAAGCTCAAAAAGTACTACCCGCTGTATGAAGCGACAACGACCATTTTCTACACCCCGGGTCTGGTGACGAAAGGCGCGGCGCACGTTCGCGACGCCATCGACCTCAAGCGAATGATGATTCTGGTCTGGTTTGCGGTCTTCCCGGCCATGTTCTGGGGGATGTATAACGTTGGGTTGCAGACTATTCCGGCGCTGCACCATATGTACGATGCAGAGCAGCTGGCGCAGGTGATTCAGTCTGACTGGCACTATCGTCTGGCGCAGTCGCTCGGGGTGAGCTTTGCGGCAGATGCAGGCTGGATCAGCATGATGACGCTGGGCGCTGTCTTCTTCCTCCCCATCTATATGACTGTCTTTATTGTGGGCGGTTTCTGGGAGGTTCTGTTCGCTATTATTCGCAAACATGAGATCAACGAGGGCTTCTTTGTTACCTCTATTCTGTTTGCGCTAATTGTTCCGCCAACGCTGCCGCTCTGGCAGGCGGCGATGGGGATCAGCTTTGGCGTGGTGATTGCCAAGGAGATCTTCGGCGGGACCGGACGCAACTTCCTCAACCCGGCACTGGCAGGGCGCGCGTTCCTGTTCTTTGCTTATCCGGCGCAAATCTCGGGCGACCTGGTGTGGACGGCAGCAGACGGATTCTCCGGCGCGACGCCACTTTCACAGTGGGCGGCAGGCGGCGGCGAAACGCTGGTCAACAATGCAACCGGACAGCCTGTCACCTGGTTTGATGCGTTTATTGGCAATATTCCAGGCTCCATCGGTGAAGTGTCTACCCTGATGATTTTGATCGGCGGAGCCATCATCCTCTTTGGCCGCGTGGCGTCCTGGCGCATTGTCGCTGGCGTCATGCTTGGGATGGTCCTCACCGCTACGCTTTTCAATTTTATTGGTTCAGACACTAACCCGATGTTCTCCATGCCGTGGTACTGGCACCTCGTGCTGGGAGGCTTTGCGTTTGGCATGATGTTCATGGCCACCGATCCCGTCTCGGCTTCGTTTACCGACAGAGGAAAATGGTGCTACGGCGCGCTCATTGGGGTGATGTGTGTACTGATTCGCGTGGTCAACCCGGCCTATCCGGAAGGGATGATGTTGGCCATTCTGTTTGCCAATCTGTTTGCGCCGCTGTTCGACTATCTGGTCGTGCGCGCCAACATTAAGCGGAGGAAGGCGCGTGGCTGAGATCAAAAATAACGACAGTATCAGCAAAACGCTGCTGGTGGTGCTGGTACTGTGTCTGGTCTGTTCCATTGTCGTGGCCGGTTCTGCCGTTGGGTTGAAACCGCTACAGCAGGAGCAACGTGCGCTGGATAAACAGCGTAACATCCTTGCCGTTGCCGGGCTGATGCAGGAAGGCATGACGAAGGATGACGTCGCAGCGGTGTTTGCCGAACGCATTACCGCACGGCTGGTGGATTTAAAAACCGGGGAGTTAATGGATAAAGACCCGGCGAAATATAACCAGGCGCTGGCGCTAAAAGATCCGCAGATGAGCACCATGCTTGACGCCTCGCAGGATCCGGCAGGCATTAAGCGCCGCAGCAATGTCGCGGAGATTTACCTCGTCCGCGACGAGCAAAAGCGCATCCAGGAAATCGTGTTGCCCATCTATGGCAACGGTTTATGGTCAATGATGTACGCCTTTGTGGCGCTGGATACCGATGGCCGTACGGTCAAAGGCATTACATATTACGATCAGGGCGAAACACCAGGGCTGGGGGGCGAAGTTGAGAACCCTAACTGGCGGGCACAGTTTGTCGGTAAAAAAGTGCTCGATGACAACGGCCAGCCTGCGCTGAAGGTGGTGAAAGGAGGAGCGCGTCCCGGTGATGAATTTGCCGTTGATGGCCTTTCCGGCGCCACGCTCACCTCTAATGGGGTGCAGCACAGCTTTGATTTCTGGATGGGTGAACTGGGCTTTGGTCCCTTCCTGAAGAATGTACGTGAAGGAGCGCTGAACAATGGCTGATACGGGTGAACTGAAAGAAGTTAAAAAGGTGCTGATTGGCCCACTTTTAGCCAATAACCCGATAACGCTTCAGGTGCTGGGTGTATGCTCGGCTCTGGCGGTAACCACCAAGCTGGAAACGGCGGTGGTCATGACGCTGGCGGTAACGCTGGTGACAGCGTTTTCCAGCATGTTTATCTCAATGATCCGCCACCACATACCCAACAGCGTGAGGATCATTGTCCAGATGGCGATCATCGCCTCGCTGGTGATCGTGGTTGATCAGCTTCTGCGCGCCTTCGCTTATGAAACCTCGAAGCAGCTTTCGGTGTTTGTCGGCCTGATTATCACCAACTGTATCGTGATGGGGCGCGCTGAAGCCTATGCGATGAAAATGCCGCCACTGGCGAGCTTTATGGACGGTATCGGCAACGGGCTGGGTTACGGTGTGATCCTGTTGACGGTTGGTTTCCTGCGCGAACTTATTGGCAGCGGCAAACTGTTTGGCATTCCGGTGCTGGATACGGTACAGAACGGCGGCTGGTATCTGCCGAACGGTTTGTTCCTGCTGGCACCAAGCGCATTTTTCATTATCGGTTTGCTGATCTGGCTGATTCGTACGCTGAAGCCTGAACAGCAGGAAAAGGAGTAACCGACGATGGCTCATTACCTGAGTTTATTTGTGCGCGCGGTGTTTGTTGAAAACATGGCGCTCGCTTTCTTCCTGGGCATGTGTACGTTCCTTGCTGTTTCTAAGAAGGTATCGACGGCATTCGGTCTGGGTGTGGCGGTCACTGTTGTGCTGGGGCTTTCCGTTCCGATTAACAACCTGGTGTTCAACTTCGTGCTTCGCGATGGCGCGCTGGTGGAGGGCGTTGATCTTAGCTTCCTGAACTTCATCACCTTTATCGGGGTGATTGCGGCGCTTGTTCAGATCCTGGAGATGATCCTCGATAAATACTTCCCGTCGCTGTACAACGCACTGGGGATCTTCCTGCCGCTAATCGCGGTGAACTGCGCCATTTTCGGCGGCGTCTCATTTATGGTTCAGCGCGATTACAACTTCAGTGAATCGGTTGTGTATGGTTTCGGTTCCGGTATCGGCTGGATGCTGGCGATTGTTACCATGGCGGGGATCCGTGAAAAAATGAAATATGCCAACGTACCTGCGGGGCTTCGTGGCTTAGGGATCACCTTTATCACCACCGGCCTGATGGCGTTGGGCTTTATGTCCTTCTCCGGTGTGCAGCTATAAGGGCTAAAAGATGGAAATTATTCTTGGCGTGGTGATGTTCACGCTGATAGTACTGGTGCTGTCAGGGCTGATCCTGGCAGCGCGTGCGAAGCTGGTGAATTCCGGGGATGTGATCATTGATATCAATGACGATCCGCAGAATCAGATCCGTACCCCGGCAGGGGATAAGCTGCTTAATACGCTCTCCGGCAACGGGATTTTTGTCTCGTCTGCCTGTGGCGGCGGTGGCTCCTGTGGACAGTGCCGTGTGACGGTGAAAGAGGGAGGCGGTGATATTCTGCCAACAGAACTGTCGCATATCACGAAGCGTGAAGCGAAAGAGGGCTGCCGTCTGGCGTGTCAGGTCGCTGTGCGCCAGAACATGAAGATTGAGCTGCCGGAGGAGATCTTCGGCGTGAAAAAATGGGAGTGCGAAGTTATCTCTAACGATAACAAAGCCACGTTCATTAAAGAGCTCAAGCTGCGCGTTCCTGAAGGGGAGAGCGTCCCGTTCCGTGCGGGTGGGTATATCCAGATTGATTGTCCGGCACATACCGTGGCGTATGCTGACTTCGACGTGCCCGAGGAGTACCGGGCTGACTGGGATAAATTTAACCTCTTCCGCTTTGTTTCCGAAGTAAAAGAGCCCGCGCTTCGCGCTTATTCCATGGCTAACTACCCGGAAGAGAAGGGCATTATTATGCTCAACGTGCGTATCGCCACGCCGCCGCCGAATGTGCCTGATGCACCCCCTGGCGTCATGTCGTCCTATATCTGGTCCCTCAAGCCTGGCGACAAAGTGACGATTTCCGGCCCGTTCGGCGAATTCTTTGCCAAAGACACCGACGCGGAAATGGTCTTTATCGGCGGCGGTGCGGGTATGGCGCCGATGCGTTCACATATCTTTGACCAGCTCAAACGCCTTGGCAGCAAGCGCAAGATCAGCTTCTGGTACGGGGCGCGTTCACTGCGCGAAATGTTCTATGACGATGAGTTTGAACAACTGGCACGTGATAACCCTAACTTTACCTTCCATGTGGCGTTATCCGATCCGCAGCCGGAAGATAACTGGACAGGTTATACGGGCTTCATCCACAACGTGCTGTATGAAAATTACCTCAAACAGCACCCGGCACCGGAAGATTGCGAGTTTTATATGTGTGGCCCGCCAATGATGAACGCTGCCGTGATTAAGATGCTAAAAGATCTTGGCGTGGAAGATGAGAACATCATGCTCGATGATTTCGGAGGCTGATTATGCTGACCTTTCTGGCGACCTTTGCGGTGTTTGTACTGGTGATATTCGGGATGTCCTTAGGCTGGATCATCAAGCGTAAAAGCATCCAGGGCAGCTGTGGAGGTATATCTTCCATCGGAATGGAAAAAGTGTGCGATTGTCCGGAACCGTGCGATGCGCGAAAAAAACGGATGGCTCGCGAGCAGCAACGCATTATTTAGTTTTGTATGTCGGGTAAGGCAACGCCGCCACCCGACAATTCCCACGCATACTTCTCAACCCTCATTTGTTTACTGTATACTTATCCAGTAATGAGTGAGGGCTTACTATGCGCAAAATAATCCATGTCGATATGGACTGCTTTTTTGCCGCAGTGGAGATGCGTGACAACCCGGCGCTGCGGGATATTCCCATCGCCATTGGCGGCAGCCGGGTTCAGCGCGGTGTCATCAGCACCGCCAACTATCCTGCTCGCAAATACGGTGTGCGCAGCGCCATGCCGACAGCGATGGCGCTGAAACTGTGCCCGCATCTCACTCTTTTGCCCGGACGTTTTGATGCCTATAAAGAAGCATCGAGCCACATTCGGGAGATCTTCTCCCGCTACACCTCTCTGATTGAACCGTTATCGCTGGATGAAGCCTATCTGGATGTCACCCACAGCGTGCACTGCCACGGCTCCGCCACCCTGATGGCGCAGGAGATCCGCCAGACTATTTTTAACGAGCTGAACCTGACGGCATCGGCAGGCGTCGCGCCGATAAAATTTCTCGCCAAAATCGCCTCCGATTTAAATAAGCCCAACGGCCAGTACGTCATCACCCCGGAAGAAGTTCCGGCGTTTTTAAAGACGCTGCCGCTCAGCAAAATCCCCGGTGTGGGTAAAGTCTCCGCCGCGAAGCTGGAAAATATGGGGCTACGCACCTGTGAAGACGTTCAGCGCAGCGATCTGGCGCTGCTGCTTAAGCGTTTTGGTAAGTTTGGCCGCGTACTGTGGGAACGCAGTCAGGGCATTGATGACCGGGATGTGAACAACGAACGGCTGCGTAAATCGGTCGGCGTTGAACGCACGCTGAGCGAAGATATCCATGACTGGACAGAGTGTGAAACCATTATTACGGAACAACTCTATCCTGAGCTTGAACGACGCTTACTGAAGGTCAAACCAGATCTGCTTATTGCCCGGCAGGGCATCAAACTGAAATTTAACGATTTTCAACAGACGACGCAGGAGCACGTCTGGCCACGCCTCAACAAAGAGGATCTTATTGCGACGGCAAAAAAGGCATGGGAAGAGCGGCGGGGCGGACGAGGGGTAAGGCTGGTGGGGCTGCACGTCACATTGCTGGATCCGCAGCTGGAGCGTCAGCTGGTGCTGGGACTGTAGATTAGGCTAATCGTATGCCCGGTAAGCGAAGCGCCA
>NZ_JADDTS010000039.1:30901-40971 GCF_015159675.1 Enterobacter cloacae complex sp. S2
GCGAAGCGCCACCGGGCATCAAACGGCTTATTACTTAACAGGGATTGCTTTCAGCAGCTCAGTCAGCAGCGTCCAGTAGTGACCGACGCTTTCAATGTGAACCTGCTCATCCGGGGAGTGTGGCCCCGTAATGGTCGGCCCGATGGAGACCATGTCCATATCCGGATACGGTTTCTTGAACAGACCACATTCCAGACCCGCGTGAATAACCTGAATGTTCGGGGTGCTGTTGAACAGTCTCTGATAAGTTTCACGCACCAGTGCCATGACCGGAGAACTTGCATCCGGCTGCCAGCCAGGGTAGCTGCCTTTTGCAGACGTTTTCGCGCCCGCCAGGGTACCCAGAGATTCCAGCATGCTCACAACGTACTCTTTACCGCTGTCGATCAGGGAACGGATCAGGCAAATGATCTCTGCGCTGTCGTCGCCCATGGTCACTACGCCCACGTTCAGGGAGGTTTCAACCACGCCTTTTGCAACGTCAGAATTGCGGATCACGCCGTTTGGCGTTGCGTTCAGCAACTGGACGAACGTGTCACGAGACTGTGCGGTCAGCGCGGCTTTATCCGTTGTAACGGACTCCAGTACCACCGTCAGGTTTTTCTCTTTCTCAGACAGCTCGTTTTTCAGGATATCCAGATACAGGCTGGAGAGTTTTTTCAGCTCTTCCGCTTTCGCCGCAGGCACCGCCACGGTCGCGAAGGCTTCGCGAGGGATCGCGTTACGCAGAGTGCCGCCGTTGAAGTCCACCAGACGCAGATCCAGTTCAGCGGCATGGCCCGCCAGGAAACGCGCCAGCAGTTTGTTGGCGTTGCCCAGGCCCAGGTGAATATCACCGCCGGAGTGACCGCCTTTCAGCCCTTTCAGCGTCAGCTTAAAGGTTTCGAATCCGGCAGGAATCGCTTCGCGGGACAGCGGCAGGGTAGAGATGAAATCGATCCCGCCCGCGCAGCCCATGTAGATCTCACCTTCTTCTTCGGAATCGGTGTTGATCAGAATGTCCGCTTGCAGCCAGTTTGCCTGGAGACCGAACGCGCCATCCATGCCCGCTTCTTCAGTCATGGTCAGCAGCACTTCCAGCGGACCGTGTTCAACGCTGTCGTCAGCCAGCACGGCCAGCGCGGAAGCCATACCAATACCGTTATCTGCGCCCAGGGTCGTGCCGCGCGCCTTCACCCACTCACCGTCGATGTACGGCTGAATCGGGTCTTTTGTGAAGTCGTGAACGGTGTCGTTGTTTTTCTGCGGAACCATGTCCAGGTGCGCCTGCAATACCACTGGCTTACGGTTTTCCATACCTGCGGTGGCAGGTTTGCGGATGAGAATATTGCCAACCTGGTCACGCTCAGCGTGCAGACCTTTTTCCTTTGCCCAGCCCATAATATGTTCGGCAAGCTGTTCTTCGTGATAGGAAGGGTGCGGAATAGAGCAGATTTTGGCAAAAATATCCCACAGCGGCTGTGGAGATAATTGAGACAGTTCAGACACGATAGGTCTCCTTGTCGTTGCGCTGCAAAACAATGTTGCAGGTCACTGGGTTAGCAGGTTAATCGTTACCACAAGACGGGCTTGCGAGATGCATCTGAGAATACCACTTTCTCCCGTGGCTGGTAGCATTAAGCATGTAAAAACTCAGGCTCATGGCGCGTAACACTGGTTTTTAGTGCGTCAGATCTCTATAATCTCGCGCAACCTGGTTCACCCTCATTTTTTTAAGCCGTATATAAACAGGCTGGGACACTTCACATGAGCGAAAAATACGTCGTCACCTGGGACATGTTGCAGATTCACGCACGCAAACTGGCTGCGCGTCTGATGCCTTCCGAACAGTGGAAAGGCATTATTGCCGTCAGCCGTGGCGGTCTGGTACCGGGGGCGCTGCTGGCACGTGAGCTGGGTATTCGTCATGTCGATACCGTATGTATCTCCAGCTATGACCACGATAACCAGCGTGAGCTGAAAGTTCTGAAGCGCGCGGAAGGCGACGGTGAAGGCTTTATCGTTATCGACGATCTGGTGGACACCGGCGGTACCGCTGTGGCTATCCGCGAAATGTATCCAAAAGCGCACTTCGTCACTATCTTCGCGAAACCAGCGGGTCGTCCCCTGGTTGATGATTACGTCATTGATATCCCTCAGGATACCTGGATTGAACAGCCATGGGATATGGGCGTGGTCTTCGTACCGCCTATCTCTGGCCGTTAATTTCAGTACGTAACTTTACACGCCCGGTTATGCCGGGCGTTGTTCTTTTTACCCTGCCACGCGTTACAATGGTCTCCAAGTGATGTATCCATGGAGGCAACGCAATGGCGCAGGCGAATCTCACCGAAACTCTTTTCAAACCCCGTTTCAAGCACCCTGAAACCTCGACGCTGGTGCGTCGGTTTAATCCGGGGACCATGCCTGCTGTACAGTCAGCGTTAGATGGTAAAAACGTGCCCCACTGGTATCGCATGATTAACCGCCTGATGTGGATCTGGCGTGGTATCGACCCGCGCGAAATCCTCGACGTGCAGGCGCGTATCGTGATGAGCGAGTCTGAGCGCACCGACAGCGATCTCTACGACACGGTGGTGGGCTACCGTGGCGGGAACTGGATCTACGAATGGTCAAAGCAGGCCATGCTCTGGCAGCAAAAAGCGAGCCAGGAAGAAGATGCCACTCTCAGCGGCAAACACTGGCTGCATGCGGCAAACCTTTACAGCATCGCTGCATACCCGCATCTGAAAGGAGACGAACTGGCGGAGCAGGCCCAGGCGCTGGCAAACCGGGCTTATGAAGAGGCCGCCCAGCGGCTGCCTGGCCGGATGCGTGAAATTGAGTTCGCCATTCCCGGCGGTAGCCCGGTGACTGGATTCCTGCATATGCCGGAGGGGGAAGGCCCGTTCCCGACGGTTCTGATGTGCGGCGGCCTGGATTCGTTACAAATTGATTATTACAGCCTGTATGAGCGCTACTTTGCCCCAAACGGGATCGCCATGCTGACGCTCGATATGCCATCAATTGGTTTTTCATCCAAATGGAAACTTACGCAAGATTCCAGCCTGCTGCACCAGCATGCATTAAAAGCGCTGGAGAATATCCCCTGGGTTGACCATACCCGGGTAGGTGCGTTTGGCTTCCGCTTTGGCGCTAACGTCGCGGTACGGCTGGCCTACCTTGAATCTTCCCGCCTGAAGGCCGTCGCCTGTCTTGGTCCGGTAGTGCATGCACTGCTAAGCGAGCCTGCGCGTCAGGGTAGCGTTCCTGAAATGTATCTGGACGTGCTGGCGAGCCGACTTGGCATGCATGATGCTTCAGATGAAGCGTTGCGCATTGAACTTAATCGGTATTCATTAAAAACGCAGGGCTTGCTGGGCCGCCGTTGCCCAACCCCGATGATGTCCGGTTTCTGGAAGAACGATCCATTTAGCCCGGAAGAGGAGTCACGCTTAATCACCTCGTCATCTTCGGATGGCAAATTGCTGGAGGTACCCTTCAGCCCGGTGTACCAGAATTTTGACAAAGCGCTTAAAGAGATCACACGCTGGATCACGCAGAGATTGTGTTAATAGTTTGCTAAATTTCGTTGGTTTGGTAAAACAGTGCTTCACAAAAGGAGATCGCAATGACGTTACCGAGTGGACACCCGAAAAGTAGACTGATTAAGAAGTTCATGGCTCTTGGCCCGTATATTCGAGAAGAGCAGTGTGAAGAGAATCGCTTTTTTTTCGACTGCCTGGCTGTTTGCGTCAACGTGAAGCCTGCACCCGAAAAACGTGAGTTCTGGGGCTGGTGGATGGAAATGGAAGCACAGGAAAACCGTTTTACCTATAGCTATCAGTTTGGCCTGTTTAATAAAGACGGGCACTGGCAGGCGACGAGCATCAAAGATCAGGAAGTGATCGATCGCCTGGAGCATACGCTAAAAGAATTTCACGGCAGAGCTCGCGACCTGCTGGCAACGCTGGATCTGAAGCTGGAGCCTGCGGACGATTTTTCCAGCGAAGCGGTGAAACTGAGAGCCTGATGATGTCACAGCGCCGGGTGGCGGCTACGCCTTACCCGGCCTAAAAACGTATTACTCCCCAGGTCCGGTAAGCACAGCGTCACCGGGCACAAAAAAACCGGCTCAGCGCCGGTTTTTTTATTACCACAACATCAGAACTGGTAGGTCATGCCCAGCGCAACGATATCATCGCTGCTTACGCCCAGTTTATTATCGTCATCGATCTGGTTGATTTTATAATCAACAAACGCAGACATGTTTTTGTTGAAATAATAGGTCGCACCTACATCGATGTATTTCACGATATCTTCATCGCCGATGCCTTCGATATCTTTGCCTTTAGACTGCACGTAACCCAGAGATGGGCGCAGACCAAAGTCAAACTGATATTGCGCAACCACTTCGAAGTTTTGCGCTTTATTTGCAAAGCCACCGGAAATAGGGGCCATATTGCGGGTTTCAGAATAGAGAGTGGCCAGATATATATCGTTGGCATCATATTTCAGACCGGTCGCCCAGCCTTCTGCTTTTTTACCTTCGCCGCGTGCCTGAAGGTTTTGCTCATTGGTGCGATCGGAGCTGGCATACGCACCAATCACAGAGAAATCGCTGCCGCCGAAGTCATAGCTCAGGGAGGTACCGAAGCCGTCACCGTTTTGCTTCTTCACGTCGCGGTTTTCATTTTTACCCTGATATTGCAGGGTCATATTAAGACCGTCAACCATGCCAAAGAAATCGGTATTACGGTATGTGGCCAGACCGGAAGCGCGTTTCGTCATGAAGTTATCGGTCTGCGCCAGGCCGTCACCGCCGAACTCCGGGAACATATCGGTGTATGCGGCGACGTCATACAGCGCACCCAGGTTACGACCGTAATCAAAAGAACCAAAATCTTTCAGTTTAATACCCGCAAATGCCAGGCGCGTTTTTTGAGAAGAGTCGCTTTCTGCTTTGTTACCCGCGAACTCTGCTTCCCAACGTCCGTAGCCCGTCAGCTGATCGTTAATCTGCGTTTCACCCTTAAAGCCAAAACGAACGTAAGTCTGGTCACCATCCTTCGCGTCATCATCACTGAGGTAGTGCATTGCTTTTACTTTGCCGTACACGTCCAGTTTATTACCGTTTTTATTATAAACTTCTGCTGCGTGAACAGATGTGGATGCAACTACGCCCATTACCACTAATGCCAGAGTGCTCTTTTTCATTTTCAATCCTGATTTTATAACAACGCGCTAATATTCGCTGAGCAATAAGATTCAACTTATTACCCCGTGAAAAACAGGAAGGGTTTTATCGTTAGTGGGTGAACGTTTTATGACAAAGTAAGAATATGTCTAAAAAAGTATGTTTTAATTTTTCGGTAATAAAATTGTCAAAATCTGCCGCTACGCTTCCTGATCCCGCGCAACAAAGTGACGGGTGATGTGCTAAGGCAGTTGGCAACGGGGCTGACACCTGTTAAAACGTCTGACTGACATCATTTTCCCTTATTGTTGAACGGCAGAGAATCATGAGTGACAGCCAGACGCTGGTGGTAAAACTCGGTACCAGTGTGTTAACAGGCGGATCGCGCCGCCTTAATCGTGCCCATATCGTTGAGCTTGTACGTCAGTGCGCTCAGTTGCATGCCGCAGGGCATCGTATTGTGATTGTGACCTCCGGGGCGATTGCCGCCGGGCGTGAACACCTGGGCTACCCCGAACTCCCCGCGACGATCGCCTCCAAACAGCTGCTGGCCGCCGTAGGACAAAGCCGACTCATACAGCTCTGGGAACAACTGTTCTCCATTTATGGCATTCACGTCGGGCAGATGCTGCTGACGCGTGCGGATATGGAAGACAGGGAACGTTTCCTGAACGCCCGCGATACGCTGCGCGCGCTGCTGGATAACCATATCGTTCCGGTCATCAACGAAAACGACGCTGTTGCCACCGCTGAAATCAAAGTAGGCGACAACGATAACCTCTCTGCGCTGGCGGCGATCCTGGCAGGGGCCGATAAGCTGCTGCTTCTGACCGATCAGCAGGGGCTGTTTACCGCTGACCCGCGTTCCAATCCACAGGCAGAACTGATCAAAGACGTTCACGGCATTGACGATGCGCTGCGTGCCATTGCGGGAGACAGCGTTTCTGGTCTTGGGACAGGCGGTATGGGCACCAAGCTCCAGGCCGCGGACGTGGCGTGCCGGGCCGGTATCGACACCATTATTGCCGCAGGCAGCCGTCCGGGCGTGATAGGTGATGTGATGGAAGGCATCTCTGTGGGCACACGCTTCCACGCCCAGGCCTCCCCGCTGGAAAACCGCAAGCGCTGGATCTTTGGCGCGCCCCCGGCTGGTGAATTGACCGTGGATGAAGGCGCGACCGCCGCTATTCTGGAAAGAGGAAGCTCGTTGCTTCCAAAAGGAATTAAAAGCGTGACAGGCAACTTCTCGCGTGGTGAAGTGATCCGAATCCGTAACCTTGAAGGTCGCGACATCGCTCATGGCGTAAGCCGTTATAACAGCGACGCGCTGCGTCGGATTGCTGGCCACCATTCCCAGCAGATCGACGCCATCCTGGGCTATGAATATGGCCCGGTTGCCGTGCATCGCGACGACATGATTATTCGTTAAGGAGCCAGAACATGCTGGAACAAATGGGCGCAGCCGCGAAAGCCGCCTCGTATAAACTGGCGCTCCTTTCCAGCCGCGAGAAAAACCGCGTGCTGGAAAAAATCGCTGATTATCTGGAATCCCAGTCGCAGGAAATTTTGCTCGCCAACGAGCAGGATCTGCTGGAAGCGCGTCGCAACGGCTTGAGCGAAGCGATGCTCGACCGTCTGGCATTGACCCCGGCGCGTCTGAAAGGTATCGCCGACGACGTCCGTCAGGTGTGCAACCTCGCCGACCCGGTAGGGCAGGTGATTGACGGTGGGGTGCTCGACAGCGGGTTACGCCTTGAGCGTCGTCGTGTGCCACTCGGCGTCATCGGTGTGATTTACGAAGCGCGTCCAAACGTGACGGTGGATGTTGCCTCCCTGTGCCTGAAAACCGGTAACGCCGCTATCCTGCGTGGCGGGAAAGAGACCTGGCGCACCAACGCCGCGACGGTGAACGTCATTCAGCAGGCGCTGGAAGAGTGCGGCTTACCGGCGGGTGCCGTGCAGGCAATCGAAAGCCCCGATCGTGCGCTGGTCAACGAGATGCTGCGCATGGACAAATACATCGACATGCTGATCCCACGCGGCGGCGCGGGCTTGCACAAGCTGTGCCGTGAGCAATCTACCATTCCGGTGATCACCGGTGGTATTGGCGTATGCCATATCGTAGTGGATGACACCGCGGAGATCGAACCGGCGCTGAAGATTATCGTCAACGCTAAAACACAGCGTCCAAGCACCTGTAATACGGTAGAAACGCTGCTGGTGCATCAGGGCATCGCCAGTACCTTCCTGCCAGCGCTGAGCAAGCAGATGGCGGAAAGTGGCGTCGCGCTGCATGCGGACGAGAAGTCTCTCGCCCTGCTGAAAGACGGTCCGGCGAAGGTCGTTCCGGTTAACGCGGAGCAGTACGACGATGAGTATTTGTCGCTGGATCTGAACGTGAAGGTAGTTGCGGATCTCGATGACGCTATTGCGCACATTCGTGAACACGGCACCCAGCATTCTGATGCGATCCTGACGCGCACCCTGCGCAATGCCGATCGTTTTGTGAATGAAGTGGATTCGTCTGCGGTTTACGTGAATGCCTCGACGCGCTTCACCGATGGCGGCCAGTTTGGTCTGGGTGCAGAGGTGGCTGTGAGCACTCAGAAGCTGCATGCCCGCGGTCCGATGGGGCTGGAAGCACTGACCACCTACAAGTGGATCGGCTTCGGTGATGATACCATTCGTGCGTAAATAATCGCGGGTGATGCAAAAATAGCCGTTTGATTCAAAAGGGCATTGACGCATCACCCGGTTAGATCTACTCTTTTGCCCCGTGGTTACGCTCGTAACCGGTCTCTCAGGGCCGATATAGCTCAGTTGGTAGAGCAGCGCATTCGTAATGCGAAGGTCGTAGGTTCGACTCCTATTATCGGCACCAGTCACTTATATCTTATTGATTTAATTAACATTAAATTCGTTTAGAGTGAAATCGCGTAGCCTCTACTACATAGAGGTCATACAGCCGATGGCTCAACGTGATAATCTGTATCGCCGTAGCAGCGGTATTTATGTTGTCCGTATTGCAGTTCCCGCCCGATACCGTCTCTACACGGGACAGCGTGAGATTCACGCTTCAACAGAAACAAACGACATCAGAAAAGCGCGAGCGATTGCCGCAGTCCTATTGGCTGTCTGGCAGCGATGTTTGGGTGAGTATCAAAAATTGGATAGAGAAAAGTTGGTGAGCAGTGCGCCTGCTTTGGCGGGCGAAGGAATGATCAGCCTTGCTGAATTTTGCGGTTTAACGAGTGCTTCCCTGCAACAAGTTGCTCAGCGCCTGCTTGATACGAATATCCCGCTGTTTTGGCTTGCTGATGGGCGTCCTGCTTACTATGTGGAAGACCTTTCACTCGTTGATAAAGACGATCCTGAGGTTTCTGGATTTATCATCGATAGTGCCATTAACATCGGGATCAGAGGTTCTCTGAGCGGTTATGTTCAGCCTTTGGTTTCATCACGTATATTACGTCAGATGATCGCTGGCGAGCCGCTGGATGCAGAAACCGCATTTAAATCCTCAGAGGCTTCATCCAAAGCCGCTTGGTTCGTTGACTTTCCCGGTGTCGAAATCTCGCCTAATTCATTGATGATTCATCGTGTTCAAGCCGAGCGCTTACGATTATTTTGGCTGTCACATAGCACCGTAGTTTCTCCAGTCATGCCAGAGAAACCAAAAGCAATTACCCCTGTATTATTGCCCTCATCAATACCGGATAATGAATATGTAAATCGTAAATACTACTCAGTGAAAATGAGCGAGTTATGTGAAAAATATATTCGCTACAAGCGCGGGGGGAAATTCACGGAAAAGGCAGAGAATCGAGTCCGGGAAGGTTTTAGCTTACTCCTTGAAGTCATGGGTGATTCAACGCTTGAAAAAGTTGACCGTGACTTCCTCCGTAAGTATGAGAGCTTACTAAGGTCGATACCTGCAAGGCGCGATCTGGCGAAAATAAGATATAAAATCAATGATATTCATGAATTGATTGGCAAGGCAAAAGAGAATGGCGACCCTCTAATGAGCGATAATGCCGTTCGTAAATATATGCGAATTCTCTTCGAGGCTTTCCAGTGGGCTGATGGAGAAGGCATTTTTATTAAGTCTCCTGCGAATAAATTCTTTGCACCTGTTGAAAATGAAAAGATGGATCAGGATTTCAAATCTGATTTCACTGATGAGGATTTAAACGCTATTTTTGGTATGCCTTGGTATAAGCGTGGGACTGTCGATAAAAACAGTCAGGGGCAATTCCATCATTATCGTGCATTTCATTACTGGTTGCCACTCATCGGATTCTTTACCGGAGCAAGGATTAATGAGTTATGCCAGCTTTATCTGGATGATATTAAGCAGGATGATGCCGGATTTTATTTCTTTGAAATCAACAGCGAACGTGCTGATCAGTCACTGAAAACGATTAATTCACGACGGAAAATACCGTTGCATCCGACATTGATCAAACTTGGATTAATCAACTATTGCGAAGCATTGAAGAAAGCAGGCCATGAACGTTTATTTCCAGAGCTTCCTTACCACTCTGTAAAAGGATATGGTGATAAGGCTTCAGACTGGTTTAACCGCTCGTTGCTGAAAGAGCGATTAGGCTTTGAAAAAGACAGCAAGAAATCGTTCCATTCATTCCGTCACACGTTTTCTACAAGGCTCAAACAAGCAGGAATCGACAGCGAGACTCGTGCTCAGTTTGTTGGACATATCCGCGGCTCTGGCGAAACAGAGAATCGTTATAGCAAAGATCATCCACCAGCAGCTCTCTATGCTGCGCTTGAGAGCGTTACGTTAGGGCTACCGGAAGTTGCTCCATTTGTTTGCGAAGATGGTGTAGATGCGGTAGCTGATGCTCTTAGAATCAAACAAATTAATAAACAACGT
>NZ_JADDTS010000039.1:41021-41166 GCF_015159675.1 Enterobacter cloacae complex sp. S2
AACAAATTAATAAACAACGTAGATAAAGGTAACATTTAGTTATTCATTTTAAAATACACCATAGCTCCGTCGAATTTATGGGGCTATGGTGTGTGTTTCTTTTTAGATAAATAGAGTTATCTAAATCGGTTCACTTTCCCAAGCG
>NZ_JADDTS010000004.1:0-172901 GCF_015159675.1 Enterobacter cloacae complex sp. S2
CCTCTCGGCGCCTCCCACCGCCGCGCCCCGGCCTGAAGGCAAACCCCGCAGCGATTTACAGCCGGACCAGGGCATCGCTGACAGCCCTCAGTCATTTAGAAAGCAACTTTATTGCTTCTGCATAAAAATTACTGGGGAACCCTCAGCCCTGTGGGAGAAGGCCAGAGTGAGGGCACAGCCCGCAGCGGAGTTTAGCGGCTAAAATGTCTGGTGATGGCGCCCTGTCCTGAAGCCGTCACAACCACCTCCCTGTACCCCGCCACCCGCTGGATCCACCCTTTGCTTTCCAGATAAAGAAGCAGCGCTGCGCCGGCTTCGCCTCCGAGATGAAACCGCCGCTCGCTCCAGTCCAGGCAGGCGCAGCACGCTTTTCGGCGCGAATGAGCGCTTAACGAAACGCCGAGCTTCAGAAATTGCTCCCGACCATACGGCGTGAGCGCTGAACCGTCTGCCTCCAGCCAGCCTGCTGCCTGCATGAAATCGTAGATCTGCACCGCCACCGCGCCCGCCAGATGGTCATAGCAGGTCCGCGCCTCCCGCATGGCTTTCGGCGCGGTAGTTTCCGGCGGGGTAATGCGGCGCCAGGAGAGCCCCATCATCTGTTCCACCAGCGCCGCCACGTCGTGCCCGGCAAGACGATAATAACGATGCCGCCCCTGAGACAGGCAGGTAATCAGTTTGCCGTCCATCAGCCGGGCGAGATGCCCGCTGGCGGTCGACGGCGCAACGTCTGCCGCCGCACTCAGTTCGGTGGCCGTCCACGCCCGCCCGTCCATTAGTGCACAGAGCATTTTCACGCGCGACGGATCGGCCATTGCAGCCGCTACAGCGGCAATGGCCTTTTCCAGCATCGCGCTGTTATCAGAGGGTAAGCTCGTCTTTAACATTCGTCGCCCAGGGTGTGGTGATCTCAGCGGCCAGCTTATCATCATCCGTCAGCAGAATAAGGTGATTCGCGTGGTCGCTGTACTGAGTCAGGATAGACACGCCCTTTGCGGCCAGCGCCGCCGCTATCTCGCCCAGCTCGCCAGGACGCTCCTGCTTAAGCTTTCTGATCACCGGCTTTCGCAGCGCCTGCACGGTAAACCCGGCGTCGAGCAGCACACGGCGGGCTTTTTCCCCGTCCTCCACCAGGAAATGGGCATCCGTACCGAAAACGCCGCCCCCCTCCAGCCCCACGCCGTTGCGGCCTAACAGCTGTCCAAAGCGCGCCAGCTCGCCGGGCCTGTCGCTAAAAATCACGTGAACGTCATACATCCGCGTGCCCTCTCGTTTCAGAGCTGTACTCCCGCACCAGCTGCGCCACGCGAATACGGTAGAAAGAAAAAATCGACTCCCGGCCTTCGGCCTGCGCGGCCTGATGGAAGACATTCTGCTTCCAGCGGCGGACGGCCTCTTCATCCCGCCACCAGGAAAGGGACAGGATTTTGCCGTCGATGCTCAGGCTCTGAAAACGTTCTATATCAATAAAGCCGTCGATGTCCGCCAGCAAAGGCTTGAGTTCAGCGGCAAGCTGCAGATAGCGCGCCTGATGATGAGGCTCCGCTTTGGCTTCAAAAAGGACTGCGATCATGGGTGTCTCTCCGTTGTGAGGGTGTGGAGAGAATGCAGGAGGAAAAACCACAATGCTTCGGTATGGAGCGAAGTGTTTGCCGGATGGCGCTGCGCTTATCCGGCCTACGGGCTAATGTAGGCCCGGTAAGCGTAGCGCCACCGGGCAGGGTTTAACCCACCATCGACTTCGACTCCATAAACGCCCCAATCCCCCACTCGCCTGGATTACGGGCGCTGGTGGCGATGATCCGCGAGCGCAGAATTATTCCAGGTTAGCCTTGTTCAGACCGTAAGCCGCATCCAGCGCGCCCGGCTCCATGCGGGAGGTAATGCCTAGGCGGTTCCAGGCGTTGATCGCTACGATGGCGAAGTTCAGCTCTGAAATCTCGACATCCGAGAAGTGCTCCGCCACGCTGCGGTACAGCGCATCGCTCACGCCATGTACGCCAATCTGGGTCAGCGCTTCGGTGAAGGCCAGCGCCGCTTTTTCACGGGCGCTAAACAGCGGGGACTCGCGCCAGGCCGCCAGATGGTACAGGCGCAGCTCGCGCTCACCGGCGATTTTAGCCTCTTTCGAGTGCATATCCAGACAGAAGGTGCAGCCGTTCAGCTGCGATACGCGAATGTCGATAAGGTGCTTAAGCGCCGGGTCGATGGAGGTTTTCGCCACCTCCATGCTCAGGGCAGAAAGCGCGTTGGCAAGTGCAGGTGTGGCTTTGTGGTGGTTTACGCGGGTGCTCATTGTCTTTCCTCTTTTTGTGCCGTTTTTTTCATGCGATAAGGCAAATCTACGCCGTTCATGACATAGTAAAAAGACACAAAAAGCGTGAAATGAGGTAGGACATGAAGCCGGGCTATCATGAGATTTATTCCCGCTATCGCGACAACATCACGAGTGGCGTGCTGAAGCCGGGCGATAAAGTGCCTGCCATCCGCGTGCTGGCCGAAGAGCTGAAGGTGGCGCGTAAAACCGTCGAGACGGCGTATGCCATTCTGACGGGCGAAGGGTATCTGGTAAGCCAGGGCGCGCGCGGGACGCGGGTGAACCCGGATCTTCTGCTGCCCGCGCAACACGCCCCCGCAGAACAAGCGACCGGCACGCTGCCGGCGTCGTTGATTAGCCAGCGCGAACGGGCCGGTTTTCTGCGCCCCGGCATTCCCGCGCTTGACAGCTTCCCCTATAAAAAATGGCTGCTGCTGGCGGGCCAGGCGACGCGCGCCATGCGTCAGGATGAAATGCTCAACCCGCCGGTGCTGGGCTGGTATCCGCTGCGCGAGGCGATTGCCCGCTATCTCAATATCTCGCGCGGGTTATCCTGCACCGCCGAACAGGTACTGATCACCAGCGGCTACAGCGGCAGCCTGCGCCTGATCCTTGACACGCTTGCCAGCCGCAGCGACAAGGTGGTGTTTGAGGATCCGGGCTATTTTATGGGCCAGCAGCTGCTCAAGCGGATCGTGCCCCGCCTGCACACCGTGCCGGTTGATCGCTGCGGCATCGATACGGACTACCTGCTCCGTCATCATCGCGACGCCCGTTTTGCCATCGTGACCCCGTCGCATCAGAGCCCGCTGGCGGTGACGCTCTCACTGCCGCGCAAGCAGCAGCTGCTCGACTGGTCGTCACAAAACGAGGCGTGGATTATCGAAGACGATTACGACGGGGAATTTCACTACACCCGCAAAGTGCTGCCGTCGATGAAAAGCCTCGACCAGCATGACAGGGTGATCTTTATGGGCACCTTCAGCAAAACCATCATGCCTTCACTGCGCATGGGCTACGTGGTGATGCCCGCCAGCACCGTCGGGGCCTTTACCGACTGCGCGGACATTACCACCAGCGGCCAGCCGGTGCTGACGCAAAAAATCCTCACCGCATTTCTCAACGAAGGGCATTTTTTTCGTCATCTGAAAAAGATGCGCGCCCTGTATCAGATCCGCCGCGACTGGATGATTGCCGCCCTGGGTGAGGTCTATGGTGACCTGTTCTTCACCGAGCAAAACGACGGTGGAATGCATATTGTCGCGTTCCTCGCAAAGGGAAGCGCTGACCGGGAGATTGCCCGCTGCTGGCAGGAACAGCAACTACAGGTTAATGCGCTTTCGGAGTGGTATCGCGGGTCGTGCAAACGCTACGGGCTGGTGATGGGCTATAACAACGTGCGGTCATATCAGGAGGCGGTTGAGCTGCTGGAAAGGCCGAAACGGCAGACGCTTGCGCTGTTGAGTTGAAAACCGCCGGGTGGCGGCTGCGCCTTACCCGGCCTACTGTCTCCTGTAGGCCCGGTAAGCGTAGCGCCACCGGGCAACCCTATGCTTACACATCATATCGCGATAACCCAACGTCCTTGAGCTGCTCGTCGCTCATCTGGCTCAGAATGCGGCGGGTACGGTTGATGCGATACCAGTTACGCAGCGTTTTCGCTACCCAGACAAACGCGATAAACGGACGTTTTGAACGATTCTCGTAGAATTCCATGATGCTCTCCTCGCTGTGCCAGTGGGGTTATCATCATGGAAAACGGCCAGTACAATACAGATTCAAAAACTGCTTTTGTTTACCATACAGATCCGCTAAAACGGTATCTGCATGGCGTTTTACCCACCAATCTGTACTGGTTTAATAATCTGTATGGTGAAAACAAAGGATACAGCATGACGCGCTATCAACATCTGGCCAACCTACTGGCGGAACGTATCGAACAAGGGCTGTATCGCAGCGGCGAACGTCTGCCGTCGGTACGCACGCTGAGCCAGGAACACGGCGTGAGTATCAGCACCATACAGCAGGCCTACCAGATCCTCGAAAATCTCCAGCTGATCACGCCCCAGCCGCGCTCCGGTTATTTTGTCTCGAAACGCAAAGCGCAGCCGCCCGTACCGGCGATGACGCGCCCGGTGCAGCGCCCCGTGGACGTCACCCAGTGGGATGAGGTGATGATGCTGCTGGACGCCCGCGCCGACAAAGAGATGATCTCCTTTGGCGGCGGCTCGCCGGACATCAACCAGCCGAGCCTGAAGCCGCTGTGGCGCGAGATGAGCCGCATTGCGCAGCATAACCCTGGCGAAATGCTGAGCTATGACGTGCTCGATGGTCGTCTGGAGCTGCGCGAGCAGATCGCCCGCCTGATGCTGGACGGCGGCTCCACCGTGGCGGCAAACGAGATTGTGATCACCAACGGCTGCCACGGCGCGCTGTCGATCGCCCTGCTCTCGGTGTGCAAGCCGGGGGATATCGTGGCGGTCGAGTCGCCGTCGTTTCACGGCACCATGCAGATGCTGCGCGGATTCGACATCAAGGCGATTGAAATACCTACCGATCCCGAGACCGGGATCAGCATCGAAGCGTTAGAGCTGGCGCTGGAGCAGTGGCCGATCAAAGCGGTGATCCTGGTCCCCAACTGCAATAACCCGCTCGGGTTTATCATGCCGGAAGCGCGTAAAAAGCAGGTGCTGGCGCTCGCCCAGCGGCACGATATTGTGATTGTGGAGGATGATATCTACGGCGAGCTGGCCGCAGAGTACCCGCGCCCGCGCACCATTCACTCGATGGACATTGATGGCCGCGTGATCCTCTGCAGCTCCTTTACCAAAACCGTGGCGCCGGGGCTACGCGTCGGTTGGATTGTTCCGGGGCGCTATTACGACCGGGTGATGCACATGAAATACGCCGCGGGCGGGTTTAACGTGCCGGGCACGCAGATGGCGGTGGCGGCGTTTATTCGCGACGGTCATTACCATCGCCACGTGCGGCGCATGCGCCAGATTTATCAGCAGAATATGGAGACCTACACCTGCTGGGTGCGGCAGTATTTTCCGGCAGAGATATGCGTTACCCGCCCGCAGGGCAGCTTCCTGCTGTGGGTCGAGCTGCCGGAGATGGTCGACATGGTGTGCGTCAGCAAGCAGCTGTGCCGTCTGAAGATCCAGGCTGCGGCCGGGTCGCTGTTTTCCGCCTCCGGTAAGTACCGCAACTGTCTGCGGATCAACGTGGCGCTGCCGCCGACGGATAAACATCGCGAGGCGTTGAAGAAGATGGGTGAGGCGATTGTGATTGCGATGGAGGGGTAGTGCGGCATTTTGCCCTCACCCCGGCCCTCTCCCGCAGGGAGAGGGTGAAAACCGATCCCGTAGGCCCGGTAAGCGCAGCGCCACCGGGCATTGGCTAACGACTCAGAACGTCCACGAAACGCTGCCGACAATGCTGCGCTCTGCACCGAAGTAGCAGTAAGAGAGCGAATTACACGCCGCAACGTAGCTTTTGTCCGTCAGGTTATTGACGTTCAACTGCGCGCTCACGCCCGTGAGCCCCACTTTCGACAGGTCATACCCCACGACCATATCCACCAGGGTGTATGACGGTAGCGTATGGGTGTTCTGACGATCGCTGGCGATCCCGTTGACATAGCGCACGCCGGAGCCGACGGTCAGGCCGTCCAGCGGGCCGCTTTTGACGTCGTAGCTCAGCCAGGCGCTGGCCATGTTACGCGGGGCATAGACGGCGCGCTTGCCCTCCTCTTCCGGGCTGCTCTTCTTGTAGCGAATATCCGTATAGGTGTAGGCCGCCTGCATGCGCAGGCTGTCGGTCAGCTGTCCAATCGCCTCCAGCTCAACGCCTTCGGATTCGATTTCACCGATGGAACGGTACGGATCGGTCGGCTCCTCTTTAGTGGCAATGTTCTTCTGGTTGATGCGGAACACCGAGGCGCTGAACTGGCTGTTCATCCCCTCCGGCTCATACTTCACGCCCGCTTCCCACTGCTTGCCCTTCATCGGATCCAGGATATTCCCCTGCTCGTCGGCAAAGCTGGTCGGCGTAAAGGCGGTGGAGTAACTGACGTACGGCGCGACGCCGTTATCAAACAGATACAGCAGCGCCGCGCGGCTGCTGAAGTTGTTTTTATCCAGATCGCTGCGGGTATGGTTGAAGTTGTCGACGTTCGACACGCTCACCTGGTCGTAACGCCCACCCAGCGTGAGGCGCCAGCGGTCAATGGACATCTGATCCTGCAGGTAGTAGCCGGTCTGGCGCAGCTTATGCTTTTCCCTGCTGTACTGGGTGATGTAGTCCGGCTTCGCGCCATAAGCAGGATGGAAAGCGTCAATCGGCGGGAAGCCGCCGTAGTAGCCGGTGACGTTGTTGGTGCGGTCCTGGTAGTCCATGCCGATCAGCACGCGGTGGTTCACCTCGCCGGTATCGAAGCTGCCGTCGACCTGGTTATCCAGGGTGATGGCGTTCATCTTCTCATCGGAGCCGGAATAGCCGCGGTTCAGCTCGGTGTCGTTCAGCCAGCCTGCGGCATACACCTGGTTCAGCTCGACTTTGGTGTGCAGGTAGCGCAGCTTCTGACGCACGGCCCAGCCGCTGTCAAACAGGTGCTCGATGTTATAACCGACCATGTTTTCCCGACGATCGTACTTGTCGTAATCGTCTTCACCTTCAAAAAAGGTGTTGGAGATTTTCTTACCGCTGTGCGGCACGACGGTGCCCTCATACGGCAGGCCGGAGTGGCTGCCGCCTTCCGGATCGCGGTGCAGGTAGGCCATCAGATCCAGACGGGTATTATCGGTGATACGCCAGGTCAGGCTCGGCATCAGCGCGTAACGCTCTTCTTTGAGCGGATCGAACTGGGAATCGGCATAGCGGGTCATCCCGCTGAGGCGCACCGCCACGCGGTCGTTATCATCAACCGGGCCGGTCACGTCGAACATCGCCCCGCGCTGGTTATTGTTACCGGCGAAGAGCTTGATCTCCCCGCCCGGATCGAACGATGGCTTACGGGAGGTGAGCGCCACGATGCCGCCCGGCGATGAGCGACCGTACAGCACGGAGGCCGGGCCGCGCACGACTTCGATACTGTCCAGGAACCACGGATCAACCACCAGCGAGCTGTGGGAATTGGTGTCGCCCATCATCTTCAGGCCGTCGAGGTAGACGTTGTCCAGGCTGCCGTCCGAGAAGCCGCGCAGCACCATGTAGTCGAAGCGGTTTGATGCCCCAATCTGGTTGCTGTAGACCCCCGGCGTGTAGCTCACGGCCTGACGCACGCTGGTTGCGCCCTGCTCTTCGAACTGCTCGCGGGTGACGATAGAGACCGATTGCGGGGTTTCAATATCCGGCGTTTCAAGCTTGGTGGCCGCAGACTGCATCTGCGAGGTCACCACCACGGTGTCAGTTTTTTGGGCATCCTGCGCCAGTAAAGGAAAAGCGACGCTACCGGTAACCCATCCCACCAGCAGTGCCAGACGCGATTTAGCAAACATAACCCTCTCCAGAGATATTTCTTATTGTTAATAAGAATTATTACCTTTTTGAGGGTGCAAACAGCTATGCGCGCCGCCAGGTTATGTATGCGCGATGCTAAACCGCACGGGATACGTTCGCGCGATGGACAAAATTACGTTAGCGGAGTTTGCGCACGTCACCCGGTGAAATCCCGTAATGACGACGAAACGCGGTGGCGAAGTTGGTGGCATGCTGATACCCGCACATCCAGGCGGCCTGCTGTACGCTATGGCCTTCCAGCAGATAGCGACGCGCCAGCGCAAGGCGACAGTCGCGGAGATAATCGAAGAGTGTGCAGCCGTAGCGTTGACGGAACTTGCTGCGCAGGCTGCTTGGGCTCATGGCAGCAAGGGCTGCCAGCTGCGCGAGTGTATGGTCACGTTCAGGAGACTGTTCCAGCAGGCACCGGACGCGTTCCAGACGCGCATGCTCAGGGCGGCTCGGACAGGGCAGCTGGCACTGGTTCAGGCCGTGGCCGAGCAGCTGGTACATGAGCCCCTCCAGCAACAGCTTACGCGAGAGCACGCTTCCCCCCTGCCGCTGTGCATGCTGAATGCCTGACATCACAAACTCGGGAACGTGCCAGACAAACGCGGGGGTATTCAGGCTTTGCCATTCCAGCAGCAGCGACTCAAGCAGGGCTTCACGTCCGGCATCGTGCGGGTACACGCCAAACGAGAGCGTTTTCAGCGTGCTGTCAGCATCGTGACGCGCGCTCATCACCTGATCTTCACTCAGACGCGAGCTGAACGCCATGCCCGGGCGGACGGGATAATCGATACCATTGAGCGTGAGCGTCACGCACCCTTCCAGCACCACCAGCATATAAAGCGGGCTGCTGTGGCGAGAGGTGGTTTCATAGGGCTGTAATACACGTACGTCGGAATGGGTCAGTGAAATGCCGGACGAGAGCGTCATCTCTTCAACATTCCCCTGTAACACGGGGCTGCCGCTGACCTGCTCATCTTTTAGCTGCGGGAAACGGTAGTCGATGCCGTAGCGCTCGCCGAATATTTGAAAATCCTCAACAAAAAATATGCGCTTCGCTGATGTATTTTCACTCTGGAGCATAATTAGGAGCCTGCATCGGGGAAAGGACAGGCAAAACAGTACCATTCATTTGCCATGGCAGCAATCACCGGGCGCAGACACTATTACGCTCCGGACGAAGCCGGAGCGAAGGCGTATATTTCTTTACGAGAAATATATTTATGCTTCCTGCCACTCAGCAAAAACCTCTTTATGGTTTTTGGTCAGGACAACTTTATTATCTTCGACCTTATCGACCCAGCCGAGAGGAATAAAGTGGTGCTTGCCGCCTGATTCCGGGTCGCTCTTTGCAAGCTTGATACGCTCACCATCAAGATGGTCCACAACCCCGACATGCGTTCCGCAGCTGGCGACAACCTGAGTGTGATCCTTAATTGCGCTTTTATCTACCATATTAATTCTCCTGTTTCGGTTATTTGCCTGTTGCACGAAATTAACTGTAGCGCATAAATTCGGACCTGAAATGCGTATTAGCATTTTGAAACATCATTGACAGAACCGAATATTATGTCTATTTAGCGCCGAATTGAAAAAATAAGAATAAGATTAATTATTAGCGACTGATTATTTCCCGTTCATAATTAAAGTATCGCAACCAACGAGGAGGTATTTATGACGATTCGCAACAATCGGACAGAAATTTCGCTGGCTCTTGGTGAAGCGGTCTTAGACATCGTGCAAAAAGGCCATGAGGTATCGCGAGAAAATCTCGCCCAGGCGATGAAAATTAAAGCGGAAAAAGAGCGCGACGATGAGCGGCTTCTGAACTACTGGAAGGCCTGTAATATGCTGGTTTAAACGTAGCGGCGTTTAGTCTGACTAAACGCCGCAGTCTGTTACTCGTCGAAGTACCAGTATCCCTGGTTAATCAATCCGGTCAACTCTTCCACAAACGCCGGATTATTCAGCGCTACACCCAGCTCGGCCTGGCCGAGCTGGGTGTAGCGGGACAGCGCGTCCGCCCCGTTCACATCCGCCGTCTCCAGCTGTTCGCTGTTGATAAAGAAGCTGCCGTTGACGTTCAGCACGCGCAGCCCGCTCAGGCGTGAAAGCGTTTCGCCCCCTTGCAGCGCGTCGAGCACCTCGTCTGCGGAATACGGCGGCTCGGCGGCGGCAATATCCAGCTCGTGACGCGGCGTGGAGACGAAGCTGCCGAACCATTTTGTAAAATCATCCGGCTTGCTAATCATGTCGATCATCATCTGGCGAATGCGATCGAGCTCGTACTGCTCCACGCGGCCCGGGTGTTCGCGGCAGGTCAGATCCGGATCGCTGTAGTGCTCGCCACCCAGATCGTTTTCCAGCGCGTAATCGGCAAAGCTGCTAATCAGATCGCGACCGTTCGGCCCGCGGAAACCGACAGAGTAGTTGAGCGCGGTTTCATGGGTGAAGCCGTCATGCGGGAATCCAGGCGGAATATAGAGGATATCGCCCGGGGCCAGATCTTCGTCAATGATTGGCTCAAACGGATCGACGTGCAGCAGGGCCGGATGCGGACAGAACTGACGCATCGGCAGCTTGTCACCCACGCGCCAGCGACGGCTACCCATCCCCTGAATAATAAACACATCGTACTGATCGATATGCGGCCCAACGCCGCCGCCCGGGACGGAGAAGGAGATCATCAGGTCATCGAGACGCCAGTCCGGCAGGACGCGGAACGGACGCACCAGCTCTGCGGCGGGCATATGCCAGTGGTTCACCGCCTGCGCCAGCAGAGACCAGCCGGTTTCACCGAGGTTATCGAAATGCTCAAACGGGCCATTGCTCGCCTGCCACTTGCCGTTAGCATGGCTTACCAGGCGGCTATCGACTTCCGGCTCCATCGCCAGACCCGCCAGTTCATCAGGGGTAATGGGGTCGACAAAATTCGGGAAGGCATTTTTCAGCACAACGGGTTGTTTTTGCCAGTATTTCTCAAGAAATTCCGGCCAGTCGAGGTTCAGTTGATACGCCATGGTTAGCACCAGTGAGAGGGGAGACAGGCGCGATTATAGAAGAGACAGCCAGGGGGGAACTTGTCATGGGTCAATCGAGCGCGCGTAGGTCGGGTAAGGCGAAGCCGTCACCCGACGCACGCGCGGGCTAAAACTTAATCCAGGTTCAGCTCGTCATAATGGGTGATCAGTTTGCCCACGATGCCGTAGTCCAGCGCTTCCGCCGGTGACATCCAGAAGTTACGGTCGGTGTCCTTCTTCACTTTCTCCAGCGGCTGGCCGGTGGCGTCAGCAATCAGTTTGTTTACGCGTTCCAGCATGCGGATAATCTCGCGCGCTTCGATTTCGATATCCGTTGCCTGACCGCGCACGCCGCCCAGCGGCTGGTGGATCATAAAGCGGGTATTCGGCAGCGAGTAGCGGTGCTCTTTTTTCGCCGCCAGGAAGATGGTGATCCCGGCGCTTGCCACCCAGCCGGTGCCAATGACGTGCACTTCCGGTCGGATAAACTTAATGAAGTCGTGGATGGTGTCGCCCGCTTCCACGTGGCCGCCCTGGCTGTTGATGTACAGCTTGATCGGATCGTTGCTGACGCTTTGCAGCAGGATCATCTGAGTGATGACTTTCTGGGCCAGTTCCTGGTTGATCTCACCGGAGATGACAATCGAACGGGATTCCAGCAGTTTTTGCTGTAGAGCGCCCGCGCCGCTTGTTCCTTCCGCTTTTTCTTTATCGTCACTGCTTTTCAGTGTGTAGTGCATCGTTATGTCCTCAGCTTGTCGCGCTCAAAATCAGAGTGTAGCCTGTTTTACCCGTCGGCGTCCTCACACAAAACATCGTGGCTCAGGATGAATATCGCCTGTGTCACGCTCTGGCTTCGCAGCCGGAAAGGTCTCTAAAAACAGCGTTCCGATCCTAACCAATTCGCCACATTTTTATTACACTTTCATATCATCTTCATATTGCCGAATGATAATAATTATTAATGTGTTAGTATGAATGAGGATAGCAAACAGTCGCTTACGTTCAAAAAGGCGCATTTTATTCTCGATGGTTTACTGATCACACCGGGGCGGTGAATGGAACACATTGTTTATGTGGTTGATGACGATGACGCTGTCAGGCAGTCCGTTGTTGGGCTGCTGGAATCAGCGGATATACACGCCCTTGGCTTTTCCTCAGCAGAAGCCTTTCTCAGCCATCCCTTTGAGGATCTGCCCTCCTGCGTGATCCTCGATATGCAAATGCCCACGATCACCGGGTTTGATGTCGCAGATGCGCTGAAAGCCAACGGGCGAGAAATACCGATCATTTTTCTCACCGGTCACGGCACCATCCCTATGTCCGTCCGGGCGATCAAAGGCGGGGCCTACGAATTTCTCACTAAACCCGTTGAATCCAGCGCCCTCATTGGCTCTATCGAATCCGCGCTCAGGCTGGCACAGCACAACGCCGCCCGCGTCAAAGAGCACTACGCCCTGAAACAGCGCCACATGTCCCTCACGCCGCGCGAGCATGAGGTGCTTGAGCTTGCCATCAGCGGCAAGCTCAACAAGCAGATCGCCGCCGAGTTGGGCGTCAGTGAGATTACGGTGAAAGTACACCGCCGCCGGGTGATGGAGAAAATGCAGGTCCGCTCCGTGGCCGAGCTGGTCAGGGCCGTCGAGCGCCTGACCAAACATCAGCCAGCGGAATAACCGTTACGCCTCCTGTCCGGCAAGCGGCAACGCGAAGGTAAACACCGTCCCGTACGGATCTCTGCGGCGCGCGCTCAGTTTTCCCCGGTGCCGTTCAATGATGCTGGCGCTGATGGTCAGCCCCATCCCCATTCCCTGCGCTTTGGTCGAATAGAACGAGTCAAAGATCCGCTCGGTGAGCTCCGGCTCAATGCCGCTGCCGGTATCGGCGATCTCAAAGATCACCTTCCCTTCGGCGCAGTTCGCGGTGGCGATCGTGATGCAGCACGGGCGATCCGTCACTTCCGCCATCGCTTCCATCGCATTCATCACCAGGTTAAGCAGCACCTGCTGGATCTGCACGCTGTCGCCGATGATAAAGCTGTCGTCAGCGTTCAGGAGATAATCAACGCTTATGTGTCGCAGCTCAAGTTCGCTGCGGGAGAGCATAATGATGTGGTGGATCAGGAAGTGCAGATCGATGCGCGTAAACGTGGGGTCCTGTTTGCGCGTCAGAGATTGAATGCTGCGGATGATCTCCCCTGCCCGCTCGCCCTCGGCGGCGATCTCCTCCAGCCCCTCGCGCACTTTGTCCAGCCGCGCCGGATCGCGGTTGAGCCAGCGCAGGCTCGCGCCGGCGTTCGAGACAATCGACATCAGCGGCTGGTTGATCTCGTGCGCGATCGAGGAGGTGAGTTGCCCGACGGTGGTGGCCCGTGAGACTCGCGCCAGATCCGCCTGCGCCACCCGCATCGCATCTTCCGCCGCCCGCTGGCTGGTGATGTCGGTAATGATGCCGTAATACTCATTCACCTCGCTGCCCACGCCCACCGGATCGCCAATCCCGAGGATGTAGCGAACGGAGCCGTCGGTGCGGATAATGCGAAACTCCGCGCGCATCGACAGCCCGTCACGCACGCTCTGATTAACGAGGTTACCGATCCGGCCATAATCATCCTCATGCACGAAGGTCAAAAACTCCGCCATTGAGATCATCTTTTGCTGCTCCGGCAGGCCAAGAATACGGGCGTACTCTTCGGACATAAACATCAGATCCTGCACCAGCTCCCAGCGCCAGCTGCCGGTATGGCTGATCTGCTCACCCAGCATCAGCGAGGTCTGGCTGGCGCGCAGCTCTTTCTCCACCCGTCGGCGGTGGATGTTTTCCGCCAGCAGCTCGGCGTAGAGCCGTGCCGTCTCCAGCGAAACGGCCGCCTGCGCGCCCAGCAGGCTGACCACGCGCGAATGTTCGGCGGTAAACACTTCCGGCATCAGGCGGTTTTCCAGATACAGCACCCCCACCAGTCGCGCCTGTTTGAACATCGGGACACACATCACGGCGGCGCCGGACGTCACCAGATAAGGATCCTGGCTGAACGGGTGAAATTCCTCCGGTTTGCCGGTGCGGATCTCCTGCCCGGTGCGGATCACCGCGGCAAGCACCGACAGCGGCATGTCCGTCGCCATCGGTGTCTCTTTCAGGATGCGAACCCGCACCCCGTCGGTGCTGGTCCAGGCGCTGGCTTCGATCTCCGGGATGTGATTATCGCTGACGCGAAGCAGCAGGCCACGCTGTGCCCCGGCCCGTTCAAGCAGCAGCGTCATCAGGTTTTCAATTAAACGCTCGAGGTTGATTTCTTCGGACAAGGCGCGTGAGGCTTTGATGACGCTCTGTAAATCGCGGATCACCTCGTTCTGGGCAAATGCCACGGTGTCGTACGCGCGGCTCTGCCCGGAGGCCAGCAGATGCGGGAAATCCTGCTCCATCTGACGCACCTTGGCCTGCGCCCCGGCGCGGCCCCAGGCGGCAATCGAACCGCGGAAATGGGCGTCGGAGGCGGTCGGGTAGCCGCAGGCCAGCGAGAAACGCCCTGCCAGCTCGTGGGCCAGGGCATTGATCGGGTTAAACCCGCCCTCCCGCGAGAGCCGCACCGCCTTTTCATACTGCTCCAGCGCGATGCTGTTCATGCCGTCCAGACGGACGATTTCGGCATAAATCAGCGCCTCTTTATCGGCAAACGTGCCCGGATTGATCCGCGCCCAGAGGGCAATTTTGTCGTAATGGTGATGAATACTGCGGCGATAATCCGCCGAGAAGGTCTCCGGCGTGAGCTGGCGGGAGAGCGCCAGCGCGCTGTAAAAATGGTAATCCAGCAGATGGATATGGCCCGGCGCGGACCACGCATACCAGCCCGCCCTCTCTAAATCCGCCTGCGCGTCGGCGTATTCGCCGCAGGTAAAGTGCGCCATCCCGCGATAGAGCCAGTACCAGAACAGCATGGTCGAGGTCTGCTCGGGCGCCTGCTCCGGCGGTGCGGGCAGCAGATCGTCAGGCAGCGCCTGGGCGGCGCTCCATGTGCCCGTCACCGGCGTGCGTAAAAACTCCACGTAGCGGCGCTGAATGTGCAGAACGGTTTCAATGTCCTGATAATCCGTTTTACGCACAAAAGCCAGACCGCGATCGATGCTGGTCAACACGCCGTCCAGATGATCGCCCCGGGAGAGGAAGTTAATGATCTGATGACAGGCCGCGAAGCAGGCCATCGTCATGTCGCCGTGGGTCACCGCCGAGGTAAAGCAGGCCTTGGCGCACTCGATAGTGTACGACAGCGGCTGGGTCCAGACGCTGAGCTGGTCGAGCGGCAGCAGAGTTTTAGCTTCATAGGCATCATAGCCGTGGCGGTTCACCAGCTCGCGAGCCAGCGTGCCGTACTCAAACCCGAGACGGTATTCGGCGTAGCGGTGGCCAATCAGCACGCCAAACCAGGCCATCGCCGTGGTGGATGCGCCGGTTATGCCGCGATCGAGCGTGAGGTGCATCATCCGGCACAGGAGTAAAAAGTGCAGGCGCGGGCAGGTAAAGCTGGCGAAAATACTGGCGCTGTAAAGCAGGTTCATTACCGCTTCGGTCTCCGCGCTCTCCATCAGCTTAAGCTGAGTAAACGGGTTCTGCGGCGCGTCGGCGGTGCGTTGACAGAACTGCTGCCAGGCCTCGTCACATTCGGCATTTTCCGGGTAGCGGCTGATCTGGATCCCGAACACGCCCAGCCAGCATAACGACGCCTCCAGCGCCAGGCGGATCTCCGACTGGCGCATATAGACTTCCGCCAGCAGGTTAGCGGCCAGCGCTTTCTCCGTCAGCCCGCCCGGTGAGCCGAGGATCGTATCGCACAGCGCGCGCGTGCGCTCCAGGTGCCCGAGCGCGAACTCACAGCCCGCCTCTTCGATATCCAGCATAAAGTCCGAGACCGGACCCGCGTTCCCCAGTGCTCTGGCGGTCTGGATGTAACTTAAGGCGGAAAGGTAATCGCCGGTACGCTTCGCACGCCGCGCGGCCTGGAGGCTCAGCTCACGGAATCTCTGGCGCTGCGGCGCAGGCTGGATGCAGTCCAGCGCGGCGCTGACGTGGTGAACCGCGCGGAACAGCAGTTCGTTACCCGCCGTCTGCCGCGCGGCATCCGCCAGCAGGCTGGCGGTGGTCAGGTGCAGATGGCTTTTCTCGCCCTCATCCAGCAGGGCAAAGGCGGCTTCCTGCACCCGATCGTGGGTAAAAGCGTACTCTTTCTCCGTCAGCACTATCAGCTGAGCGGTAACCGCCGGATGAAGGGCGTAGCGGATTTCCGCCGCCGACTGCCCCACCACGCGGCACAGCATCTCCAGCTCGCCCGTGCAGCCGAGGCAGGCGATGCTGCCCAGCAGGCGGCGCGTCTCGTCGGGCATCTCTTTGAGCTGTTCAAGCACCAGCGTCACCACGTTCTCGGTGTAATGCCGGGCGCGGATGGCCTGGAGATCGTAATGCCATTTCCCCTGATATTTGTTGTGCACCACCAGTCCGTCATCGACGATGCGGCGGAAAAATTCCTGAACGAACAGCGGGTTGCCGCCGGTTTTTTCATGGATCAGCGTGGCAAGATCGGAGGTGCCGGTACTGCGGGCATGAAAAATCCCCCCGAGCCAGCGTGCCACGGCCTTCACCGACAGCGGCTGCGGCACGATCGTCATGGCATGCTGCGCCGCCTCCGGCAGGCTCGCCAGCGCGGCCTGCAAGCTGGGATCAGAAAGCGAACTGAGATCGCGGTGCGCCACCACCACCAGCAGCGGGATGGCGCCGCAGGCGCGCAGCAGGTAATCGAGCGTTTGCAGGCTGGCGGCGTCGATCCACTGCACATCATCCAGCAGCAGCACCAGCGGCGCGCCCTGGGTGGCGAAGGTTTTCACCAGCGCCAGCACCATATGGCTGAAGCGCGCCCGCGCGTCGATGGAAAATGTATCCGCAGAGAAACGCGGTTTGTTCTCAAGAAATAAATTCAGCTCCGGCACCAGGCTGACAGCCAGCTCCTCGAAGCCTTCCAGCGCGCGCGACAGGCGGATTTTCCACGTCGCCACCTCCCCGGCTGGCAGCCCGAGCAGGTGCAGCGTGAGCGTCCGAAACGCCGAACTCAGCACGCCGTAGGGCAGCGTGGGAGAGTATTGATCGACCTTGCCCACCGCCAGCAGCACCTTGCGCTGTTGCAGCGATTTCAGCGTGGTGGCGATCACGGAAGATTTGCCGATCCCCGACGGACCGCCAATCGTCACCAGTTCCGGCGCACCGCTCTGGCTGACCCGCTCAAACGCGGCGATGACGTCGCTGCCCTGCGGATGCGCAGAGAAAAGCGAATCGGCAAGATGGATCGCCGGAGAGCGGTCCTGCTGGCCGGGAATAAAGTCGACGATCTCACCTTCGGCGGTCAGCGTCGCCTGGCAGCGCCTGAGGTCGGCAATCAGCCCGTCGACGGTCTGATAGCGATTCTCCGGATTCTTCTCCAGCAGCTTAAGGATAATGGTCGACAGCATGCCGGGTACGTCCGGACGCACCCGGCCCGGCGCAAGCGGCTCAGAGGCAATGTGGTAATGCGCCCAGTTAGTCTGGTCATCAGCGCTCAGTTCAAACGGCAATCGCCCGGTCAGAAGTTCATAAAGCACGATACCCAGACTGTAGAGATCGCTCCTGCTGTCGACGGCGCGCCGGGTACGCGTGGTGTGTTCCGGTGACATGTAGGCGGGCGTGCCGCCAGACGCGGCAAGCCGGGACTGGGAGAATGCGTCGGAGGTGGCGCAGGAAAGACCAAAGCTGCACAGACGGCTGGTGGCGTCGTGATGAACGAAGATCGACCCGGGTTTGATATCGCCGTGGATCAGGTTGTGCAGATGCATCTGGCGCAGGGGACCGCAGATGCGGATCGCCATCTCGATAAAGCGGGCGATCCCGGAAATCGCCTTACCTGCCCGGCACGCCAGCAGTTCAAAGCAGAACGGCGCGTAGACCAGCGCAAAACGTCCGCGGTACTGGGTTGAAGCGACGGGCCGGATAGCCCAGCCGTCATGAAGTCGATCGCGCAGGGCAAACTCGTTTTTAAGCAGCCGCGTTGCCCGCTCCTCTTCTTCATCGCTGACCGCGGTGGCAATAATAAACGAACCGCCTGACTGGGGATGCCGCCCGTTCATCCAGCAGATGCCGCCCTCCTGCGCCAGCACGGTAAAAATAACATCCTCTTTCAGAACAAAAGCCCGCCCTTCATGGAGACTTCCCCGGGCGGGCCAAAATGCAGGCGACGTTTGTTCGTTCATCCGCGATCCTTATTGTCGGCGGGTCAGCTCCCGCTGAATATGATCCAGCAGAATATCGATGTTAATCGGCTTACGCAAAAATGCAGCGGCGCCCAGGCTGAGTGCATACCGCTGCATATTTTCATCCGCATGGCCGGAGATAAACAGTATTGGCGGCGGCGGCGTGGCCAGCAACCGCAGCTTCTCAAACAGCTCGATCCCGTTCATGCCGCGCAGCTTGATGTCGGTGATCACCAGCGACGCGCCTGACAGGGCGAGAGGGTGGCTCAAAAACACCTCTGCCGAATCGAAGGTATCGGTAGCATACCCTTCCGATTGCAGCAGGTTACTGAGCCCGCTGCGAACAGAGCGTTCGTCATCAATGATGGCAATGCGCCACGGCAGCGTCATGCTGTCTTTCCTCAAACAAATCGTTACGCGTCGCGGCTTTCCTTCGCGGGCGCTGGGGGCGCGGTACCGCTGATCTTCGGTACGCATTCATGACGAAACCAGGCCAGGGTCAACGGTTCGCGGCTCACCAGACGCCGTCCGATGGGGATCAGCTGTTCACCCACCAGCATGCCGAACAGGCCAAGCAGCGCGACGACCGGCGGCGCCGGGGAATGCACGTCGAGCAGGGCGTAAATTACCCCAGCCGCGACCCCGCACACCAGCGAAATAATCCAGGCCTTCATGATGACGCTCCGGTCAGGTGCTGAACGTGGGGAACCGTCACCTGCACGCCCGCGGGATTGTCGCGGGATAAAAGATGACGCATCGCCTGTTCCCCTGCCAGCATACCCAGCAGGCCAATCAGCGCCAGCGCGGGCGGCGCGGGGGAACGCACCTTCAGCACGGCATACATCAGGCCAATCAGCACGCCTGCCGCGAGGGATATCAACCCTGTACTCATTGTGAACTCCAGAGAAAAAGGCAGTGACGAGCCGGATGAGGGACCAGCCCGCCGCCGGGATTTAGCGTGCCGGAACCGGCGCTAAGGTACGGTGCTCGCTCTTCTGGCGAGACGGCGCTTTGTGCACCATGGTGTAGGCGTAATCCACGCCCATGCCGTACGCACCGGAGTGCTCGCGCACGATATCCATCACCGCGGTGTAGGTCTCTTTATGCGCCCAGTCACGCTGCCACTCCAGCATCACCTGCTGCCAGGTCACCGGGATCACGCCCGCCTGGATCATGCGCTGCATCGCGAAGTCGTGGGCTTCTTTGGAGGTGCCGCCGGACGCGTCCGCCACCATATAAATTTCGTAGTCCCCTTCCAGCATCGCGCACAGGGCAAAGCTGTTGTTGCACACTTCGGTCCACAGGCCCGCGACAACCACCTTCTTCTTGCCGTTAGCCTTCAGCGCGTCACGCACTTTCTGGTCGTCCCAGGAGTTCATGGAGGTACGCTCCAGAATGTCCTGGCCCGGGAACACGTCCAGCAGCTCAGGATAGGTGTTACCGGAGAAGCTTTCGGTCTCTACGGTGGTGATGATGGTCGGGATGTTGAACACTTTTGCCGCTTTCGCCAGCGCCACGGTGTTGTTTTTCAGCACCTGGCGGTCAATAGACTGCACGCCAAACGCCATCTGCGGCTGGTGGTCGATGAAGATGATCTGACAGTTGGCTGGGGTTAAGACTTCGAGCTTTGTAGTGGTCATAAGATTATCCAGTGAGGTTAAAGGTTAAAATCGCCGCGAACAGCACGCCGATAAAATCGCATTCATCCTATGACCCACGCCGCTGGCGCGTAATTATCTCTTCGTATAGTTAACCTAAGGTATAGTTATACTTTGGTATACCTATCCTATTGTATAACTGGATCTTTCCCGAAACCGGTTCCCATAATCCTGACCATTCCCCTCTCAGTCTGGAGCAGTTATGGTTACCCTCGGTAAAGCCGATCTCATTCTGGTTAACGGCCAGTTTCACACCGTCGATCGCGAGAACCCTCTCGCGGAAGCCGTTGCCGTGCGCGACGGGAAATTCCTGGAAGTGGGCACCGTCACCGAGGTGATGCAACACCACTGCGACGGCACTAAGGTGGTCGACTTAAAAGGCCACACCGCCATCCCCGGCCTGAACGACTCGCACCTGCACCTGATCCGCGGCGGGCTGAATTACAACCTCGAGCTGCGCTGGGAAGGCGTACCGTCCCTGGCAGATGCCCTGCGCATGCTGAAAGAGCAGGCCCTGCGCACGCCGTCGCCCCAGTGGGTGCGCGTGGTGGGCGGCTGGAGCGAGTTCCAGTTTGCCGAGCGCCGTATGCCAACTTTAGACGAGATCAACGACGCCGCGCCGGATACGCCGGTTTTCATCCTGCACCTGTACGACCGCGCCCTGCTCAACCGCGCCGCGCTGAAGGTGGTCGGCTACACCAGGGACACGCCGAATCCGCCGGGCGGCGAGATCCAGCGCGACGCCAACGGCAACCCGACCGGGATGCTGATCGCCCGCCCGAACGCCATGATCCTGTACTCAACCCTCGCCAAAGGGCCGAAGCTGCCGCTGGAGCAGCAGGTCAACTCCACGCGCCAGTTCATGCGCGAGCTGAACCGCCTGGGGCTGACCAGCGCCATCGACGCAGGCGGCGGCTTCCAGAACTACCCGGAAGATTACGAGGTAATTGCCGAGCTGCACGAGAAAAAGCAGATGACCATCCGCATCGCCTACAACCTGTTTACCCAGCGTCCGGGCCACGAGCTGGAAGACTTTGAAAAATGGACCGACATGCTCACGCCGGGCCAGGGCAGCGACTTCTTCCGCCACAACGGCGCGGGCGAGATGCTGGTCTTCTCCGCCGCCGATTTTGAAGACTTCCTCGAGCCGCGCCCGGATCTCGCGCCGGGCATGGAGGACGAGCTGGAGCGCGTGGTGCGCCATCTGGTCGAACACCGCTGGCCATTCCGCCTGCACGCCACCTATAACGAATCCATCAGCCGCATGCTGGATGTGTTCGAGAAGGTGAACCGCGACATTCCGTTCAACGGGCTGCACTGGTTCTTCGACCACGCCGAAACCGTGTCACAGGCCAACATCGACCGCATCAAAGAACTGGGCGGCGGCATTGCCGTGCAGCACCGCATGGCCTTCCAGGGGGAATACTTCGCCGAGCGCTACGGCATCGAAGCCACCCGCCACACGCCGCCGGTGGCGAAAATGCTGGAGACCGGCGTGCCGGTGGGCTTAGGCACCGACGCCACCCGCGTGGCGAGCTATAACCCGTGGACCGCGCTCTACTGGCTGGTCTCCGGCCGCACCGTTGGCGGGATGCAGATGTACGATCACAGCGCCCGTCTGGATCGCGATACCGCCCTGATGCTCTGGACCCAGGGCAGCGCGTGGTTCTCCAGCGAGCAGAACCAGAAGGGGCAGATCAAAACGGGCCAGCTCGCGGATCTGGCGGTGCTCAGCAAAGATTACTTCCGCGTGCCGGAAGAGGAGATCAAGGGCATCGAGTCCGTCCTCACCGTGGTCAACGGCGATATCGTCTACGCCGCTGGCAGCTTTGGCCCGCTCGCGCCGCCCGCCATTCCGGTCCTGCCCGAGTGGTCCCCGGTGGTGAAGGTGCCGGGCCACTACCGCAGCGCGCCGCCGCAGGCCGCACGCGTCGGCATGAGCGCCGTCCACCACTGCAGCGGCCCGTGCGGGGTTCATAGCCACCAGCATGATTTCGCCCGCACGTCAGAGATGCCGGTGTCCGACGATAACGCTTTCTGGGGGGCGCTGGGCTGCAGCTGCTTTGCATTCTGATGAAACAAAATGACGCTTCACCCCGGATCGATCCGGGGCTGTTTTTCCTGCGCCTGACCGGCAGCCTGCTGCTGCTTTACGTGCATGGCCTGCCTAAGGTGCTCCACTTCAGCGAAGAGCTGACGCGCATCGAAGATCCGTTTGGTTTCGGACCTTACGCGAGCCTGATCCCGGCGATCGTCGCCGAGGTCATCTGCCCGCTGTTTATCATTGCAGGGGTTTACACCCGCCTGGCGTGCCTGCCGATTATCGCCGTGCTGCTGGTGGCGATGCTGGCGGTGCACCCGGACTGGTCGATTGCCGAAGGGCAGTTTGGCTGGCTGCTGCTGATTATCTTCACCACCCTCGCCCTCACCGGACCGGGCCAGTGGCGGCTGCAGCGTAAGACGACGGAGAGGTTCGCATGACCCAGGTTAACGACGTTCGCGACGCACACGTCGAGACGACGCCCGCATCGGCGGCTTCGCCCTGGCAGCCGCTGAGCCAGCCGGTGTTCCGCATGCTGTGGATCGCCACGGTGGTCTCTAACGTCGGCTCATGGATGAGCGACGTCGGTATCAACTGGAGCATGCTGACGCTCAGCGCCGATCCGCTGGATATCGCGCTGGTGCAGGCGGCCAGCAGCCTGCCGATGTTCCTCTTCGCCCTGCCGTCCGGGGTGATGGCGGACATCGTTGACCGACGAAAATACCTGCTCTTCTCCCAGCTATGGGTATTCATCGCCGCTGCCGGGCTGACGCTGCTCTCTTTTATCGGACACGTCACCCCCACCGTTCTGCTGGCGGCAACGTTTCTGCTGAGCGTGGGCGCGGCCATGAGCTCGCCGCCGTTTCAGGCGATTGTGCCTGACCTGGTGAGCAAGCCCGAGCTGGGTTCCGCCGTGGCGCTTAACTCGCTCGGGGTCAACATCAGCCGGGCGATTGGCCCGGCGCTGGGCGGTTTCCTGCTGTCGCTGGCCGGGCCGTGGATGGTGTTTGCGCTTAACGCGCTATCCGTGGTCGGCGTGGCGTGGGTGCTGTGGCGCTGGCGTCCGGCGCCTTCCGTGCAGCGGCTGCCGCCGGAGCACTTCTTCTCGGCGGTGCGGTCCGGCATTCGCTACGTGCACGCCGCCCCGGTGCTGCGCAACGTGCTGGTGCGTACCGTGGCGTTCTTCGTTTTCGGCAGCGCGGGCTGGGCGTTACTGCCGCTGGTGGCGCGCCGCGAGCTGGGCTTAGGCCCGGCGGGCTACGGCGTGATGCTGGCGTGTATCGGCCTGGGGGCGATTGCCGGGGCGATCCTGCTGCCGCGCCTGCGCCAGCGGCTGAATGCCGATCGGCTGATGTTGGCCGCCAGCCTGACGTTTGCCCTCACCATGCTGGCGCTGGCGTTCGTGCGCCACGTCTGGCTGCTGAACCTGTTTGAGTTTTTTACCGGCTTTGCGTGGATTGCGGTGCTCTCCACCCTCAACCTTGGCGCACAGCGCAGCGCCGCCCGCTGGGTAAAAGCCCGGGCGCTGGCTGTGTATCTGACGGTGTTCTTCGGCTCGATGACCGCAGGCAGCGCCGTCTGGGGGCAGATCGCCTCGCAGTTCGGCACCCCGACCTCGCTGGTGGTTGCCACGCTGGGGATGGTGCTGGCAAGCGCGACGGCATTCCGCTGGAAGCTGGAGAAAGATCCGAATTTAAATCTCGACCTGAGCGGGCAGCCGCTGGACGGCGTGGAGATTGAACTCCCGAACGAGCGCGGCCCGGTGCTGGTGTCGCACGAGTACATCATCGACCCACAGGACGCGAAAGCGTTTTTGCAGGCCGTGCACGAGCTACGCCGGGTGCGCCGCCGCGCCGGAGCGATGAGCTGGGCGGTGTACGAGGATATCGAACGTCCAGGGCTGTTTATCGAGACCTTCCTGATGGGTTCCTGGATTGAGCATTTGCGCCAGCAGGAACGCCACACCATGAATGACCTCCTGTTGCAGAGCCGCGTTCTGGCTTTTCATCAGGGCACAACATCACCGGCAATTCGCTATCTGGTCGCGCCGGTATAACCATAACAATCACCTGCACAGGAACACACTATGGCACTGTTTAAGGCAAAAGACGGCACGCAGATTTACTACAAAGACTGCGGCGCGGGCAAACCGATCCTCTTCAGCCACGGCTGGCCGTTGGACGGCGACATGTGGGACAGCCAGCTGAACTACCTGGCCGAGCGCGGCTTCCGAGCCATCGCCTTTGACCGTCGCGGCTTTGGGCGTTCGGATCAGCCGTGGAACGGCTATGACTACAACACCTTTGCGTCCGACATTAACGACCTGATTACTACCCTGGATCTGCGCGACGTAACGCTGGTGGGCTTCTCCATGGGCGGCGGCGACGTGACCCGCTACATCAACAACTACGGCAGCGAACGCGTGGCTGGTCTGGCGCTGCTGGGCGCGGTCACTCCAATCTTCGGTAAATCGGATACCTTCCCGCAGGGTGTGGATCAGAGCGTGTTCGACGGCATCCGTGACGGACTGCGTAAAGATCGCGCCCAGTTCATCAGCGACTTCGCCACCCCGTTCTACGGCACCAACGCCGGGCAGACCGTTTCCGCGGGTGCCCTGACGCAGACGCTGAACATCGCTCTGCTGGCGTCCCTCAAGGGCACCATCGACTGCGTGACCGCGTTCGCCGAAACCGACTTCCGCCCGGATATGGCGAAAATCGACGTGCCGACGCTGGTGATCCACGGCAGCAACGACCAGATCGTGCCGTTTGAAAGTACCGGCAAGCTGGCGGCGGAGATGATCAAAAACGCCACGCTGAAGGTGTACGACAACGCGCCGCACGGCTTCGCGCTGACCCACCAGGACCAGCTCAACGAAGATCTGCTGGCGTTTGTGAAGTCGCTGTAAGTCATTACGCGAAGCCTGATGGCGCTTCGCTTATCAGGCCTACAAGGGCTGGTCCTGTAGGCCGGGTAAGGCGCAGCCACCACCCGGCGCTTTCGCAGACGCATTCCGCTCCGCCAGCAGCCGACAAATCTCCGCATGCTTCTCCTCGGTAAAGGTAAAGCGCGACATAAAGCCCATGCGGATCAGCGACCCAATCGCCGGTAACAAACAAATGCCAAAGAACAGCCCCGACAGTACGCCTTCGCTCTGGGCCTGCGCCTGCGGCACATAGTTGATCATCGTCAGAAACACGCCGATGAGCCCGCCGCCCACCGCCACCGACATCTTGCCGGTAAAGGTCTGCCCGGAGAAGGTGATCGCTGCGCAGCGCTTGTGGGTGTGGTATTCCGCGTACTCGATGGTGTCGGCAATCATCGACGAGGTGAGGATGTTGGTCATCATCACGAACAGCGTGCTCAGGCCGAGCAGGATAAACAGCAGCGCCGTGTGCTGATAGCCCGTGAACCACATCACCACGCGCACCGCCACGTCCAGCCCGCAGAGGATCATAAACAGCTTCCGCTTCTGCATCCGGCGCGTCAGCAGCGGGGCGACCAGGCACAGCACCGCCGCCACTATCCCCATCACGCCAATTGCCATTTGCAGGCTGCCGTCGCCCATGTTGTTGATAAAGAAGTAGATATAGAGTCCGCCCGCCACGTTATGGAACACGCAGAAAAAGAACGACAGCAGGACGATAAACAGCGGCTTGTTCTGGCGCAGGTTGTGGAAGGTGTCGCGCATCGTCACCTTTTCCGGGCTGGGCGGGACGCGCTCTTTGATCTGCATAAAGCCGTTGAGCATCAGCGGCAGCCCCACCAGCATCATCACCAGCGCCGCCATAAAGTAGCCTTTATCGTTGCTGTACTGGGCAAAGAACGCCGCCAGCTTCGGGAAGAAGATGTTGGCGCAGGCAATCCCGGCGTTCACCCCGAGCATCGCCGCCGTTACCGCGCGGGTGCGCTGGCCGGAGTCGTTGGTCATCACCGACGACATCGACCAGAACGGGATATCGGAGATGGCGTACAGCGTCCCCCACAGGATATACGTCACCCCGGCGTAGAGGATTTTGGTGGTCATGTCCGCTTCGATTTTATAGAACGCCAGCAGAGTGACGCCGGTAATCAGCAGCGGCGCAATCAGTAAAAAGTGGCGAAACTTGCCAAACCGGCTGTTAATGGTGTCCATAATGCTGGCAAACAGCGGATCGTGAACCGCGTCCCACGCGCGGGCAATCAGGAAGATGGTACTTGCCGCCAGCGCCGAGATCCCCAGCACGTCGGTGTAAAAATAGTTTATAAACGAACCCACTAAACCAAAGCTAAAACACTGACCTAAACCATAGCCAAAGTAGGACCATAACTCGCGAGACGGTATTTTCATTGTCATTGCCATAGTGCGTACCTGGTTGCCCGGCGACAGCGCGCCGGGTCGTTATTATTAGCCCTGCGGATCCGGGGCGATATTGCGCAGCTTCTTCATCAGCGCGATTTCAGCGCGTGAAAACGGGATACCGTTCTCCTCGAACACGTCGTGGAACCACAGGCGGCAGTAGTCCGTGGACTCCTTCATCACCACCGGCCACGGCAGCCACGTCTGGGTTTTGCCGCGCACCAGCCCCCACTGATACGGCGCAACCTTCGCCATGTACATCAGCGGAAGCTGCTCTTCAATCGTGCTGCCCACGTGGCGCGCCAGCCATTCGGTGCAGAACAGCGGGCGACCGAGCGCTTGCAGCTGCTGAATCATCGCCGTCATGCGCCCCGTGTGGGTGTAGGCGTGGAAGCTCACCACGTCCGAGAGCGCCAGCGCGGTCTGGTCCAGCGGGTGCTGGAAGAACGTCTCGCCCTCCTCTTCCGGCGGGACGCGCCACGCGCAGACGGTGAGCGGCTGGGTCGGGTCTTCTTCACGCACCCACTGGAACGCCAGCTTCATCAGCGCGTGGGCGCAGGTCTCCAGCTTCGCGTCGTACTGCACCTCCTGCGTGCCCGTCGCGAAAATGCCGCGGTTGCCCGGCTCGTTATACAGATCCCACAGCAGCACGCGCCTGTCGTCGCGGAACTGGCGCACAACGTCGCGGATATAGCGCTCAATCTGTGGCCAGCAGTCTCGATCGCACACCTTGTCGCGCCCCGGGCTCGCCGCCGCCTGGCTGTTGTGTTTGCCCGGTACGGGCGGCTTTTGCGGGCCGAGGTACGGCTCGTCGCCGGAGAAACCGCAGTCGTCCATCAGGGTCAGCATGGTGCTGAAGCCGTTGTCGTCGGCAATCGTCAAAAAGCGGTCGATGCGCGCCATCAGCCCGTCACGGTCGTGCTCCCAGACGATGAACGGCAGGTTGATGCGCAGGGTGTTATAGCCCGCGTCCGCCGCCCAGCCCAGCTCGCGGTCGATGGTTTCGGCATCGAAGGTCTCTTCCTGCCAGATATCGGTCCAGTTCACCGCCGTCGACGGCAGATAGTTAAACCCGCACAGCCAGCCTTTCTGCTGATACCACGCCTGTGCCTGCTCCCTGCTCCACTGCTCTTTCATTACGCATCCTCTTGCTGATAATATTTAGCTAATAAATATTAGTTGCAGAATGAATGCGCAAATCGCGGCACTCAGAAAAGCGACGCCTCTCACAAAGTTCACGCTTCGATGGATGAGAAACGTGATCGACGGCGCGGAAGCGTGCGGTTAGGGTATGATGCGAATTCGCGAAAGGGAGAGGACGGATGAAGCGAAAAACGAAAGTGACGATGAACGATATTGCGCGGGCGGCGGGCGTGTCGCAGGCGACGGTATCGCTGGTGCTTAACCAGTCCCGCAACATCAAGCTTAGCGAGGAGACCCGCCAGCGGGTGATTAGCGTCGCTACCGAGCTCGGCTACGACCGTCTTCCTGCCATTCACGCTCCGCGCAACCAGGAGGAGATCGCCCTGCTGGTCAGCTCGTTGCAGAGCTTCGACCCGTTTATCGACGCCATCAGCCAGGCGCGTGAAGCGGCGTGGCGCAACGAGACGCTGCTCACCGTCTACGACTACGGCGACGACGTGGAGCTGGCCCTGAACATCATCCGCCAGCTGGGCAAGCGCAACTGCATCGGGATTATCCTTGCCTCTCCGGTCACGAACGTCGTCGATATGACGCCATTTCAGGACTGTACCCGCATCCCGCTGGTGCTACTTAACCAGCGCGACCCTGGCTCGCCGCTGCTGCCGTCGTTTATCCCGGACGACTACGCCAACGCCTTCCAGGTGACTAAACACCTCATCGCCTGCGGCGCCACGCGCATCGCCCACATCACCGGCGAGAGCTGGATGGAGGCCTCGCGCCAGCGTCTGGCGGGCTACCAGGCGGCATTGAAGCAGGCCGGTTTAACGTGTGACGAGAGCCTGGTGCGCCAGACCAACTGGCAGTTCAGCGAGTCCTTTACCGCCACCACGTCCCTGCTGGAACTGACCGAACGCCCGGACGCCATTTTCTGTGCCAGCGACTGGCTGGCGATTGGCTGCTACCAGGCGCTGGCGGTGAATGGCGTGCGTATCCCGCAGGACATGCTGCTGGCGGGCTACGACGACCAGAAGATTTCCGAACAGCTAACCCCACCGCTGACCAGTATCCAGCTGCCCTACAGCGAGCTGGGACGGCTGGCGGTGGAGTACCTGTGCAATCAGGAAGATGCCGCCACACACGTGACGCTGGCGGGCAGGCTGAAGGTACGCGCCTCAAGCCCCGTCTGAGGTAAACACCATGCCCGCGTAGGGCTTCTCGCGACACGCCGCCAGCCGCGCGGCGAGGCTGCCCACGTGCAGCTCCAGCTTGTGCCCGTCCGGGTCGAGAAAATAGAACGACGCCCCCTCGCTTTTGTTCTGCTTCCAGACGATGACGCCCGCCTGCTCAAGCCTTTGCGAGAACGCTTCAAAATCCGCTTCCGCCACGGTAAACGCGTAGTGGGTGTAGTCGCTCTCCTGCGGCGGCACGTACTGGCGCGCCTCGTCGTAGGACAGGCAGACCCACAGATCGCCGCAGGTGAGATAGGCCCCGGTATTCCAGCGGGCGTGCAGCGTTAGCCCCAGCAGCTCGTGCCAGAAGGTGACGCTTTTTTGCAGGTCGCTGACCGCGAGGGTCAGATGATTGAGAGATTGCAGCATGACGTGCCCTTTTGTTTTTCGCGCCGGACGTGATACGGTAATGAGATGAACATAAACCACGCCGTGCTCACCGTAAACCGCTGGTGGCTGCCTTCTTAAGGCGGCACGGAGTAGTTTTCCCCATTTTCAGATAGCCGCCGAAAGGCGGCTTTCACATTTCTAAGACCCCTTTCGGCATGACAACGTTAAGGAGTCTTTATGAACGCACCAACCATCCTCACCGGCGACCGCCCAACCGGCCCACTGCACCTCGGCCACTTCGTCGGATCGCTGCGCCAGCGCGTGGCGCTTCAGCAGACGCACAACCAGTTTGTGCTGATTGCTGACCTTCAGGGGCTGACCGACAACGGCAGCAACCCGCAGAAGATCCGCGACAACATCCCCGAAGTGCTGGCCGACTACCTCGCCGCCGGTATCGACCCGAACCTGACCACGATCTGCCTACAATCCGCCCTGCCCGCCCTCGCCGAGCTGACGATGCTGTATATGAACATCGTCACCGTCGCCCGCGTGGAGCGTAACCCGACGGTGAAAAACGAGATTGCGCAGAAGGGCTTCGCCCGCTCGCTGCCGGTCGGGTTTATGGCCTACCCCATCAGCCAGGCAGCGGACATCACCGCGTTTAAGGCCGAGTGCGTGCCCGTCGGCGACGACCAGTTGCCGATGATTGAGCAGACCAACGAGATTGTGCACAAGATGAACAGCCTGCTGCCCACCCCGGTGCTGCGCCACTGCAAGGCGATGCTGAGCGACACCAGCCGCCTGCCCGGCATTGACGGCAGCGCCAAGATGTCTAAATCGCTGGGCAACACGCTGCACCTGTCGGCCAGCGAAGAGGCTATTCACCGTGCGGTCAGCGCCATGTACACCGACCCGAACCACCTGAAGGTGAGCGACCCGGGGCAGATTAAGGGGAACGTGGTGTTTACGTACCTCGACGCGTTTCATCCGGACAAGGAGAAAGTGGCGGCGATGAAGGCGCACTATCAGGCGGGCGGGCTGGGTGACCGGGCATGTAAGAACGAGCTGGAGGGGTGTTTGCAGGAGCTGATTGCGCCGATGCGGGAGCGGAGGGCGATGTATATGGGTGATAAGGGGGAATTGATGGCGATGCTGAAGCGCGGGACCGAACGGGCGCAGGGGGTGACGCAAGGGACGTTGAGGGAGGTGAAGGTGGGGCTGGGGGTGCCGGTGTTTAGTTAAGTTAGGTTTAGCGGTGGAGTGCGTGGGATTGGCACGAAGCCGCTTAATTGTTTTAGAAAGCGGCTATGAAATATTTCATCCCTGCTTCAGGTTGCATATCTTTCGGATGATAATCATCAGTAGCGCGGTAACGACGACCATCATCCCCCCCAACACCCACAGGAATGATGGGTCTGCTTCACCATCAGCAAACCCCAAACCGGTGCGATTTAAAAAATCATTGCTGGCTTGAGACAAGTAATCGAGCAAGCCTCCCAGAGGAAACAGGACGATAAAGAAGGAAGCAATGAGGCATGCCAGACCAATCAGGATATTATTTTTTAACTTTGCATGAAGCATAATCAGCCCTTCCTTTCACATCAATACGTCCATATGCCATCAACCCTTTACCACCAGGAACACGAATCTTCTTACGTGCAAGCAAAGATTGTCTGACCAGTTGAAAATCAGGGATATTATAAAACGTTATGCATCCCCACGACTCTCCCTCACCATTCGGCCTCAATGGATGAAGTCGAAATGAGCCTCTGTCGACCCCATTCACAAATACGTTATCAGCCATGGTCGAAGCATTAAACAAGCCGAACCATTCAGAATGATCGGTCCCGTTCTTGAAGTCTTTTACAAACCGCTCAACCCGATTAGCAATACTGCCTTCCGGTGCATCAACGATCCAATACGTACCCACTGGTAATGCAGCATTCCTGATAAAGGCACACTCAGCAATATTGGTTACGGGTTCTATCCCTGAAAAAACGGGAAATGTCCCAACGCCATAGACGTGTAGTTTCAGCCTTCGTCCATCGGCTGAGACATCGTTGTAATCCATCCTACAAATCTGCATAGCAATCCTCCCTGTTGCTTTGCGGAGAATGTTACAACCGATTTATTGGGTGCACTAGCGTAGACAGATAATTAATTTAAAAAAGAAAAAATACGGACATGTATATTCACATCCGTATTAACTTATCCTTTTACAGGATTAATGAAGGGAGACTTTAGATATTATTCTTATTCTGCCAGACCAGTTCCGCGCTTCACCATAGGTATATCTCCCGTATCATTCAACGCCCCTGGAAATGTTTTTAACCACTGCGCGACTTTCTGTTTATTTATATTCACCACGCTCATACCTTCCAGGCATCCCCATAATTCTCTTGTATGCTGTGGCGTAATCACGATGCAGTCTTTCATGGCGCGGATTTTCACGGGCATGCCGTTGATAAAGCCTGCACGGGTTAACCAGTCGCCGCCCAGAAGAAGGTATTTCATGTCTATGCGCGCATAGAGTTCGCAGCAGGCTGCACAGTCTTGCGGCGTTTCCGCGCGTGGATGGACGGGTGCCGCATTGGTCTGGTTGCCGTGCAGACGGCGGGCGCTGTTTTTGCGTACCAGCTCGCGGTTTTCAATCATGCCAGTGAAAGCGTCTGATTCTGTTTTGCAAACAGTAAACTCTGGCTTAAAATTCGTTACAGCCATTTTCAACTCCTGATTAGTTGTTTGTGGTTAGCGGTATGGGGGTGTTGCAGCACCTTCATATCGCGAATTCCTCGTTAAATTCTCTTTGATACTTCCTTTGCCGTTCGGCGTAATTTCTGGTGCTCATTATACAGGACTGAATATAAATACAGTGGTTTGGTATAAAGGAAATTTGGAATTTGCGAGGGGGATTCAGGAAATAAGGTTGGATGCGGTAAGGTCATGTTTTGTTGATTGCGGGTTGATTGGTCTGGGTTTTGCGAGCATCATCGCAATTATTTACCTTCTTCCGTAACGCGATGGCTTCCAGCAAAACTCTCGAACAGGCAATTGCCGACATCACCATCTGGCGCAAAGGCGAACAGCGTGCGCCGCATAAACCTTTATTGCTTCTGTACGTGCTGGCGAAATATCAGCAGGGGCATGCGCGATTGTTTGATTATGGAACCGAGGTTCACGAGCAGTTGCTTAGCCTGTTAGAACGCTTTGGCCCACAAAGAAAATTGCATTATCCAAATATGCCCTTCTGGCGTCTTAAGAGGGATGGTTTTTGGGATCTGAAGAATACTGAGTTCTGTTCAACCACGGGTAGCAAACAGCCACCAGTAAAAGAACTTATGGAGCATAACGTCGCAGGAGGGTTTGATGAAGAACACTTTGCGCTCCTGAGTAAGAACAAAAACCTGATCGGCTCGCTGGCGCAGCAGATCCTTGAAGCGCATTTTCCTGAAAGCATTCAGGAAGAGCTCGCGGATGAGATGGGTTTTGATATCCAGCAGATCCGTAAGGTTCGAGATCCGCTGTTCCGCCAGCAGGTGCTGCGAGCTTATAACTATGAGTGTGCAATCTGCGGGTTTAACATGCGACATGATAACGCCTCTGTTGGACTTGAAGCCGCGCATATCAAGTGGAAGCAGTTTGGCGGACCATGTGAGATCCCGAACGGACTGGCGTTGTGTGCAATTCATCATAAGGCGTTTGATAAGGGATCGATTGGGCTGGATGAGAGTATGCGGGTACTAGTGTCTGAAGCGGTGAATGGGGGCGGGATTGTTGGGCAACTGTTCTGGGATTTTGCCGGGAAGCAAATTGCGCTGCCGGTGGTGAAAGGGAACTATCCTGAGGAGGGGTTTGTGGAGTGGCACCGGAGGGAGGTTTTTAGGAGGTGAGTGCGAAGGCCGGACTCGAACCGGCACGGGTTTAGGCGGCTTAGCTTGCTTCAATAATCATCGTTAACTCGTTGAACTAGCTAGACTAAAGCTCATAACCCCGGCACATTTCACAGACTGTTTAGCCATGAAAAAGCCCCGACAACATAACCGGGGTTTGTATGAGTTTCAAGAGAGATCGTTATCTAGTTTTAGATCCCTGCGGGAATTACCTCGTGCGGATAGCTATCCCCAGCTATATGCGTCACCTGTTCCAAGGGAAACGCTACTTTATGAAAAGCACAGGGACACGAGACATACGGCAAGCGCGATTGTTTCGCGATGCTATTGCTCTGGAATGGACTCGCTTACGGAATCTGCTAAAGCCACAAGGCGGCTCATCTGTAGACCAAATCATTGATGAGCTACGCCGTGTCAGTGTGTACGCCAAGGAAGCCCCCGCATCGTTTGGTGCATCGATTCAGGCTTGCCCTTCCTTGCTAAAAATGCGTGATTTGTACCTGCTTCAATACAGCGAGAAGCGAAAGCTAACCACGCTATCCAAGACCAATAAAGCCGTAGAGGTGCTGTTAACCCACCTGAAAAAGAAAGATGTTCAGTTGCGAGATATTAACCGAACCATAGTTACAGGCTGGTTAGATAAACTCAAAACTGAGCGAGCGCCCCAAACCATCCAGAACTATATCAGTGCACTGGCGCAGATATGGGATTTGGCACGCAATCGCTATCACGATGCGCCACAGGATAACCCTTGGCGTGGTCATGCACTCGAAGCAAAAAGCAGCAAGGTCAGCTATGAAGTCTTCGCACCGGGAGAGCTGGCAAAGGTCTATACCTTGCTTGATGACGAGATGAAGGCGGTAACGGCTATTGGTGCTTACAGCGGTATGCGGATCAATGAAATATGTACGCTGCGTGAGAGCAGTATTAAAACCATCGAGGGCGTTTTGTGCTTTGAGATCACCGAGGGGAAGACCAAGAGCGCGGCACGAATCGTCCCAGTACACAGCAAGCTAATCCCCCTCGTGAAATCATTGCTCAAAACCACACATAGCGGTTTTCTGTTCTATCACGCGTCAATTACAGACCGGGCGGATGGGAAGCGCTCAACGTGGCATACGCAGCAGTTCACACGGGCAAAGCGTAAAGCTCTTGGCGAACTTGCCGCATAGAGAAAAGTGTTTCACTCACTCCGCCATGCGTTTGTGCAACAGCTCGACCGTGCTCAAGTGCCAGAAGATAGGATCGCTCTGCTTGTAGGCCACGAACGAGGTAGCACTGAGAGTTTTAAGACATATTCAAAAAACGCAGCATCCCCTTTAGAGATGCGCCGATATATTGAATTAATAGATTATGAATTAATTAAATGAAATGCTTAGAGAAGAAGCCGAATAATATCGGCTTCCTATGCAGCCGCTTCTGTTATACGTTCTCGATATTGTTTAGCTTCATCTATCCACATTTGTATTGCTTCTTGATTGTCCCAATTTGCATGGGCATCATGATCAATAAAATCAACAATATAGTAGTGCCTTGTACCTGAGAATACAAAATACGAATATATCAAATAGCTGTTACTTTTACATTTCCATTGTACCAGTGGATGCCCATTGTCATCCTCCCAGACACTGTCTTCCTGCCTCACATGTAGATGTGTTAAACCTTCTCTTTTCTGATGATACGGCTTATCTTCATCAACATTGTCCCTATCTCTGCCAAAGAGCAGCGAAATAGATGCAAAAAGTTTTTGGATGGAATATCGGGGGCGGGAATGCTCTGCACTTAGTTGCTTATAGCGACAGAACTCCTGATAAAAAGGAAGAAACTCGCCATCATTGGCGAGTTTTTCACAGCAATCAAACTCAATTGCAAGCGGCATGTACTTTACTGTATTCAGCTAAACGCTCATCAGTTTCTCTGGAACTTTTACGCGCTACAGTACGCGTTGTCTTGATAAGAGCATTCAGAGCATCCCTACTCATACCAGTCGATACGGGGCTGATTTTCGCCTTTGTCATATTGTACCTCCTGTTTTTCGGTGATTGGCCTGCACACATTGTAGGCAGTTATTTTAAGTGGAGATTACGCAATCTACATCAATCCGTCAAGAATTGTTTTAAATACGAGCAAGTAATTAGGCAGCCACAGCAACATGTAACCTCATGAAAATAAAATAAATAGAGCCATGACCAATGTTATGCTGGATAAATAATACCCAGCCCCTTGTAGTGGCGGCGGTAGGCTGGTAGCATGAAATTCATGCTACCGGGTGAGAGTCCACACACCCGCCCTACATAATAGCCACCCTCAGCAGCGTTAGCAGAGCGATGCACCACAGCACGCACGCGCCCGGTTCGGTGGCAGTGATCCAGCACGGCAGACGCAAGGCGCAGCGGCTTACCTGTCACCGCACAGCGTCGGTATTGATAATTCCACAGGAAGACACGGACAGCGGCCACATCAGCGCGGCGCAACTCCAGCCGCCCGGAACCATTCAACAGGAAGCGATAAACATCTTCGAATGCAGCAGCGTTTGTAATCCGTTCCGCCAGTGGCATATTGCCAAGGTGTTCCAGATAGCCCCGCATAGCTTTTCTTAATAGCTGGTCTGTCCGTGTAACCATGATTCAAAGTCTCCATTGTCAGATGAAGCCCGCTTGCAGGCTTCATATTCTTCGCACTGGCGCTGGCGTACCAAAGCATAAAGCTCATCGGCCAACGCATTAACGCGTTCGTCACTGATACCATTGCGGCGCATTAGCCCCAGCAGCTTACGAAACTCAGCTTCAAGCTCAGGCTCTCCGGTATCTATTACCCACTGTTTCAGGTAAGCAAGTGTGCCAGTCATTGGCGGCGGCTCGATGTACCGCCACCTTAATTTAATTGTGGTTATCATCTTCTTTATCCTCTCTGTAAGCCGGGTGCATTGCCCGGTATTGCTCAATGGTCAAACCCTCGCTGGCCGCTGTAAGCCGTTCCTTTTGCTTACCTGCCAATCGCAAGGCGCTATCTCTCCAGCAAAGCAGAAAGAAGACGGTCAGCACCTGCTTACTCAAGCCATCAAGAAGATCGCCAAGCCCTTGATCCAGCAGACAGGCACGCCATGCAGCGGCGTGCTCAGTCATAGCACCGACTATCGGGACAGGTGCGCCAAGCATCGTCGCAAGCTGACTCATAACACTATTAGCATCGCCCGGATGCAGCCGGGGAATAGACATGCGGCCAGCCTGCGCCAACAGTTCAGCGTACCGCTGGCGGCGTGGGTCATCATCTGCCAGCGCTCTAATCGGCTTTTCATCAGCCATTAATGGAACCTCCGAGGATTAGGCAGCCTGCAATAAATCGGCTGGCGTTGAGGGATGGCATCTGGCTTTAGCTTTTAGATAGGCAGCACGCGCCGCCACTTCGGTAGTAAATAAGCCAAGGTGACGGAGTACACCATCAACGCGTATGTAAGCCTCCCATTTTCTACAGCCCTTATTCCAGCTATACCCCCTTGCCTTGCGTCGGTTCTGGTCGTTTTCCCGCTGCGTAACCAAGCGCAGATTGCATAGGCGATTGTCGTCACGGATACCGTTGATGTGATCGATCTGCTTACCATGAGGAATAGCGCCATGCGCAAGAATCCACGCCACGCGATGGGCTTTTAGCTGGTACTGCTTGCCATCAAGTCGCAGGGCAACTTGACGATAGCCATCAGCTCGCCGGGTGGAGTCAGCATAGGAGCCAGCCTTAACCCGGCGTCGGTTAGCTTTATGGTGCAGGCGGCCTGTCACCGGGTCATACAGGAAAAGGGAACACAGCAGCTCAGGGGCGTAAGCATCATTAACCATGACTCAGCCCCTCCAGTTATGCAGCTTGTCGGAAATTGATAACGCAGTCAGGACGACGCAGCCCAACGTTGAACAGGCGATATGAGTCCATCACCATTGTCATTTCGCGTTCATCATCCCACTGGCGATTGATGACGCTCTGCGCTTCGACCGTCAGCAGCACAGAGGAAGGTTTAAACAGCGTCGCCCTCGTCATCGCTTCCTCTGCGGTAACGTCATAATCAGCGCCCAGTTCATGCCCGGTAATGACTTCCTGCGGGTAACTGTTCAGCTCAATGACTCGCACCCCAGCGACATAGCCAACGCGACGCCATGCGTAATCGTTGCCACTATCCCGGCTGTAACGGACGTTCATCAGCTTCTTATGTTCCATCAGGATGCTGAACCATGCAGGGTCAATGAGAAGCACCAGCTCGGCCACCGGAATATCTTTCTCAGTGAGGAAGCGATTAGCAGCCGCTTTGACGGCGTGAACCAATTCGTTTGCGGCGTCCTCTTCGCTCCCCGCTGTCAGGTCGAGCGAGACAACGTTATTCGTAAGCGGGTTAAACGTTGGTTGCAGTGTCGGCGGCGGTACAAAGTCAGTCGCTTTGATTAACTGGATGGTGTGCGCTTCGTCGTAGAACTTAGCGTGCGCAGTGCCGATATTGCGGCTCAGCTCTGCGCGAAATGTGGGTGCTGTCCAATCGTCCTGATAGTCAATCGGGACGCGGATATAACTCAGCGTATCCACAGAGATAACCAACTTGTCCGACTTAACGGCGGTAGGCTCCAGCGATTGCCCTGCGGTTCTGCCCTTCACCTCAAGATCACCACTCAGGCGATCAATGCGGTATTGGTTGCTGCCTTTCAGCGGCCTGTATGTAGACAGCCCCTCGGCCAGAAATACGGATTTGGACTCTAAACGGGTCTGGACATCCCGGTCATAAGCCTCGATGTGAATATCATTGTCGGATTCCACCCCGCCATAATGTGGGCGAAACAGATCGGGACTGTACGAAGTATCAGCCATAAACAAAACTCCTACGTAGGTTGATGAAGCCCGCGCCATCGTCATGGCACAGACGTGCGGAATCCTCCCGCCGAGGCAGGATTCAGAACGGTATCGATTAAAGGGATGAGGTGCCCCGAAATGGGCGTTTTGAGGCCAGAGCTGGCGCGGTTCCCAGGGGTTAGTGCGCGTGAAGTAAGGCGAACGTATTACCTTGCATTAGTGCGCACTCATACGCGCCATGTTCAACACCTTCCGCACAGAGGTTTCAGACACGCCAACCTTGCTTGCAATGTAACGATTCTTCTGGCCTTTTGCAGAGCGAACGATAATGTCAGCGCGTATCGCCTCAGTGATTACCTTGCGGGGTCTGGCTCGATTCTTCTCGTGCCGTTCACGTTCGCGCATCCGCTCGGCCATCTTCGGCGGCAGCACAGGGGAAAGCCCACGGCTAACGCCAGATGTGCGGGTGCCGGATGTGGCAGACCGTGCAACGATATAAACCGCTTCGTCTGGATTGAAAACGTGCGGCACACGCTCAGGGTAAACATGATCACATCTACCCAGCGGCAAGGCGAAATCCGGGCGCACGTCAGCGACACGCTCCACAGCATGGAAATTACAGGTACTCATTACGAACCTCGGTTAATTAAAAACAGGCTTTCAGATGCCGCGCAGAATGCGGCTTGCGGGGACTCATGCGCATAGATTGGTGTGGTAGTACCGGGTCGGTGCGCACTCGGTCTTGCAGGGCGCATTCCACAGTTGGGCGTTAGCGACCAGCACGTTTGCCAGCGGAGCGCTGCGCAACCAGAGCGCGGTATTGTTCATCGTACTGGCGATGGCCGGGGCCATACCCTGATTGCTGCGCCCACTGCGAAAGCTGGTCATACGCTGCTATAAACTCAGCATGTGACATTCCGACAGGTTGCGCGGCAGTCTGGCCGTTCGGGACGTAACCGGTAATGGAACCGCCAGCCATACGCTCTTGCAGATACTGAACCGCACGCGACATCTGCGCGGGATCGCCAGACATGACCATCCGTTCAAGGGTTGATTGCGTCCCGGCGTCGAGCGTGCCAGCGTACTGCAACATCGCGTCAACTGTACCCTGACCTAGCTGGCTTTCGACAGACTGGTGAAACTGCCCCATCAGCCCATGAAGTTCAGGAGTCAACTCAACAGTGGTGCCATCCTGTAATTGCAGTGTGTCGCCCACTTGCGCCCCAGCGCTGTCAGCGTTCTGGTCTTGCTGATTTGCGATATTGCCATTATTCCATTGTCCGCCATCATTGCCGTTAACGGGTTGGGTACGGAGGAAATCAGCATCAGCAGGCGCAGAGCTAAAGCGGGATGCTCCATTGTCAACTCCAACAGGTGCAGCCATGTATGGCGATTGCTGCGATGCAGCATCAGCACCGGAAAGGTACGGATTAACATTCTGGTCAGCCATGATTATGCAACCTCTTGTGATGTAACTCGGCGGTGTGCCAGTTCAAGTAAAAGCATGTGCGCGTGTACGCATCGGGCAGGAATCATCTTCTGCCCGTGGTACGCCTTGCCGAGATCTTGTCTGTCGATCTGGTACACATGAGCCAAATCGATTTGACGAAGATTCAAGGCATCAGCAATGAATTTCAGTTGTTGCCCGCAATCAGCCGCGCGGCGTGGCTCCATTAAAATGATGGTGCTCATGAAATAATCCTCAGTTAAATAAGCCCGTGACGGCGTAGCCAACGACGCTCACCAACGGAGCCGCGCGGGCGTTGTTTCGGATTCTGGTTTAGTGTTTGGCCGGGGTCAGTTCGCCCTTCCCCGGACAGGTTCTGCGTCAGCACATCCCAACCCCGTGATTCAAACGGGGCGTACCCTTCACGCTGTTCGTCAAGGTTCACGTAGAGATCAGGGTTAACGGCGGGGTGCAGCGGTTCGTTCTCTGCCATCATTCAGCCTCGCTGAATTTGGAGTTAACAGACTCCAGAGTATCCGGGTACGACCAACGATTTCTCAGACAGCGTTGCACATGCGCGACGACTTCAACAGGGACGCCCAGCTTCCCGGCCATCTCCGCAGCAGGCCAACCGAAGCGCTCTAACTTGTGGATTTCATCTAAATCAGTAGGCACCAACTTGCGCACTACTTTCGCTTTCCCCGGCTTTGCTTTGACGGCTTTCGGCACTGGGTGCGTGTGGACGTTGCTAAAGCGGGAATGGGCGATAGCCAGCACAGTCTCAGGGCGAATCAGCATATCGCGGGCAATCATAAACTCTGTATCGCGGTGCAGCTTGCCGGGCTTATAGCGGCTGCGGATGGCGTTGTACTCCGCCAGAGTGATATCAGCATCGTCTTTCCAATTTTCGGCCAAGTCATCGACATAGACGCCACGGATTACTGCGTCGATATCTGCCAGACTGAAACCAGTGGCATCGGCAATCTGCGCGTTGTTCATGTGCTCAACAATGCACAAGCGGTTGATGTGCTGGATGTCGGTAATGGTCAGGGTTGCGTTACTGGTGGTTGTCATTTTGGAAATCTCTCATCAAATTTGATTCGGCCCTCTACCAGCGTGCGAATGAGTAGCAGGCTGGAAGCGGTGTGTGTTCCCGTCTTGCGGGCGTCGTCGTACATGGAACGGGCTACGCGCTGGTATTTTTCAGGCAGTGAGGAAAACCAGCGCCGGAACTGTGCGGGCGTCATTCGTCATCGTCCTCCGGGAACACGCTGTTGAAAGATGCGTCTGGCGCATCGGCGGCGTTTTGCTTGAGGAAGTTCACGCAGGACGACAACTCGGCAGCGGCCATGCGAGCCTCGCCCGTTTCGTCTTCCTTGAGCCTGCGGGTTAGCGCACCCAGCAGCAGGGTTTTTAATTCCCACGTGCCAGCTTCAAACTCAGATTTCGTCATTGGTGGTTGTCTCCAGTTAGTCCCATTGCACGCAGGTGTTGAATGACTTCGGCATGTACTGGTTTTGGTAAAAACAGGCGACGCTGCACGGATTGAAATATCTCGTCGCGCGTCTTGTCGGCAGGGTGAACAGTCCCGTTGAAGATCTCGCGAGCCATGCGGTAGGTCGGCCAAATACGAGAGCCATCCTCCCGGCGTCGAAATCGGTTCAATACCGCAGCGATACATTCCCAAGGCTCACAGTCATTGAGCAGGCAATATCGCTCCAGCGGTGTAGATACATCGCGAAGGATGGCTTCACGATTAAGGGTCTGAATATGACGTTCGGCCAATCCATCAAAGGAATAGCCGTTCAAGGCAAACGCAAGTTGGGCATTAAGCAGGGCGTCAGAACGCCCCGCGCGATGCAGCACGGTTTCATCAGGCATAAGGATTTCTCCAGAAGGGAATTTAAACAGGCGAGCTGGTCAGCTCAGAGGAAGCGGGAGATGTAACCCCAATTGCAGTTTTCAGGGCGGTACAACGCCGCCAGCTCATCAGATGCTGCACCGAGCGCCAGTGATGACCACAGCAGAAACGCGCGGGCAGGTTGTCCGTCGCGTCCAGCACGGCCAATCATCTGCACCATATCGGGCAGGTCATCAGGAATATAAGTCACGATTACGTTACGCACGTCAGGGATATCAGCTCCGAGGCCAAAAGCTTTGGTCGCCACCAGAATCGCGCCCGGCGTAGAGGCGAACCACTCAGCGTTAGCGTGACGCTGTTCACGGGGCAGGCATTGTGTCTTTGAATGGTACAGCCTTGCTCTGTCACCGAAATGTTTCAGATACGCACGCAGCGTTTTCAGATCGTTCACCAGCACCAGAATCTTTTCATCCTCCGGCAATGCTTCGACCAGTCCGGCAGCGGCAAAGTGCGGCTCCACGCACTGGCGAACTGGAATAAGCTGGATACTCTCGCGGGCAATGTCAGCGCGAAATGTTATGTAATCGTCACGGCAGCCGAGCGAGGCCATCAGCTCACGCTCTTTCTCACGCAGCAGGGTAGCCGTAAACACGCAGCGCTGAGCAGAGGGAAAAGCATTCTGCAATGTGTATTGCATCAGATCATACGCCGGGCGGAAATCCCAGTCTTTAACCGTATGCCCCTCATCGATAATAAAACGATCAACGCCATAAGCCATCAGCGCCGCGAGAACCTGACTCGACGGAACAAGATGTTCAGGTGAAACGACAGCTACCCGGAATGCACCAGCAGCCAGCCCCGCCAACTGTTGCGCATTGCGGTGGCGTGGCAGCTTATCGCCAAAGGCCACAGCGTGAATACCAACGTCGTGAAGCTGGGCGAGAAGTTGGCGCTTTAATGTGTTCGTGGGAACAACGATGACCGTCAGGCCAATGCCAGCGCGAGATTCGTAAAGCAGCGGATAGGTAAACGCTGCGGTCTTACCGTAACCAGTTGGCAGCACCGCCAGCACATCACGACCATGACGAAACACGGCTTCGGCAACAGCAGTCTGCCCCGGCCTCCATTTCAGTTCGTCCCCGCTATGCGAATCAAGTGGCGGCGGCAAAGCGGCGCTCGCGTAGCGGTCACAACGAACCAGCTCTTTGAACTGGTACGGCGCGGTTGTCAGTGGCGGCACAGTTGGCGGCAGCGTCGAGCCACCTGCATCACAGTGAAGGTTTTTCGTATTGAAATTATCTTCCGTTGGCTTCGGTTCCCCACACCATAATTGGCGAAACTCCGGGCTGTCACCCAACCGGGCGAAGTCAGCACGACGCATTGTTTCCAGTTTGCTCATGCCACGATTGATTCTTTTCAGGGTGGCATCGTCGCAAATCAGGAACTCGCGGCAGGCTTTGAGAAAAGCATTCTGTCCGGTTGTTGACTCCGGCACGGCGTGCTCGCGCGGTTTCAATGCGGCATCGTCAACGCGAACGCCGGGAAAATCTGGCGGCAGTGGTTCAACATAACGAACGGGCTTCTTATTAAGCCATTGCTCAATCTCAGCGCGACGGCAGTGGATTGCGTCGCCCGGCTGGATGACTTGCCGCAACCCCGTGTCAGAGCGCTGTTTTTGCTTCTTCGGTTGAACACCGTGCAGCGCTCGCCACTCCCGCAGGGTCATAGCGGAGCCATCAGCATTGTAATAAAACTCTTCGGTCTTTGTGTTGTATGCCGCCTTAACGGGTTTACGCTTTACGGGGCATATCTTGGAACGTCGAATAACAATCCCGTCAGCGATCATTTGCTGTACATCTGCATCCGCAGTATTGAGCGGGTCAGCGTCGGCAGCCTGCGCAAGCAGGCGGCGTAGATTCGTTGGCATGGTGAAATCTCCAGAAATTAAGGTGAGTTTAGAATGGGGCGTAGGATGGAAACGCCGAGAGTGTGGCAGTCTGTCCTTCTTAGTAGTTACCATCATTGCAATGGCGTCGGGGTTCTGTCTCTCTTTAGTAGTGATCTTCATCCAGTAATTTGGATTAAATGCAGACACGGCGGGCATTGCAGCGAGATGGAGAGTAGGCGGGTTTGCGGTTTCAGTCTGCCTTAGTACAAGTTTCTAGTGGTCGGTAGCCTTTCCCTTATTAGTAGCTCTCATTTATCCGGGGCTTGTCTTCCCACAGTAGCCGTCTTCTAAAGCAACCACACCACAATCCACTACTGGTAAGGAGTTAGCAGACACGGTGATGTAGGCTACTCAAGTGTGGATTTGTAGGCGTTTTATGGTATCTGTCCTTCTTATTAGACACCTTTAAATTTCATTAATAAATACAGTTAGTTAAACGGTTATCTTTATTACTTATAAATTTCACAGATCAATAAATTAAAATTGATCGGAATTATCAGTTTTAATTTTCTTGACAGCTATTTGTATAATGGTTTTAAGAAGTTGTATCGGAGTGAGCGACTGGCAGTGAGCGTAGCGAACGATAAGCCAGTCGGCGAAGAACGAAGAGTATGAGATGACTTGTCATCGAATACGATGAGTGATTGAGCGGTACGAACGGAGATACGCTGTATAACAGTTATAACAATTACCAAGCTGAATAATACTTTTAATATTTATCTGGATTAGTGTTTTCTATTTATACTTCCCTGTAATAATTCAATCCTTTCTTCTATTTCAATAATCATTTCTATCCCAGCAATTATCTGTTTAAGTAATACCGATACAGAGTACCGTCCCACTACACCTCCCCGCCGCGTTGACCGCCCGGCAAGCACGGTTGCGTGGAGGGCCGAGCATCAGCAGCGGACGCAGGCCGATGAATGAGCCGAAGGCGAATGAAAGCGGACTAGCGGACGCGAGAAGCGCAGCCAGTGTAGAGCGAAAAGCGATAACACTGATTAGGAGATGGGGATGTAGGGGAAGAACCCTTTTTTGTACATGCATTTAAAATGCAATTTTAAAGCAAACCAAGCAGCACCAGCCCGCGTCTCGTCTGGCTTCGTAGATGGACAACACAGCCTTTGATCCCTTCCCCTGCCCCATCCCTCGAATTGTTCAGTGATAAATCACATTCACAATCTGATCTCGATGTTCATCGTATGGCACGGCTAAAGCCCCGCCACCTCTTCACATCGAGAGCCGCAAGTAACACGAAAATACATTATAAATCATATCGTTATGATATTACGTATAACATAACCCTCTGAAATAAATACAAAAGCTGTAGGTCATCCATCACCCACAGCCCAGTAACGGCCAGTCGTAGCACCTCATTCGCTTGTAGGTCATCATCCCTCGCCCTTGTTCCAGTGGCGTTTAACGGTGCTCACGCTAACGCCGAGACGCTTAGCTACCTTCGATTGAGACAGCCCCTCACTCCGCAGCTCCTGCACCTTTTGAGTGGTGTCGGTGGCTTCCTTGCGTCCCAGCTTAACGCCATTGGCTTTCGCCTTCTCCAGCCCGTCAAGCGTCCTCTCACGGATACGGTTTCGCTCGAACTCAGCAAAGGCTCCAAACATCTGGCGGATTAGCTTGCCCTCAGATGAAGTCAGATCACGCGCTGGCAGGTCAAGAGACACCACCTTCACGCCGCGTTCTAACAGCATGTCGATGGTCTGTTGCACGTCGATGTTGTCGCGCCCCAGCCTGTCCAGTTTCAGCACGACAAGCTGATCTCCCGCTTCCAGCTTATGCTCAACCATCGCTCGAAACTTAGGGCGCTGCATAGCCTGAACGCTGCCGGAAATGTCCTCGCTGATTACCCTGCTCTCAGGCACCGTGTACCCGGCACGCTCAATAGCCAGCACCTGATTCTGCGTATCCTGCTCGCGTGTTGAAACGCGGCAGTAGATAAAAGTCCTCATGCTTCACCTCACCCATCTGGTATCACAAAACGGTAGCATCTTTGCATTGATGGTAGCATTTAGTCAAACCCTAAATTGATGACACCAGATAGTAATCACTCAGACAGGTAGCAAGAATCGAACGATTGATGACACCATCAAACACTAGTAGTGTGCCCCGGCAACGCGCGCCTGCAACGGTTGTCTCGGATGAGCAAAATCTTAGGGTTTTCTCAGCGACCCCTGACGCGCGGGCACGCACATGCGCACGGGGGCGCGGGCGAGCTATACAGTTGAGGGAGGGGCAACCATAAACGTGCAATTTTTCAAGCCGGGAATATCTGTAATAGCTTTAGCTACAAAAGGACTCAATACACACTGCTCATCCATCATGGTTGACTTGAGGCTACAGATTATTCAAGCTGAGAAGCTACTAACTATTATGCTGATGGTTGAATGGGGAGTTTTCAGGAATGGAAAGATATCGCCCACATGGTCGTACCGTAACCACTTTAGAAGCAGATGTACTTAAACTTCGAGCGCTAGAAATGGTGTTAGTGCTTTTCTATGTAGAAAACCTTAAAGGTTTTATTATCAGTTCTGTGAAAGTTACAAAACGCCTAAGAAAAATTATTGATAACACGCAATCCACAACAAATAACGTAGAGCAAATTACTTTTAAAAAAGCACATGCCTTACTCATTTCAGAGGGTGTCATAACACAAGAAGAAAGCTCACAACTGAGAGAACTGATTGACTACCGTAATACTATAGGCCATGAGATCCATAGAATAACCATAGATATTGGTGCATACTCAAATCTGGCGGAGTATGACCTCCCTAACGGACACAAAATAGCAAAATATAATTACTCGGCAGTCCAGCGCGTACAAAATCTTAGAAAGAAGATAGAAAGAAAAATGATGGAAAAGTCATTTTCCTTTGAGTTGTCTTTTAACACACTGGCATTTGATGCCGCAGAACAAGCATACCTTAAGGAGATTAAGCGGTTAAAGAAAAAGGTTAATGCTGGGATTGATAAGTTGAATATTACAATAGAAACTACAAATAAAATAATCCGCAACATTCCTCCTGAAGTTATGGATACGGTACAACCCGGCCATCCGAAAAACACTAAGAGTAATGGTACATTTAGTCAAGAAGGTGCGAAAGCAATGTTCATGCTATATGATGCAAAAGCAACCCCATTAGCGGTTGCTTACATAATGAGGATAACCTACCGTACCGCTGCTAAATGGCACAAGAAATGGCTGTCACAACATAAATAAATATTTAGCTGTTAACTATGCGGTCGACCGTACTTTTACACACGCGGCAATACCAGTTAGGTTTTTCTATCGTCGTCCCCAAACCCGCGTACATTCTTTCACGGGACTGCATATGTATTTTTTTATGCTCATTCTCAAAACATTTCGGACAAAACGCCGTAGAGTCCCCATCAATCCAGTACACACCATCAATAAAACTGAATTTTCGCTTCTCTTCCAATTGTTCCTCAAGCTGTTTATTCTTTTGCTCTGAGTGGAACAACAATGCTTGCGTTGTTATGATTTCTATTTTCGCATTTGCCAGCTCACTCATAATATTTGCCAATTCCAATTTAAGTGTCGCCGTATCAATTTCATTACTTTCATTCGATAGTTTCTTAGCAATATTTACAGCTTTATCAATAATCCCAACTGCTGCCGCCGCACTTGATAAAACACCAGACATTTTTCACCCTCACAGTATTATCTTATTCAAAACAGCCCTGCCAACATCCTGACCGTAAACTTTCAAATCAGTTGGCCCTGTATAATTAACACCAGCAGGTAAATGTTCCCGCAAATATTTATGTGCAGAGCAAGCCACTGCTATTGCCGTATCAAATTCAGGAGTAGCTCCTTCTAAGAAAAAATCATAATTGAAATGGGCAATAATATTACTTCTAAAATCAGTCATCTTTTTCCAGTAGACTGTAAACTCAGCATTAGTTAGCCCAATTTCATCAAAGAGAATACTACGAAAATCTTCATGATCATCAATAATATATTTCCAGTGGGTACTCTCATTATTAGAACCAAAAACTTTGCACCAGTTTATAGCCGCATCACTTATCAATGCGTTGCAGATGTTCTGATAAGGAACTAAGTTTCCAGTCCCATAGTCCAAATACTGCAAGTTATCGCTCAGCGCATAGAAAGAATTAATAGACCGTGAGAATGTGGCCAAGCACATCATTGTATTTTCAATTGATCTTACATAACTAGCATCCATCGAGATTAGCCTTGTGGTAGCGTTTTACTGATCGTAAGAAAATTTATACCAAAAGCCCCGTTGGTGGTACAGCAACAAGCGGAGCCTCTGGCGACTACATCACAGTTATGTCAGTTAGTGAGGCTTATCAGGATGACCATGTACCCAAGGGGAGCGAGGCCGAACCGCTGGCAGAGCTTGCATATGGTCTGCAAGTACCGTGACCACCATAAACCTGTTTATCCCCTGCGGCGTCTCGCGACGGCGACAGAACGGGGGCATCGGGCTAAAATGCGCTTCACTAAAAGTTTTTGGGATTGTTTAGAGACGGTGGCTACGTCATAGCTTTCAAGTTGAGTCAGTACGTGTTTGACGCTTGGAACTACACGCCGCTATGAGTTAACATCCCAATTACCACTATCAACCACAGCGGCTTTTTCAAGGGACATAACAGAGCATTTCTTACAGGCAAAAGAGACAGATTTTATAGTCTAATTAGCTGTATTGTAAGGAATTTAGTGACTTGGTGCCGAAGGCCGGACTCGAACCGGCACGTATTTCTACGGTTGATTTTGAATCAACTGCGTCTACCGATTTCGCCACTTCGGCACTGAAGGGGATGCGGAAACGTTGTGGATTATACCTGTCGCGCGCCGCCATGCAAGCGACGACGCGCGAAACCCGCGCTAAGTGCCCAAAAAACCAGCGCCCTTCGTCACTCCAGCTCAGACACCGCCAGCCGAATCACCCCTGCCGCCTTCTGCTCCGGCAGCGCCAGCACCTTGGCCCACATCTCCTGCACCATATCGCAGGAGAGCTTCTCTTTGCCCGCCGCCTTCTCCGGCATCTGCAGCAGCTGGATGTCCTCACCGTACTTATCGGCAAGCGCTTTCATAATCGGCCGCACGTCCTCGACTGCCGCCTCGCGTTCGGCTTGGGTCACGGTGTGGCGATTTTTTCCGTAGGCCGCGCGCATCATGTCGGCGTCGGCCTGCATGCGCCGCGCCATCAAATCTTTATCCAGCATGCGCATCGGGTTGATGCCGCCCTTCACCATCGGGTAGAGGAAGCGGAAGCAGGCGTCGTCGCTCACCTTCTGGATGGCGGCGGTCTGCTCCATGTTGATGGTCATGTAGTTCACCACGTTGGCGTCCGGGGCGTTTTGCAGGCGCGTCATCTGCAGATGCAGGATCTGCGGCTGGATGGTGTCGATAATCTGCTGCTCCGGCTCGCCCGCTTTTTGCAGGGCGGCCATCTGGTCGAGGATGCGCTGATGCAGCGCGGGCTCCTGCTCCTTAATCACCTGCCAGGCGGGCATCGCGTTGAGGGCGTTATCCATCTGCCGTTCCGGGGCGCGCTGCCTGTCGAAAAACACCCAGAACGCCACGGCGGCAGCCGCAATGACGATAATCACAATACGGGTCCACTTTTTATTCATCTCGCATCCTTATCCTTGAGTTATGCCGGTTTACACCGGCACGCCGCTGTGGAAGCGAAACTCGTGGTCCGGTGTCGAGATAAGTGTGGCTTCAATTTCGCCAAAAAGCTGTATGCGCGGTGAGATATCGTCGTCGCTCACCTGCTGAGCCAGCGTCAGGTAGTCCTGATAATGGCGCGCTTCCGAGCGCAGCAGCGAGAGATAGAACTTCTGCAGGTCGTCGTCGAGGAACGGGGCCAGCGCGGCGAAGCGTTCGCAGGAGCGGGCTTCGATGTAGGCGCCGCAGATGAGCTTGTCGATTAGTGTCAGCGGTTCGTGGGTGCGCACGTCCTTCAGCATCCCTTTGGCATAGCGGCTGGCGGTGATTTTGACGTAGGGAATGTCGCGGGCCAGCATCGCCTCGCGCACCTGCCAGAAGTGGTGCAGCTCCTCTTTAATCAGCAGCACCATGCTGTCGATGAGCGCCTGTCCCCACGGGTCGTCGGTTTTGGGCATCACGCTTTTGCCAATCTGCCTGTGCAGGGCGATGAAGTCCGGCTCCGGGCCGTCGCGGAAGGTGAACTGTTCGTAGGGCTTGAGCCAGTCGAGCAGCGCATCGGCACCGCTTTCGTCGGCGACGTATTTACGCACGAGTAACAGCGCGGTCTGGGCGGCCTTGAGCTCGCACACCATATGGTCGGTGAGCAGCAGCGGCAGGTTCGCCGGGTCGCGGGCTTTATCAATCCATGCTTGCGGGGTCGGGCACTGGAGGAAGTTGAGTACGGGGGCGAGTATCTGCGGGTAATCCATGGTTCTGCCTTGAAAAAAGCGGTGGCGCGTGCCACCGCCTGAAACGCTTAGTGACGCACGCCGTCGTCGTCTTCGTCGACGTAATCTTCGTCGTCGCCTTCTTCGCCGTCTTCACCGTTCGGATCTTCGAAGTAGGTTCCCCAGCCGTCGTATTCCACTTCAAACTTCTCGGCCAGGTTCATCAGCTGTTCTACCTGCGCGTCGATCAGCTCCGCCTTCAGCGCGCCTTCGCTCAGGATATCGCAGCAGATGACGGTGTCGCCCTCTTCCACTTCCAGCTCTTCCGGCTCGGTCACTTCGTAACCCAGCTTGAAGGCTTCCACGGCCATTTTTTCCAGCGCTTCAAAGTCGTCCGCAGAGAAATGGTGTTCGATGGTGTACAGCGCGTCCGGATCGCTACCGTCTTCCAGCAGTTCTTCAATAATCAGACGCGTCTCTTCGCGTTGCTCTTCCAGTAATTCCGGGTTTGCCATGGGTCAATCCTCTTTAAAGTGCGGCAGATACTTCTATTTTCACACACGGACGGGTTTGCCTCCACCTTTGTTGGAAAGATTTGTGAAACGGGGTTGCAAATGAATAATTACACATATAAAGTGAATTTTAATTCAATAAGTGGCGTTCCCATGTGAGGATAAAATGTCTGATCTGTACAAGAAACACTTTCTGAAATTGCTCGACTTTACCCCTGCTCAGTTCACTTCTCTGCTGACTCTTGCCGCACAGCTCAAAGCCGATAAAAAAAATGGCAAGGAAGTACAAAAGCTTACTGGAAAAAACATCGCGCTCATCTTCGAAAAAGACTCAACCCGTACACGTTGCTCTTTCGAAGTTGCCGCATTTGACCAGGGCGCGCGCGTCACCTGGTTAGGGCCGAGCGGCAGCCAGATTGGGCATAAAGAGTCAATTAAGGATACCGCACGGGTTCTCGGGCGGATGTACGATGGCATTCAGTATCGCGGTCACGGCCAGGAAGTGGTCGAGACGCTGGCGCAGTACGCAGGCGTGCCGGTGTGGAACGGGCTGACCAACGAGTTCCACCCGACCCAGCTGCTGGCGGATCTGCTGACCATGCAGGAGCACCTGCCGGGCAAGGCGTTTAACGAGATGACGCTGGTCTACGCGGGCGACGCGCGCAACAACATGGGCAACTCGATGCTGGAGGCGGCGGCACTGACCGGGCTGGATCTGCGTCTGGTGGCACCGAAAGCCTGCTGGCCGGAAGAGAGCCTGGTGGCGGAGTGCAGTGCGCTAGCGGAAAAGCACGGCGGGAAAATCACCCTGACGGAAGACGTGGCGGCGGGCGTGAAGGGCGCGGACTTTATCTATACCGACGTCTGGGTGTCGATGGGCGAAGCCAAAGAGAAGTGGGCGGAGCGGATTGCGCTGCTGAGGGGGTATCAGGTGAACGCGCAAATGATGGCGCTGACCGGCAACCCGAACGTGAAGTTCCTGCACTGTCTGCCCGCGTTCCATGACGACCAGACCACGCTTGGCAAGCAGATGGCGAAGGAGTTCGACCTGCACGGCGGGATGGAGGTGACGGACGAGGTGTTTGAGTCGGCGGCGAGTATCGTCTTCGACCAGGCGGAAAACCGGATGCATACGATTAAGGCGGTGATGGTGGCGACGCTTGGGGAGTGATTGACTCCTCTGCGGTCTGGTGCCCTCACCCCGGCCCTCTCCCACGGGGAGAGGGAGAACACCCAACCTGTAGGCCCGTGCAAGCGTAGCGCCGCCGGGCGAATCAGGCGGCGATGCGGTCTGGTGCCCTCACCCCGGCCCTCTCCCACGGGGAGAGGGAGAACACCCAGCCCGTAGGCCCGTGCAAGCGCAGCGCCGCCGGGCGAATCAGGCGACGATGCGGCCTGATGCCCTCACCCCGTCCCTCTCCCACAGGGAGAGGGAGAAAACACAACCCGTAGGCCCGTGCAAGCGTAGCGCCGCCGGGCGAATCAGGCAACGATGCGGCCTTATGCCCTCACCCCGGCCCTCTCCCACGGGGAGAGGGAGAACACCGGCGCCATTTCATTGATTTTTCACCCCGAAAAAGGTACGTTTTCGCCTTCATTCCAGCGTGGACATGCCAGCATTATGCCGATTATTCAGTCTGTTGAACGTGCGTTGCAGATCCTCGACCTGTTCAACGAGCAGGCCACCGAGCTTAAGATCACCGACATCAGCAAACTGATGGGGCTGAGCAAGAGTACCCTCCACTCGCTGCTGAAAACCCTCCAGCTTCACGGCTATATCGATCAGAACCCGGAGAACGGCAAGTATCGCCTCGGCATGAAGCTGGTTGAGCGCGGTCATTTCGTCGTGGGCTCGATCGATATTCGCCAGAAGGCGAAAGGCTGGCTGACGGAGCTGTCCCAGCGGACCGGGCAGACCACCCATCTGGGGATCCTGGACGGTCGTGAAGGGGTCTATATCGAGAAGATTGAAGGCAAGCTGGCCGCCATCGCCTATTCGCGGATCGGCCGCCGCCTGCCGGTTCACGCCACCGCCATCGGCAAAGTGTTGATTGCCTGGCTGGGCGAGGCCGAGCTGAACACCCTGCTGGAGGGCTATCAGTACACCACCTATACCCCTTCCACCCTCGCCTCTCGCGAAGCATTAATGGCCGCTCTGGCGCAGACCCGCGAGCAGGGCTATGCCCTGGACAGCGAAGAGAACGAGCAGGGCGTGCGCTGCGTGGCGGTGCCGGTGTGGAACCACGAATCCCGCGTGATTGCCGCCCTGAGCCTGTCGACCTTGACCTCGCGCGTGGACGACGCCGAGCTGGCTAATTTCCGCGAGGAGCTTCAGCAGGCCGGGCTCGCGCTCTCACGCGCACTGGGCTATGCCGGCTCGTAGGTGAAGTAGTCGAAGTCCGCGTGGCAGCCGTCGCCGCTGATGTCCTCGCAGTGCAGTCCCACAAACGCACCGGTAAAGAAGCCGCGCCCGCCGATGTAGTCGTCCGACAATTTCCACGCCTCATACGTCACCGGCACGGTGTACCACGTCTCGCCGTCGAACGAGTAGCTGTAGCGGTAGACCAGCGTATCCACGTCCACCCTTAGCCATACGCTCTCGGCCTGTTCCGGCACCGGAATCGGCTGCTCGTGCAGCGGCCACGACGGCACGTTGTGGTCGAGCTGGATCACCTTGATGGTTCTCCCCTGCCCCTCCTCGTAGTCCACAAAGCAGTAGCTCCAGTTTTTGCTGTTGTAGTAGCAGGTCAGCCCCGCGCTCTGCTGGAAGTGGACCGGCGAGAACTGCATCCGCGTCTCGGCCCGGAAGGTGAAATGCTGCCAGCGGCGCGCCACGGTCGACTGGGTAAAGGTCGAGTTGAGCGAGTCGTTGCCGTAGAGCCGTAAGTAGCCCGGGCGGGCGGTAAGCGAGCCGAGGGTGTCGTCGAACGGAATGCGCAGGGTCTGTAGCTGCGGGTCAAGCGTGGTGCCGTCAAAATCATCCCACCAGTTACCCTGAGCGGCTGCGGGCTGCTCCGCCACCTGCGGGCCGGGCACGGTCAGCTGCGCGTGTTTGCCGCCTTCCACGTACGGCCAGCCGTCGCGCCACGCAATGCGGGCGATGCCGGTCTCGCGCCCCAGCGGGCAGTAGCCGCGCCCGCCGGAGGCCAGCAGCGGCACGCCGGGCAGGCGCAGCGGACGGCTGGTGAGGTAGGCCATGTACCATTCCCCGGTGTGGGTCTGCAGCAGCGAGCCGTGCCCGCTCTTCTGCAGCGGGTTCTCCGGCAGGTGCCAGCTGGTCATCATCGTCACGTCCGGGTGCAGCTCGTACGGCCCGTCGATGGTTTTTGCGCGCAGCACCACGACCGCGTGCTCGTAGCTGGTGCCGCCCTCTGCAACCATCAGGTAGTACCATCCCGCGTGGCGATAAAGATGCGCCCCTTCGGTGTAGCAGAGCGGCGTGCCGGTAAACAGAGTTTTGCGCTCGGGCGAGAGCGTGCCGGTCTGCGGATCAAACTCCTGCATCACGATAGTGTTGTGCGGGTTGCTGTGGTGGCGCGGCCCCCACGGGCGGTAGAGGTAGTATTTGCGGCCATCGTCGTCGTGGAACAGGGACGGATCGAACCCGCCGTTGCCCATCGGGATCGGCTCGCTCCACGGTCCCTCAATGGACGGCGCGGTGACGAGGAAGTTGCGGCCGTTTTTCCACGGCGAGTCGACAATCTTCACGTCGGTGTAGAGCAGCCAGAATTTGCCGTCGGCGTAGCTCAGGCACGGCGCCCAGATGCCGCCGGAGTCCGGGTTGCCCTTCATGTCCAGCATCGACACGCGGTCCAGCGGGGTGCTGACCAGCGACCAGTTTTTTAGATCGCGGGAGTGGTAGATGCGCACGCCCGGGAACCACTCGAAGGTCGAGGTGGCGATGTAGTAGTCCTCGCCCTGACGGCACAGGGACGGGTCCGGGTTGAAGCCGGTGAGTATCGGGTTAGTAATTTCCATGTTGCCTCCGGTTAATGGGATGCGGCTGTCGCAGCGTCGGGAACGGCCTCGCCCTGCGACGCGCGGTGCTTGATCAGCTGCTGGCTGATGGCCTCCACGCGGGCGTCGGTGAGCTTGTAGAACGAAAGCATGATGAACATGCCCGCGTAGAGCACCACCGGCACCACGCAGAACAGAATTTTGATGGTGGTCAGCACCTCGACCGGCTGCACGCTGCTGCTGGCGGAGTAGTTCACGTACGCCAGGATCCAGCCCACCACCGCCCCGCCAATCGCCAGGCCAATCTTCAGGCTGAACAGGTAGGTGGAGAACACCAGCCCGTCGAGGCGGCGTCCGCTGCGGCTCTCCTCGTAATCCACCACGTCAGAGGCCATCAGCCACTGCAGCGGCGTGGTGGTGTTAAAGACGAACAGGAACAGAATGTTGAGGGCAAAAATCAGGGCGATGTGCTCCGCCGGGGTGACGAAAATCAGCAGGCTAATCAGCGAGTAAGCGACGATGATCCACTTGAAGGCGGTAACGCGGTCGAAGCGGCCCAGCAGGCGGGAGGAGCAGAGCGAGCCGAACATGGTGGCAAGGCTGCCGTAGAGTAAGAACTGGGTCGCCATCTCCGGGTGATCCATCACGTATTTCACGAAGTAGAGCGTCGCCCCGCCGCGCACCACGTTGGAGCAGGTCGCCATCATCTTGAAGGCACACATGATGCGCCACTGGCTGTTGCCCAGCAGCAGCTTAAGGTCTTTCGCCACTGACGAACCCGGCTGCACTTCAAAGATGTAGCGCTCTTTGGTGGTAAAGAAGCAGACGTAGAGCAGCACCACGCCGCTCAGCCCCAGCACGCACATGGCGCCGAAATAACCCACCTGCTCGTTGCCTTTGCCAATGATGCTGACCAGCGGCAGCGCGATGCCGCTGATAGCGAGCGACCCCGCGGCGGCGAGGAAGAAACGCCAGGACTGCAGGGCGTGACGCTCTTTCGGGTCGGCGGTAATGACGCCCGGCATGGCGCAGTACGGGACGTTAACGAAGGTATAGACCAGGGTCAGGAGAATGTAGGTCACGCAGGCGTAGATGATTTTGCCCTGCGCGGAGAAGTCCGGCGTGTAGAAGGTCAGTACGCAGACGATGCCGAACGGGATGGCGCCCCACAGCAGGAACGGGCGAAACTGGCCATGCCGCGTGCGGGTGCGGTCTACCAGCAGCCCCATCAGCGGGTCGGTCACGGCGTCGAGCACGCGGGAGACTAAAAACAGCGTCCCCATAATGCCCGCGGAGAGGCCAAACACGTCGGTGTAGAAATAGGCCAGCAGGAACATCGTGGCTTGCCAGACGAAGCCGCAGGCGGTGTCACCCAGCCCGTAGCCAATTTTGTCTTTCATGGTTAATTGCGTCATCAGAATTACACCCTTATGTAGTGTGCTGAATTACAACATCGTGTTAATGGAGTGTAATGAGCTGTTCAATTAACCAGCAATGGTCATATCTTATTTCTGAATTACGTTATTTCGCTTTTGTGACGTCAACGATATATCGCAACTTATTGTTTAAATTAGTAAATTGCAGACACGTAAAAACCGCCCGCGGACTATTTTCCGCAGACGATTTTCTCTCACAAAATAATTAAATACCGAGCGCTTTTTTACCGGCGTTAATTACCTCAATGATTTTATCGGTGTCATAAATACAGCCTTTCCAGGTGCCGCCGCTCACGGACTGTAATGCCGCCCACAGCCGGGTATCGTCCGGCAAAAAGTCGTGAGCGTGCAGGTCCGGATGCACCTGCCGCCGTGCCAGCTCGCGCGCGCCCTCTTCCGGCGTCAGCGGGTTGTCCGCAGTACCGATAAAGTTTACGCTGCCTGTTAATGTCAGGCGGTCCACCGCAATCTCAATGATGTCGTTATCGCGCAGCTTGCCTATCGGCCCGCCCGCCAGCGCCTCCGGCGACACATGGCCGAAACAGGCGCCCGTCGACACGCCCGAGAAGCGCGCATCGGTGATTAACGACACCGTTTTGCCCCACGAGATGTGTTTGAGCGCGGAGGTGAGCTGGTAGGTCTCCTCCATGCCGGTACCGGACGGTCCACCGCCGATCACCACCATGATATCGCCCTGCTCAATCTCTTCCCGCTTGATGGCCCTGATCGCCTGCGCCTCCGAGACAAACACCCGCACCCGGCCGGTGTGGCGGTAAACGCCATCTTCACCGACGACCGACGGGTCGATCGCCGTGGCCTTGATCACCGATCCTTCCGGCGCAATGTTGCCCGTCGGGAAGCAGACCGTCGAGGTCAGCCCTTTCGCTTTTGCTTTTTCCGGCGGCAGGATCACGTCATCCGGCTCCACGCCGTCCTGCTCGCGCAGGCACTGGCGGAAGCGCGCCCGGCGCTCCGAGCTCTGCCACCAGTCGAGGTTCTCGCCCACCGTCTGGCCGGTGACGGTCATGGCATCCAGGTGCAGCAGGCCGAGATCGCGCAGGTGGAGCATTACCTCCGGCACGCCGCCCGCGAGGAAGGCACGCACGGTCGGGTGATAGTCCGGGCCGTTGGGCAGCACGCTCACCAGGCGCGGCACCCTGCGGTTGACGCGCGTCCAGTGTTCAACGTCCGGGATCGTGCAGCCCGCCGCGTGGGCAATGGCCGGAATGTGCAGCAGTAAATTAGTGGAGCCGCCGAACGCCGCGTGGATCACCATCGCGTTTTCGATGGCTTTATCGGTGAGGATATCGCGCGTGGTAATGCCGCGGTTATCCAGTTCACTGACTGCGCGCGCCGACTGGCGGGCGATCTCCAGCCATACCGCCTGCCCGGACGGGGCCAGCGCGGAGTGCGGCAACGCCAGACCCAGCGCTTCCGCGACCACCTGCGAGGTGCCCGCCGTGCCGAGGAACTGACACCCGCCGCCCGGCGACGCGCAGGCGCGGCAGCCCAGCTCGGCGGCCTCCTGCAAGGAGAGTTCATGGTTGGCGAAGCGCGCGCCGATGGTCTGCACCTTGCCCGCATCTTCCCCCACGGTCGGCGGCAGCGTCGCTCCGCCTGGCACCAGAATGGTCGGCAGGTCGTGCATCGCGGCCAGCGCAATCATGGTGGCGGGCAGCCCTTTATCGCAGGTTGCCACGCCGATCACCGCCCGCCGCGTCGGAAGAGAGCGGATAAGACGACGAAACACGATCGCCGCGTCGTTACGATACGGCAGGGAGTCGAACATGCCGTGCGTGCCCTGCGAGCGCCCGTCACACGGATCGCTGACGAAGGCCGCGAACGGGATCCCCCCGTTGCGTGTGATCTCCTTCGCCGCCGCCTGCATCTGCATGCCGATTTCCCAGTGTCCGGTGTGGTAGCCCAGCGCAACCGGGCGTCCGTCTCCGGCGCGGATGCCGCCCTGAGTACCGATAATCAGCACCTCTTTGCCGGTCAGCTTGTTGGCGTCCCAGCCCATCCCGGCGTTCTGCGTCATGCCGAACAGGTTGCCGCTGGGGGATTCCATCAGCATCTGCGGAGTCAGCGGCAGCGCGCCCTGCGGACCCGCCGCGTGGGTGATCACCGCATAAAACGCGTCGTCCTGCGGGGTGAAAATTTTCTCAATGGTCATCGTTATCGTCCGACTCAGCAGAGCTTGAGCTGTTGTAGCAGGGCTTTCAGCTGCGCCTTACGCGGCTCGTCCAGCGGCGAGGCTGGTGGCAGGACGTGCGTAGAAATTGGACGACCGCAGAGCACGATCGCCTCTTTAATCACGTTCACAAACGGCGTATCCAGCTGATACATCTGCGGGATTTGCAGCAGGGTCTGATGATACTCAGCCGCTTTCGCCACGTCTTTATCCCGCCAGGCTTTCAGAAGATTTACCGACACCTGCGGAGCAAAGTTACCGCTGGCCGAGATCGCCCCGTCGCCGCCGAGCAGCAGGGTATTAAACAGATGATCGTCGTAGCCGCAGAGCACGGTAAAGTGTGGATGGGCCGCTTTAACGGTGTGGATCATGCTGCGCAGGTGGGCGACGGAGTCGATGGTGTCTTTGATGCCGACGATGTTACTGCGCGAGTCGGCGAGGGTTTTCACCAGCGCCGGGGTCAGATCCTGCCCGGTCAGCGCCGGGAAGTTATAGAGCATCACCGGCAGCGTGACGCTGTCGGCCACCTGTTCGAAATAGCGGATCAGGTTCGCTTCCGACACTTTCCAGTAGTAAGGGTTGATCACCACGATGCCGTCCGCGCCCGCCAGCTGCGCGTGCTGGCTCAGCTCAATGGTTTCCCGGGCGTTGGTGCCGCCGGTGCCGATCAGGACCGGCACACGACGATCGACATGATCGATCGCAAACCGGGCAATGGATTTACGCTCTTCGGCGCTGAGCTGGGAGAACTCGCCGCCGCTGCCCAGGAAGAACAGGCCGTCGACGCCCGCAGCGATCAGATCGTCGATCAGCGCGGCGGTACCCGGTTTATCAAGCTGGCCATCGGCGGTAAAAATGGTGGAGACAGGGGGAATGATACCCGTGAACAACGCGGACTGCGGCATGTGATCTCCTTGCCGAATCATTTTGTTCTACATTATAGAACAGTGTTCATTAATTTAACGATCATACTATGACGGAGAAAAAGCACAGGTAAATGGGAGATGAGGAGGGAGTGCGGGAAATTTAAGCTGGATCACATAATGTCCGCTAACCCCTCACCCCGGCCCTCTCCCCAAAGGGGCGAGGGTGGTAAAGTCCCCTCTCCCCTTTGGGGAGAGGGTTAGGGTGAGGGGTAAGGGTTACTCCACCAGCATCTTAACAACCACTTTCCTGACCTTAGCAGGTGCACCCACCGCGCACAGCGGCTTATGCACTTCGCCCGGGTAAAACACCACGAAATCCCCTTCGCTCAGCACCACGGTTTTCTCCTGCTCGCCTTCGGGCAGGAACGCGATGTCTTTGTCAGCCAGCCAGTCGGTGTCCGGCGTGCCGTGCGGCAGGGTGCTGAAGGTCATCCCTTCCTGCCCCTTCAGCACAATCTGAATATCCAGGTAGCGTGCATGGTATTCAGCGCGACGCTCAGCGAACGGCTGGGTCATGTCCTCCGATACCAGATAAAACAGGCTGTTGCCGCTGATGTCGTGCTTGCCGGTCGGCGTCGCGTCGGTGACGTGGGCCTTGACGTGCTCAATGGCCTGGCGCAGCTCTTCTGGTAGCCAGGACTGGAGATGATGAATATTGCCAATAATCATGATACAACCCTCAAATTAAAACATTGTTTCATTTTAATCTTTTATACGAGAATCGCCTCTCCCATACCAGCTCTTTTTAGACAAGATTTGCGCCAGCGCATGTTTATCGGAAAATGTGTTAATTCACTGTTAATTACATAAAGGCATTTATGCAGTCGTTATGCATAACCTCATTTCATAAGCTTTACGCAACTTATCTAACTCGCTGAATTTAAAACGTAACTCACAAAACCTGTTGTTGCATCACACTTTATTACTTCGGTTATTTCCTTTAAAAATCCATAATTATTTATCGATTTCTCTTAAGTGAAAAATAGTTAACTGTCATTATTGCATAGCTATTCTCGAGGCAAAATTTTATTCATTAAAATCAACAGCATAACTAAATATTTCAAAGCATGTAATTCTACAAAACAATAACAACCTCAAATATTGCCACCCGTTCCTGCTTAGCTATTCATCCCGTAATAATATGAAATTAATCATTATCTGATACGAATCATGCAATTGAAAATAAACTGCTCAATATCGGTTTTCGCGTGAGCAGCGTCACAATAACCATTATTTAAGCGCCTACTATGAATCACGAAATCAATTGAGCTTAGCCGCCATGAAATTAAATACATCAAATGGCGCATGCCCTTTTTATTCTGAAAAACAGTTAAAGGAATAATTATGGAAAAGCATTACGTCGGTTCTGAAATTGGTCAATTGCGTAGCGTTATGCTGCACCGTCCTAATTTAAGTCTTAAACGTTTAACGCCATCGAATTGTCAGGAGTTGTTATTTGATGACGTGCTCTCGGTTGAGCGGGCGGGAGAGGAGCATGATATCTTCGCAAACACGCTGCGCGAGCAGGGTGTGGAAGTCCTGCTATTGACCGACCTTCTTACGCAAACGCTTGATATTGCCGAAGCAAAAGCCTGGCTTCTTGAAACACAAATCTCCGACTACCGCCTCGGCCCAGCCTTTGCCGGCGACGTCCGCGGCTGGCTGGCGGATATGCCGCACCGCGAACTGGCGCGCCGATTAAGCGGCGGATTAACCTACGGTGAAATTCCGGCGGCTATTAAAAATATGGTGGTCGATACCCACACGGCGAATGATTTTATTATGAAACCGCTGCCGAACCACTTATTTACCCGCGATACCTCCTGCTGGATTTATAACGGCGTGTCCATTAATCCGATGGCGAAACCGGCCCGTCAGCGCGAAACCAATAATCTGCGCGCAATATATCGCTGGCACCCCGCATTTGCCGATGGCGAGTTTATTAAGTATTTCGGCGACGAGAATATTAATTACGACCACGCCACCCTGGAAGGCGGCGACGTATTAGTGATTGGCCGCGGGGCGGTATTGATCGGCATGTCCGAGCGCACGACGCCGCAGGGCGTGGAGTTCCTCGCCAACAGCCTGTTTAAACATCGCCAGGCCGAACGCGTGATCGCCGTTGAGCTGCCGAAACATCGCTCCTGCATGCACCTCGACACCGTGATGACCCACATCGACGTGGACACCTTCTCCGTTTACCCGGAAGTGTTGCGCAAGGACGCCCAGTGCTGGACGCTCACCCCGGACGGACGCGGCGGCCTGCTGCGTACCCAGGAAACCGACCTGCTGCACGCCATCGAGAAAGCCCTCGGTATTAACCAGGTGCGCCTGATCACCACCGGCGGCGATGCCTTTGAAGCCGAACGCGAGCAGTGGAACGACGCCAACAACGTCCTGACCATCCGTCCGGGCGTGGTGATCGGCTACGAGCGCAACGTCTGGACCAACGAGAAATACGACAAGGCGGGCATCACCGTGCTGCCGATCCCGGGCGACGAGCTGGGGCGCGGTCGCGGCGGCGCGCGCTGCATGAGCTGCCCACTGGAACGCGACGGAATTTAAAGGAGCCATCATGGAACGAAAACCCACTCTGGTTGTGGCCCTTGGCGGCAACGCGCTGCTCAAGCGCGGCGAGCCGCTGGAAGCGGACATCCAGCGTCATAACATCGAGCAGGCCGCCCGCACCATCGCAGGCTTAACGGAGCAATGGCGCGTGGTGCTGGTGCACGGCAACGGCCCGCAGGTCGGGCTGCTGGCGCTGCAAAACAGCGCCTACGACAAAGTCACTCCCTACCCGCTGGACGTTCTTGGTGCAGAAAGCCAGGGAATGATCGGCTACATGCTCCAGCAGGCGCTGAAAAACAATCTGCCCCAGCGCGAGGTCAGCGTCCTGCTCACGCAGGTGGAAGTGGACGCCGCCGACCCGGCGTTCAGCAACCCGACCAAGTACATCGGCCCGGTCTACAGCGAAGCCCAGGCGAAAGCGCTGGCCGCGGAAAAAGGCTGGGTGTTCAAAGTCGACGGGGCCTATTTCCGCCGCGTGGTGCCCTCTCCGCAGCCGAAGCGCATCGTCGAGAGCGACGCCATTACGGCGCTTATTCAGCGCGACCACCTGGTCATCTGCAACGGCGGCGGCGGCGTGCCGGTGGTGGAAAACGCCAACGGTTATCGCGGCATTGAGGCGGTGATCGACAAAGACCTCTCCGCCGCTCTGCTGGCGCGGCAGATCGAGGCCGATGCCCTGCTGATCCTCACCGATGCCGACGCAGTGTACCTCGACTGGGGCAAGCCAACCCAGCGCCCGCTGGCGCAGGTCACGCCGGAACTGCTCAGAGGCATGCAGTTCGACGCCGGATCGATGGGGCCAAAAGTGGCCGCCTGCCGCGAGTTTGTTGAAGCCTGCAACGGCATTGCCGGGATCGGCGCGCTGGCCGACGGCGCGGAGATCCTGGCGGGCGAGAAAGGCACGTTGATTCGTAACTGAGCACCCATTTCCCCTCACGCTAACCCTCTCCCCAAAGGGGAGAGGGGACGATTACACCCTCTCCCCTTTGGGGAGAGGGCTGGGGTGAGGGGTAAGGTCTTAGACATTAATTTTAAAAAGGATTTACCCATGACCATCAACCTGAAAAACCGCAACTTCCTGAAACTGCTGGACTACACCCCGGCGGAGATCCAGTACCTGATCGACCTCGCCATCGAGCTGAAGGCGGCCAAAAAAGCCGGGCGCGAAAAGCAAACCCTGGTCGGGAAAAACATCGCCCTGATCTTTGAAAAAACCTCCACCCGCACCCGCTGCGCCTTTGAAGTGGGCGCGTTCGACCAGGGCGCGCAGGTCACCTACCTCGGCCCAAGCGGCTCGCAGATTGGCCACAAAGAGTCGATGAAGGACACCGCGCGCGTGCTGGGCCGCATGTATGACGGCATCGAGTATCGCGGCTACGGCCAGGCCATCGTTGAGGAGCTGGGCGAATACGCGGGAGTGCCGGTGTGGAACGGCCTGACCGACGAGTTCCACCCCACGCAAATCCTTGCCGACCTGATGACTATGCTGGAGCACTCTCCGGGCAAAACACTGCCGGAGCTGAGCTTTGCTTACCTCGGCGACGCGCGCAACAACATGGGTAATTCGCTGATGGTCGGCGCGGCCAAAATGGGGATGGATATCCGCCTTGTGGCGCCGAAATCCTTCTGGCCGGAGGCCGGGCTGGTTGAGCAGTGCCGCGCCATCGCCAAAGAGACCGGCGCGCGCATCACCCTCACCGACGATGTGGAAGAAGGCGTGCAGGGCACCGATTTCCTCTACACCGACGTGTGGGTTTCAATGGGCGAGCCGAAGGAGGCGTGGGCCGAGCGCGTTAGCCTGATGAAGCCGTATCAGATTAATGCGGACGTGATGAAGGCCACCGGTAACCCGAACGTCAAGTTCATGCACTGCCTGCCGGCGTTCCACAACGAACATACCAAAGTGGGCCGCGAAATCGAGATGGCGTACGGCCTGAAGGGGCTGGAGGTGACGGAGGAGGTCTTTGAATCCCCGAACTCCATCGTCTTCGACGAAGCAGAGAACCGCATGCACACCATTAAAGCGGTCATGGTGGCGACACTCGGCGACTAATCACCGCCCGGCGCGCCGCGGGGTGCGCCGGGTTCAGGAGAACATCATGGGCAAGTTCAAATTTCCCTCCGCTTATACCATTCTCTTTTTTCTGATTGCCGTGGTTGCCGTGCTGACGTGGATTGTTCCGGCCGGGCAGTACCATATGGCGATGAACGAGGCGCTCGGCAAAGAAGTGCCGATTGCTGGCACTTACGCGCACGTGGCAGCGCACCCGCAGGGGCTCGTCTCCGTGCTGATGGCGCCGATTGCCGGGCTGTACGATCCGGAGTCCGGCCAGGCCGGGGCGATCGACGTGGCGCTGTTTATTCTGATCATCGGGGGGTTCCTCGGGATCGTCACTAAAACCGGGGCGATAGACGCCGGGATCGAGCGCGTCACCACCCGACTGCGCGGCCGCGAAGAGTGGATGATCCCGATCCTGATGGCGCTGTTTGCCGCCGGCGGCACGATTTACGGCATGGCCGAAGAGTCGCTACCCTTCTATACCTTACTTGTGCCGGTGATGCTGGCAGCGCGGTTCGATCCGGTGGTTGCGGCTTCTACCGTGCTGCTCGGCGCGGGGATCGGCACGCTCGGATCCACCATCAACCCGTTCGCCACGGTGATCGCCGCCAACGCCGCCGGGATCCCCTTCACCAACGGCATCATGCTACGCATCGCGCTGCTGGTGATCGGCTGGATCATCTGCGTGGCGTGGGTAATGCGCTACGCCCGCAAGGTGCGCAAAGATCCGTCGCTGTCGATCGTGGCGGATAAGCAGGAAGAAAATCGCGCCCACTTTCTCGGTAACAAGGGCGAGCAGTCGCTGGAATTTACCCCGGTGCGCAAACTCATCCTGGTGATCTTCGCCCTCGCCTTCGCGGTGATGATCTACGGCGTGGCGGTGCTGGGCTGGTGGATGGCGGAGATTTCGGCGGTGTTCCTCGCCAGTGCCATTATTGTCGGGCTGATCGCCCGCATGAGCGAAGAGGAGCTGACCTCAACCTTTATCAACGGCGCGCGAGATTTGCTGGGCGTCGCGCTGATAATCGGCATCGCGCGCGGTATCGTAGTGATCATGGATAAGGGCATGATTACCCACACCATTTTGCACAGCGCCGAGGGAATGGTCACCGGATTGTCGACGGTGGCGTTCATCAACGTGATGTACTGGCTGGAAGTGGTGCTGTCGTTTCTTGTGCCTTCTTCGTCCGGCCTGGCCGTTCTGACGATGCCGATCATGGCGCCCCTTGCCGATTTCGCTAACGTCAACCGCGACCTGGTGGTTACGGCTTACCAGTCGGCGTCCGGCATCGTCAACCTGATCACTCCCACCTCTGCCGTCGTGATGGGCGGGCTGGCTATCGCCCGCGTGCCCTACGTGCGTTATCTGAAATGGGTCGCGCCGCTGCTGGGGATTTTAACGGTGGTGATTATGGTGGCGTTAAGCCTGGGCGCTTTGTTGTGATTTGCCGGATGGCGCTGCGCTTATCCGGCCTACGGATCGGTGCGGTGCCACCGGTTATTTCGGGAACTGATATGGGAACTATGATGGATTACGAAGAGTACTCTCCCAAAGAGCAACTACAGCTAACGGTCTGCCAGCGTCTGATCGCGGAAAAGAGCTATCTCTCCCAGGAAGAGATCCGCCGCGACTTACAGGAGCGTGGTTTTGAGACCATCAGCCAGTCCACCGTTTCACGTCTGCTCAAGTTGCTTGGTGTCATAAAAATTCGCAATGCCAAAGGGCTAAAGATTTATTCGCTGAATCCCCAGCTTCGCCCGGCCCCCGACGCGGCGCGTACGGTCTCTGAAATGGTGGTGAGCGTGGAGCACAACAGCGAATTTATCCTTATCCATACCGTCGCCGGATATGGCCGCGCGGTGGCGCGTATTCTGGATTATCACCAGTTACCGGAAATTTTAGGTGTAGTGGCCGGGAGCAGTATTGTCTGGGTCGCGCCCCGCGTAGTGAAGCGCACCGCGCTGGTGCATAAGCAAATTAATTATTTACTCAGAACGCATTAATATTCACAAAGAACCGTTTGCATTGAGTAAAGCGTGCATTAAATCGCTTGATCCCAAAAGCGAGCTGCGTATAATGCCCGACAATTTGCCGGGAGGAAGCATGGTCAAGCGTGTACGACATAACGTCTTACCGCGTCTGAAATCAGACGCTGGCCTGCCGTTTTTCTTCCCGTTGCTAAACCTATTCCCAGAGCCCCTCATTTGAGGGGCTTTTTTTTGCCCGGCGTCAGGAGATAAACATGAATCCGCTTTATCAAAAACACATCATTTCCATAAACGACCTCAGCCGCGAAGAGCTGGAACTGGTTCTGGAAACCGCGGCAAAACTGAAGGCCAATCCGCAACCGGAGCTGTTGAAGCACAAGGTGATTGCAAGCTGCTTCTTCGAAGCCTCGACCCGCACCCGCCTCTCCTTCGAAACCTCCATGCACCGTCTGGGCGCGAGCGTGGTGGGCTTCTCGGACAGCAGCAACACGTCGCTGGGCAAAAAAGGCGAGACCCTGGCGGATACCATTTCGGTTATCAGTACCTACGTTGACGCGATTGTGATGCGCCACCCGCAGGAGGGCGCGGCGCGTCTGGCGACCGAGTTTTCCGGCGGCATTCCGGTACTGAACGCCGGTGACGGCGCCAACCAGCATCCGACGCAGACCCTGCTGGATCTGTTCACCATTCAGGAGACGCAGGGCACGCTTGAGAACCTGAACATCGCCATGGTCGGCGACCTGAAATATGGCCGCACCGTCCACTCCCTGACCCAGGCGCTGGCGAAATTTAACGGCAACCGCTTCTTCTTTATCGCGCCGGACGCGCTGGCGATGCCGCAGTACATTCTCGACATGCTGGACGAGAAAGGCATCGCGTGGAGCCTGCACGCCAGTATCGAAGAGGTGATGGGCAACGTGGATATTCTCTACATGACCCGCGTGCAGAAAGAGCGTCTGGATCCGTCCGAGTACGCCAACGTGAAGGCGCAGTTCGTGCTGCGCGCCAGCGACCTTGAAGGCGCGCGTGACAATATGAAGGTGCTGCACCCGCTGCCGCGCATCGATGAGATCACCACAGACGTGGACAAAACGCCGCACGCCTGGTACTTCCAGCAGGCCGGAAACGGCATCTTCGCTCGCCAGGCGTTACTGGCACTGGTTCTGAATCGCGAATTAGCTCTGTAAGGGGAGACGACCATGACACACGATAACAAACTCCAGGTTGAAGCCATCAAGCGTGGCACCGTGATTGACCACATCCCTGCGCAGGTGGGCTTTAAGCTGCTGACGCTGTTCAAACTGACCGAAACCGACCAGCGCATCACCATCGGCCTGAACCTGCCGTCGGGTGAAATGGGCCGTAAAGACCTGATCAAAATCGAGAACACCTTCCTGACCGACGAGCAGGTTAACCAGCTGTCGCTGTACGCGCCGGACGCCACGGTTAACCGCATCGACGATTACGACGTGGTGGGCAAATCCCGCCCAAGCCTGCCGGATCGCATCGAAAGCGTGCTGGTCTGCCCGAACAGCAACTGCATCAGTCATGCTGAGCCGGTTTCCTCCAGTTTCGCAGTGAAAAAACGCGCCAATGACATCGCACTCAAATGCAAATACTGCGAAAAAGAGTTTTCTCATTATGTGGTGCTGGCCAACTAATTGAGGTTGGTAATGAAATCCCGGCTGTTATAATGGCCGGGAACATTCTTAACGCTGTAATTCTGGAGAAAAAATGAGCAAAGTACTCGCGACGGAAAATGCACCAGCGGCTATCGGCCCATACGTTCAGGGCGTTGATCTGGGCAGCATGATCATCACTTCTGGTCAGATCCCGGTGAACCCAAAAACCGGTGAAGTGCCAGCCGACGTAGCGGCGCAGGCGCGTCAGTCGCTGGAAAACGTGCAGGCGATCGTGGAATCTGCCGGTCTGAAAGTGGGCGATATCGTCAAAACCACTGTGTTCGTGAAAGATCTGAATGATTTCGCGACCGTTAACGCCACTTACGAAGCGTTCTTCACCGAGCACAACGCGACCTTCCCGGCTCGCTCTTGCGTGGAAGTGGCGCGTCTGCCAAAAGACGTGAAAATTGAAATTGAAGCGATTGCCGTACGTCGCTAATTCAATTCAATTAAGAAAGGGCAGCTTAGCTGTCCTTTTTATTTCGACTATTTTTACTCTCCATATAAAATGACAAATCGCACCGTCCATTATTAAGCTTCTCCACCCGGTAATATTCTCTAATAATGGATGAGTAATGAAACTTTCAAAAATTGCACTTGCCCTCGCGACAGTGACCGTTGCATCGTCGGCATTTGCTCACGGCTATATTGAATCTCCAGCCAGCCGCGCCTATATGTGTAAGCTTGGCCAAAATATTGATTGCGGCGCTGTACAGTATGAACCGCAGAGCGTGGAAAAAACTTCCGGTTTCCCGACCGGCGCTATGCCGCCGGACGGCCAGCTCGCCAGTGCAGGTATTTCCCAGTATTCTCAGCTGGATAAGCAAAGCCTGAATGCCTGGACCAAAAACCCGATAACAGCAGGCCCGCATGAGTTCGTCTGGCATCATACTGCACCGCATAAAACCACTAACTGGCGCTATTACATCACCAAACAAAATTGGGATCCAAATAAGCCGCTGACTCGCGATCAATTTGAATTAACTCCATTCTGTACGATCAACGGAAATAGTCAGGCACCAGCCGTAACAAAATCTATGACTTGCAATGTTCCTGCGCGTACGGGGTACCAGGTTATTTACGGCGTGTGGGAAATTGCGGACACCTCAAATAGCTTTTATCAGGCCATTGACGTTGATTTCGGGAATGGTGGCAACGTTACCCCGGATGAAACGCCTGCGATCGTTTCCGAATGGAGCAAAACCCTTAGCGGCCAGATTGCCGGTAATAACCTGAACGTGGGCGATAAGGTTATCGCACGCTTCTTCGACGCCAACGGTGAAGTGACCGCCATGCGTACCGAAATGACCATCGGCTCTGCTGAACAAGGCGACGCTAACCAGTGGTCTTACGATCTGGCGCAAAAGATCAACACCGCTCAGAGCGATGTCCGCGTCGGTGTGAAAGATGAAGCCGGTGACATCAGCCCGGTTCACGGCGCCAACAGCGTATTCGTGAAAGACGGCAGCACGCTGAAATCCGTTGCCATCTCCTATGAAGAGCAAAAAGCGCAGGTGAGCGAGACCATCGCCGTTTCCGATCTGCAATACAGCAAAATCGAACATGGCAACGCGACCGTCACCTTCCACGTCAACACGCAGGGTGACGTTAATTTTGAAGCGCACGTGATGAACCACCACGGTGCGGAAAAAGGTTACCTGAAGCAGGACATGAACAACGTCAATCAGGACGTGACCATGACGCTGACTGACGTGACGGCGGGACACCATATGCTGAAATACTACGCGACCAATAAAGACGGCACGATGTTCGCCCAGGACGTGCTGAACCTGATGCTGGAAAGCGATGCGGCTGCGGACAGCACCGGCCACCACGACTTTACCTTCCCGGAGAATATCGCCTCGTACAAAGCAGGCACCGTGGTACTACAGCCAAAAGACGGTAAGACCTACGAATGTAAGCCTTTCCCGTACAGCGGCTACTGCGTGCAGTACAGCCCAACCGCAAACCAGTTTGAGCCTGGCGTTGGCGCGCACTGGAAAGAGGCGTGGGTGTTGAAGAACTGAGTGGAAAAACCTTACCCCTCACCCTAACCCTCTCCCCAAAGGGGAGAGGGTACCGATAGTGCCCCTCGCCCCTATGGGGAGAGGGGTTGGGGTGAGGGGTATTTTTTTCTACTGATTCTGCGTCGCACGCAGCAGCGTTTCCAGCGGGTACACCGCCGCAATCACCACTTCGTCCTGGATTTTCGCCGCGTTATCCAGTTCGCTCTGGATCGACGCGATCTCTTTATCATCCAGCGTTCCCTGACGTGCCACCAGATCCGTCAGCCGCAGGCCAATCGAGGCCAGCTTGTCCACCTCCTGAATTACCGGTTTGATGGCCTTCAACTGATAGCTGTTTTCGCTCAAGGCCAGCACGTCGCTGGTGTTGTTCTGCCAGCGGTTAAAGACGTGGCGCAGCGCGTCGGCGCTCTCCGTGTCTTCCGCATCGCTCACCAGACGGTCAGCCCATTTATTCATCTGACGCACGGTCGCACTTTCCGCGTTTAGCGCGTCAGCGAGCCGGTTGAGCGGCTCAAACTGATGATAGTTTCCAGCCTGGAACTTAAGATGCTGACGGGTGTAATACTGCGCCGGTTCAAGCGCCTGGGCGAGGATTTGCAGCGGCAAGGTATCCGCATTGTTAGCGAGGCGCGTGAACTGTACCTGCTGCTGGGTATGCTGCTGTAGCCCAACCGATACCGTGGACCAGCTGTCCATCGCCTGGAGCCGGGTATACATGTTGTCGATGTCGTTGACGTCCTTCGCCGACCAAAGCCGCTCCGCCACCGCAAAGGCGCGCGGCCACAGACGGATATCCAGTACTGGCGCGACTACGTTTTCCGCCCACAGCGCGGCTTCACCGCCGAGCAGATTGGCCTCGTTCGCCGGGTCCGGCACCACCGGCGGAACGCCTTTCGGCACCTCGTCCAGACGCGTGCCGCTAATCGGGTAGCGGGCGTTACCCACCAGGAAATAGCCGCTGAGCTTATCGTTCTCAACAGAAACGACCGGACGCGTTTCACCCATCCAGGTATCAACGGTAAACGTTACCTGATTGTCGTCCCGCCACTGAATGTTATCCACCGCCCGACGCGATTTCCCGGCAAAATCAATGAATCCGCGCCAGCCAGCATCGCCTTTCACCAGCGTAAAGCTGCCTTCCACCGGCTTGCCTTTCAGACGCGGCATGGAGAAAGCCCAGCTCTGGACGCTGTCGGTGTCTGCTATCACATCCACGCCGTTCAACCCCTGCGGCACAATTTCATTGCGGTAGTGGTAGGCGGTGGATTGCGGCTGATCGAGGTAGAAACCGGTAGAGAGAATGCCCTTATAGCCGTTCTGCGCCACCTGCCCCAGCGCGTCCTGTCCCTGCCAGGACTGGATCAGAATGCTTTTCGGCAGATCGGGATGGTAGATCTCATCCCAGCCAACCATCTGCCGGTGGTGCTTCTCAAGGATCGTCTCCAGCTTGCGGTTGAAATACGCCTGCAACGCATGGCTGTCCGCCAGTTTGTTGTCGCGCATGAATCTCTGGATCGCAGCGTTCGCTTTCCACTGGCTGTCGTCAACCTCATCGCCGCCAATATGCAGATACGGATCCGGGAAGATCGCCGCCAGTTCGCTGACCATCGCGTCGGCAAAGGTATAGGTCGCCTCTTTGGTGGGATCCAGCACTGGCTTAAGCACGCCCCAGTGGCGCTCCATGGCGTACGGCCCCGGCGCGCTCATCAGCTCCGGGTAGGCGACGGCAATCGCCGAGGCGTGGCCCGGCATATCAATTTCCGGCACCACGCGTATGCCGCGCTCGGCAGCGTAACGCACAATCTCGCGCATCTGCTCCGGGGTGTAGAACAGCCCATCGCTGGCAAGCTGGGTTAATTTTGGATAACGCTTCGAGGTAAAGCGCCAGCCCTGATCGTCCGTCAAATGCCAGTGCAGGACGTTGAGCTTAGCCGCGGCCATGCCGTCGATCTGGCGTTTGATATCGGGTAACGGGATGAAATGGCGCGCTGAATCGAGCAGCAGCCCGCGCCACGGGAAGCGCGGCGAATCTTCAATGCTAACCCACGGAATCGAGGTGTTTTCGGCACCGTTCTGCATCAGCTGGAGCAAGGTTTCCATGGCGCGCAGCGCGCCGAAGCGGGTGTTGGCGGAGATATTTACGCCGTTGGCGTCCACCGTGAGTTTATAGCTCTCATCGCTGTCCGGCAGCGGCTGCGGCTTCACTTTTTTAGCGATGGAAATACGGATGGTTGGCTTGTCAGGTTTTTCGGCCTGCGGCTGTAGCGTCCAGCCGGTTTGCAGGGCGATGCGCTGGCGCAGGCGGTTGACCGCATCCCCCAGATCGTCGCCGCTGACGCTCACGGTGAGTTGATTGTTAAGCACCAGCGCACCCTGCGTGGTCGGGCGTTCAACCTTCGCAGGCCAGGGCATTAAGGGAAGGTCGCCTGCCGGGGCGGCAAAGGCGGAGGCGCCGAGCATAAGCCCGGCGGTTAAGAGACTGTACCGTAACATGAATGTTCCTTATCAGACGGGCCAAATAAAGGCAAAACATTCTGTTAACATGCGCTCAAATTGTCGTCAAGCGAATGCGCCGACGGAGATCACAGGTTGTTGAATTTGGGAGGAAAGCCAGCTGCCCGGTGGCGGCTTCGCCTTACCCGGCCTACGTTCGGATCGTAGACCCGGTAAGCGCAGCGCCACCGGGCTTGCCGTTACTGCCATCCATACCGACGGCTATAGAACCCTTTGACCATCTGCGTCAGCACCATGTAACCCGCGAGGATCGCCACCAGCCACGGGAAGTAGCTCAGCGGCAGCGCCTGAAGTTGCAGGTAACTTGCAAGCGGCGAGAACGGCAGCGCGATCCCGAGCGCCATCACAATGCCCGTCATCACGATCAGCGGCCATGCGGCACGGCTCTGGATAAACGGAATGCGGCGGGTGCGGATCATATGCACAATCAGGGTCTGGGACAGCAGCCCCACCACGAACCAGCCGGACTGGAACAGCGTCTGGTGTTCCGGGGTATTGGCGTGGAACACAAACCACATCAGGCAGAAGGTCAGAATGTCAAAGATGGAGCTGATCGGCCCAAAGAACAGCATAAAGCGCCCCAGATCGGCGGGGTTCCAGCGCTGCGGCTTCTGGATCTGCTCGTCGTCCACGTTATCAAACGGGATGGCGACCTGAGAGACATCGTACATCAGGTTCTGGATCAGCAGGTGCAGCGGCAGCATCGGCAGGAACGGCAGGAAGGCGCTCGCCACCAGCACGCTGAAGACGTTACCGAAGTTGGAGCTGGCGGTCATTTTGATGTATTTGAGCATATTGGCGAAGGTGCGACGCCCTTCGATGACGCCCTCCTCCAGCACCATCAGGCTCTTTTCCAGCAGAATGATATCTGCCGCCTCGCGGGCGATATCCACCGCGCCGTCCACGGAGATACCGATATCCGCCGCACGCAGGGCTGGCGCATCGTTGATGCCGTCGCCCATAAAGCCCACCACGTGCCCTTCACGACGCAGCAGAGTGACGATGCGTTCTTTATGCATCGGCGTCAGGCGGGCAAACAGCGTGGTGCGCAGGGCAAGCTCGGCCAGCTCATCGTCGGACAGGTGCTCAATGTCGCTCCCCACCACGACGTCGCCCGCGTCCAGGCCCACTTCGTGGCACACTTTGGCCGCCACCAGCTCGCTGTCGCCGGTCAGGATTTTGACGGTGATCCCGCTCGCTTTCAGTGCTTTCAGCGCCGGCGCGGTGGTCTCTTTCGGCGGATCGAGGAATGCGATGTAACCCTCGAGGATCAAATCGGATTCATCGATACGCTGGTAGTCCCCTTCCCGCGCGGGCAGGAACTTGCTTGCTACCGCCACCACGCGCAGCCCCTGACGGTTCAGGTTATCGGTGACGCGTTTGATGCGGCGCAGCATGGTCTCATCCAGCGGCACGATCTCGCCGTTATGACGCACCTGCGTGGAAACATTCAGGATCTCCTGCAATGCCCCTTTGCAGATCAGCTGATGTACGTCCGGCTGCTCGCTGACCACCACCGACATGCGGCGCCGTTCAAAGTCGAACGGAATTTCGTCCACCTTCTGCCAGCGGCCGGAGAGCATGAGGGCAGACTCTTCATCCACACCTTCCAGCACCGCCACGTCGAGCAGGTTTTTCAGCCCTGTCTGGTAGTGACTGTTCAGCCACGCGCTGTACAGCACCCGTTCGCTGGTCTTTCCGGCGATATCGGTGTGGTTCTCCAGCACGATTTTGTCCTGGGTCAGGGTGCCGGTTTTATCGGTGCAAAGAATATCCATCGCGCCAAAGTTCTGGATGGCATCGAGGTGTTTGACGATCACCTTTTGTTTAGAGAGTTTGACCGCCCCGCGCGCCAGCGTGGAGGTGACAATCATCGGCAGCATTTCCGGCGTTAAGCCGACAGCCACGGAGAGGGCGAACAGCGCCGCTTCCCACCAGTCACCTTTGGTGTAGCCGTTGATCAGCAGGACAATCGGCGTCATGACCATCATAAAGCGGATCAGCAGCATGCTGACGCGGCCAATGCCTTTCTGGAATGCGTTCGGCTCGCTCTCCTGCTCGCTGACGCGTCCGGCAAGCTGCCCAAACCAGGTGTTGCCGCCGGTAGCGGTGACAATGGCCTGCGCCGTGCCGCTGACCACCGTGGTGCCCATAAAGCACAGGGTGTCGCATTCCAGCGGGTTCATCTGCTGCGGATCGCGGGTCCTCGCCACCTTCTCTACGGGCAGGGATTCACCGGTGAGTGACGCCTGCGCGACGAACAGATCCCGCGCCTGGATGATGCGTAAATCCGCCGGGATCATGTCCCCCGCCGCCAGCTTCACCAGATCGCCCGGCACCAGCTGGTCAATGGGCAGTTCAATCCAGGCGTTTTCGCCGAGGTCATTAATCACGCGCGACACGGTGGCAGTATTGCTGACCATCGCTTTCAGCGCATCCGCCGCTTTGGTGGAGCGCGCTTCCTGAATAAAGTTAAGCAGCGTGGAGATCCCCACCATCAGGGCAATTACGCCTGCGGCAAACAGATCTTCAGTGGCGTAAGAGATAATCCCGAGCACCGTCAGCAGCAGGTTGAACGGATTGCGGTAGCAGAGCCACAGGTGGACCCACCATGGAGAGGGTTTTTGCGCCGGGATCTGGTTATCGCCATGTTCCTCGCGGATTTTTGACACTTCTTGCGCGTTCAGCCCTTCCGGGTGGCCGCCAAAGGCGCGCCAGACTTCGCTTTCATCCATCGCCGCCACGTTCAGGCAGCGCTCGGTCAGGGAAGCGGGGATTTCCGCGCCCGCCAGGGTGCTGGCATTTGGCAGCGGATCGCGCGCAATCAGGCGATGTGGCAGGTGGCGGCTCAGCTGCGCGAACAGCTGCCGGGTGATATTTTTCAGCATAGTCATTCCCCCGCATCCGGAAAGGCGGACGCAGTTTTCCCGCAGGCGTGGCAGAGCCGTACCTGTCAGGCACTTAATTTATCAAGCAGGAACGTATGAACGTTGCTGCCTCACGCCGGTGAGACAGCAAAAGGCTGGCTTACCGGAAAGAAGGTTTTCTCCTGGTCAGGAGAGGTGTGGGATCGGGATCCATGTGGCCTCCGGTAAGTTAAAAATGGGATGTCGTCGCGCAGTATAAGGATTTAACCATACCTTTTGTGACTATTCGGGCGGTATGATACCCCCTCGTAAATAAACCGCACGTAAACCAGACTTTGCCCATAGCGAATTCGCAGGATAGCATTAGGCTCAACTGATTATTTTATCGTTGTTACAGGGAATACAGCATGCAGAACCGCCTTACGATTAAAGACATCGCGCGTTTAAGCGGCGTGGGGAAATCGACCGTCTCACGCGTGCTTAACAACGAAAGCGGTGTCAGCGAGCGCACACGCGAGCGCGTCGAGGCGGTGATGAATCAGCACGGTTTTTCCCCTTCCCGCTCCGCGCGCGCCATGCGCGGGCAGAGCGATAAAGTGGTCGCCATTATTGTCTCGCGTCTGGATTCCCTCTCCGAAAACCTCGCCGTACAGACGATGCTGCCCGCGTTCTACGAGCAGGGCTACGATCCGATCATGATGGAGAGTAAGTTTTCCGCGCAAATGGTGGAGGAGCATCTCGGTATGCTTCAGCGCCGCAACATTGATGGCGTAGTGCTGTTCGGGTTTACCGGCCTTAAAGAGGACATGCTTAAACCCTGGCAGCCGTCTCTGGTGCTGCTGGCGCGCGACGCCAGCGGGTTTGCCTCTGTCTGTTACGATGACGAAGGGGCAATCGTGATCCTGATGCAGCGCCTGTATGAGCAGGGCCATCGGCATATCAGCTATCTCGGCGTGCCGCATGCCGACATCACCACCGGCAAGCGTCGCCATGAAGCGTACCTGGCGTTTTGTAAAAAAAACAATCTCCCCGCCGTGGCCGCGCTGCCTGGACTGGGTATGAAACAGGGATATGAGCAGGTCGCCAGCGTGCTGACTGCACAAACCACCGCCCTGGTGTGCGCCACGGATACCCTTGCATTGGGTGCGAGCAAATATTTGCAGGAACAACGCATCGGGGAGCTGCAGTTAGCGAGCGTGGGAAGCACGCCGCTGATGAAGTTCTTACACCCGGAGATTATCAGCGTTGACCCGGGTTATGCCGAGTCTGGCCGGCAGGCTGCCGCGCAGCTGATCGAGCAAATTACCGGGCGTACCGAGCCCCGTCAGATCGTTATTCCAGCCCGCCTCTCATAATTTTTTTGAATGGATTATTGTGATCTTCGCCCGATTTCGGGAACGTTCCCATTTTCGCCGTCACGTTGAAGGAGTAGGCTTGCGCACAGGTCATAACCCCTTTCACCATCTGTCATGAGGTTTCATGATGAGTAAAGTCAAACAAGCCGATATCGATCAGCTGATCGTCCTGGTCGGCGGACGCGAGAACATCGCCACCGTCAGCCATTGCATTACCCGCCTGCGCTTCGTGCTGAACGATCCGGCCAAAGCCAATCCGAAAGCCATTGAAGAGTTGAAAATGGTTAAAGGCTGCTTCACCAACGCCGGGCAGTTCCAGGTGGTGATTGGTACCGAAGTGGGCGATTACTATCAGGCTCTGCTGGCGACTACCGGGCACTCTTCCGCCGATAAAGAGCAGGCGAAGAAGGCAGCGCGCCAGAATATGAAATGGCATGAGCAGCTGATTTCCCATTTTGCGGAGATCTTCTTCCCACTGCTGCCGGCGCTGATCAGCGGGGGCTTAATTCTGGGCTTCCGTAACGTCATCGGCGATGTGCCAATGAGCGACGGCAAAACCCTGGCGCAGATGTACCCGGCGCTGCAAAGCATCTATGACTTCCTGTGGCTGATTGGCGAAGCCATCTTCTTCTATCTGCCGGTCGGGATCTGCTGGTCAGCGGTGCGCAAGATGGGCGGAACGCCCATTCTCGGAATCGTACTCGGCGTGACGCTGGTCTCTCCGCAGTTAATGAACGCTTACTTACTTGGTCAGCAAACGCCAGAGGTGTGGAACTTCGGCCTGTTTACCATCGCCAAAGTGGGCTACCAGGCGCAGGTTATCCCGGCATTGCTGGCGGGTCTGGCGCTGGGCTTTATTGAGACACGTCTGAAGCGCATCGTGCCGGACTATCTCTATCTGGTGGTGGTCCCGGTCTGCTCGCTGATCCTGGCGGTGTTCCTGGCGCATGCCTTTATCGGTCCGTTTGGCCGCATGATTGGCGACGGCGTGGCCTTCGCGGTCCGTCACCTGATGACCGGCAGCTTCGCACCGATTGGCGCCGCACTGTTCGGCTTCCTGTACGCTCCGCTGGTGATCACCGGCGTGCACCAGACCACGCTGGCGATCGATATGCAGATGATCCAGAGCCTCGGCGGCACGCCGGTCTGGCCGATTATCGCCCTGTCTAACATTGCGCAGGCCTCGGCGGTAACCGGCATCATCATCGTCAGCCGTAAGCACAACGAGCGTGAGATCTCCGTTCCGGCTGCTATCTCCGCTTACCTCGGCGTCACTGAACCGGCGATGTACGGTATCAACCTGAAATATCGCTTCCCGATGCTCTGCGCGATGATCGGCTCCGGTCTGGCGGGCTTGCTGTGCGGCCTGAACGGCGTAATGGCAAACGGGATTGGCGTCGGCGGCCTGCCGGGTATCCTCTCCATTCAGCCTTCATTCTGGCAGGTATTTGCGCTGGCGATGGCGGTGGCGATTATCATCCCAATGGCGCTGACTACCGTGGTTTACCAGCGTAAGTTCCGTCAGGGCACGTTGCAGATTGTTTAATTCCCTTTTTCGGGGCGCAGTTGCGCCCCTTCGCATTTGCAGGAACGTACTATGAATACCCTTCCTCACTGGTGGCAGAACGGCGTTATCTATCAGATTTACCCAAAGAGTTTTCAGGATACCACCGGCAGCGGCACCGGCGATCTGCGCGGCGTAACGCAGCGCCTTGACTACCTGAAAACCCTTGGCATTGACGCCATCTGGCTGACGCCGTTTTATATCTCGCCGCAGGTGGATAACGGTTACGACGTGGCGAACTACACTGCCATCGACCCGACCTACGGCACGCTGGACGACTTTGACGAGCTGGTTGCCCGGGCGCATGAACGTGGCATCCGCATTGTGCTGGATATGGTCTTTAACCACACGTCCACGCAGCACGCCTGGTTCCGTGAGTCGCTGGATAAAGCGAGTCCGTACCGTGAGTTCTATATCTGGCGCGACGGTACGCCGGACGCGCTTCCCAACAACTGGCGCTCCAAGTTTGGCGGCAACGCCTGGCGCTGGCATGCCGAAAGCGAGCAGTATTATCTGCATCTGTTCGCGCCGGAGCAGGCGGATCTCAACTGGGAAAACCCGGCGGTGCGCGCCGAGCTGAAAAAAGTGTGCGAGTTTTGGGCCGATCGCGGCGTGGACGGCTTGCGTCTGGACGTCATTAACCTGATTTCAAAAGATCAGGATTTCCCGGACGACACCATCGGCGACGGTCGCCGTTTCTACACTGACGGGCCGCGCATCCACGAATATCTCCAGGAGATGAGCCGGGATGTCTTTACGCCGCGCAACCTGATGACGGTGGGCGAGATGTCCTCCACCTCGCTGGAGAACTGTCAGCAGTATGCGTCGCTCGACGGGCGCGAGCTGTCGATGACCTTTAACTTCCATCATCTGAAGGTCGACTACCCCGGCGGCGAAAAGTGGACGCTTGCGAAGCCGGATTTTGTGGCGCTGAAAACCCTTTTCCGCCACTGGCAGCAGGGGATGCACAACAAAGCCTGGAACGCGCTGTTCTGGTGTAACCATGACCAGCCGCGCATCGTGTCACGCTTTGGTGACGAAGGGGAACACCGCGTGGCGGCGGCGAAAATGCTCGGCATGGTGCTGCACGGGATGCAGGGCACGCCGTATATCTATCAGGGTGAAGAGCTGGGCATGACCAACCCGCATTTCAGCCGTATCACCGACTACCGCGACGTAGAAAGCCTGAATATGTTCGCCGAACAGCGGGCGAACGGCCGCGATACGGATGAACTGCTGGCGATTCTGGCGAGTAAGTCACGTGATAATGGGCGCACGCCGATGCAGTGGGACGCCTCGCACAATGCGGGCTTTACCGGGGGCGAACCGTGGATTGGTGTCTGCGAAAACTACGAAACCGTGAACGCCCGCGCGGCGCTGGACGACCCCGATTCGGTGTTTTACACCTATCAGTCGCTGATTCGCCTGCGCAAAACCCTGCCGGTGCTGACGTGGGGGGATTATGAGGATCTCCTGCCTGACCACCCTTCCCTGTGGTGCTATCGCCGTCAGTGGCAGGGGCAAACGCTGATGGTGGTGGCGAACCTGAGCCACGAGCGCCAGCAGTGGCAGCCCGCCCCCGCAGAGCGAGCATGGCAGGTGGCACTCAGCAACTATGAAGAGGTTCCCTTCCGACCCGATACGTTGCTATTGCGCCCGTTTGAAGCTATCTGGTGGGTACAGGAATAAACCTCAGGAGATACAGCATGCTGTATCTCTTTTTTTATGTTTAGCGATACGCTAAATGTACGACGATAACTTTTACAATATGGCGCACTCAAAATAAAAATAGCCTGCCAATTAAATAACCTCGGCAGGATATTATGAAAAAGACAATTATTAAAGCAACGTGTATTAGCGTATTATTATTGAGCACGCAGGGATGGTGCGGAAATACGTCCGTCGATCTTCGCTTTGGTCATAATACACGCTCAGATGTAAATGATTCACGTATTAAGGTCATGCATCAGGCGAATAACGGTTTTTACTTTTCCGTTGAAGCCGCACAAAACCATAACGATACGTTTTTTGGTGATACCGACAGATATAATCCCGACGACAAAGGGCTAACGGAAGCGGCACAGGAAATCGAAACGCGCTGGCGTTTTGATCTGGGAAATGGTTTCGCCGTTGCGCCAGGGATGGTAATCGTCTTCACCACCAGCAATACGCATTACCGCCCTTTTATTCAGGGCTGGAAAGCATTCGATAACGGTCTGAATCTCTCCGCCCGCTACCGCTATAACACCGTCAATGACGCGCACAGCGATAAAGAACTCGACGGCAGCGGTTATACCCGCCGCCAGTCACACCAGTTCGACATTTGGTTCGCGTATAACATCGGCAAATTCGGTATGTCCTACAACCCGCGCTTCCGCTGGCAGGATAACGTCGATCAGGGAACCGGGGATGACACCTACTGGGAGCATACCGTCGCATTCAACTACAAGCTCGACGACGGCTGGACGCCTTACGTCGAGCTTGTATCGCTGGATAAAACCTATATCAACGATGACGGCAACCATGAAAATGATTATGCCGTACGTCTGGGAATAGTTAAGCAGCTCTGACGGCCTGACTACACCGTATCGTGCTGTAGCAGCCTGCAGCCGATACGGTCCACGGCACTCAACAGTTCAAGCTGACCTTCCCGCTGATACAAAGACACTGCGTTAATGTCGATTGGTAACGGCCAGCATAGCGTTGAGATCGACACCAATGTCGACCCCTGACGGGTAATCGCAATAATCTTCAACCCTTTGCGCAGCGCGTTACGCGCCATTTCAATCAGCGACTGCGTCTCCCCGGATTTACTGATCAACACCAGCGTCCCCTTCGATACCCGCGTCAGCTGGTGCATGTCATTCAAAATAAGGTGCGGCAGGCTCGCCAGCGACAAAAAGCGCGACAGGTAGTTGAGGCTGGTGAGCGAGGCTCCCCGTGCGTACAGATAGATATGGCTGGAATGCGTAAGCAACCTGGCCATTTCTGTCACAATATCATCCGCCTGTGACCCCATGTCGGGGGCGGCAGGTGCAGGCGTAAAATGGTCGCGTAAAAAACGGTACCGAAGCTCGGTATAGCTTTTATAGCCCATTTTTTTACATACACGATTAACGGATGTTGTCGTGGTAAAGGTGTCACGGGCAATCTCTTTTGCCGATATATTAGAAATATTATATGCATGATGCTGAATGTATTCAAATATCAAACGCTCACTTCCCTGGAATGAATTCATCTATTACGCCCCGTTTAATCCCAACATGATATTAACACAACAGAGAAATAGTCTCTGGAAGGCGCTTCACACATTGCATTTACGCGTATCACGATACGTAATTAGTATTAGCAAACATTAAAAACTGTTTTAGGTTCTCTTTATACTTCCCCTGTTTTCACATTCAGGGAATTATGACAATGACGAAACAAAAAGTTGTCGCGGTAACAGCCTGTCCAACAGGCATCGCACACACCTTTATGGCGGCAAATAAAATTATTGCATGGGCTAACGAGCACAATATTGAGGTAAAGGTCGAAACGCAGGGCAGCGATGGCGTTCAAAACCGCTTAACAAAACAGGATATCGCCTCCGCCACGGCCATTATTCTGGCAACTGACGTTCCCATTCAGGATGCCGAGCGTTTTGAAAACCTTCCTCACCTTCAAACCCGCACACAAGAGCTGATCAAACATACCGATCGCTATCTGCGTCGGGCGCTGGCCATGGAAAAAAACGTCACCACTGTCGCACAAGAAGACGATCTCCAGCGTTCGGCTTACCAGATTTTTATTGGCCATATTATGGCGGCCATCAGCTATATGCTGCCGGTCGTGGTGATGGGCGGGCTGATGATGGCGACGGCCAAAATTACCGGGCAGTTTATTAACATCGAACATTCGCCGTTCAGCGTGCTGGATAAAGTGGGCTTTATGACCATTAAGTTCATGTATCCCGTTTTTGCGATGTATCTGGCGTTTTCCATTGCTGGTAAACCCGCGCTTATCCCCGGGCTTATCGGCGGCATCATGTCAGACGAAGTCTATAAGCGCTTCTTTGATATCGAAGGCTTTATGCCATCCGGCTTTTTTGGTGCCATTGGTATCGGCTTTTTTGTGGGCTATCTGGTGCGCTGGCTCAATGATTCGATTCACGTCCATCAGCAGCTCACCACCATTAAAACCATGCTTGTCGTCCCACTCATCACCGGCATTACGCTGGTGATGGTCATGGAATATTTGATCAACCCGATTTTTGGCTCGCTTAACCAGCTGATGGTGGTCTTTTTTACCTCGGCAGGTGACACAGGACGCGGGTTCTATTCCGCGATGATCGCCGCAGGTACCGCGTTCGACCTGGGCGGTCCGGTCAACAAGGCGGCAGGCTCGGTCGCGCTCGGCCTGAATGGCATGAGCGAGACGTTTGATTTAACCGCCCGTGAACTCTCCATCGTGATCCCCTCCATCGGCGTCGGCTTTGCTGCGTTCCTCAACGGTCGCTTTGGATTACCGGATGTCTTTAGCCAGGAGGAGAAAACCGTCGGTAGCACCTCGTTGTTGCTGGGCGTGATTGGGATCTCCGAAGGCGCGATCCCGTTCATCCTGAAAAACCCACGTCTTATCCCGGTGTTCATGACCGGTGCCGTCGCCGGCGCGCTGGTCGCTATTACCCTTGGCGTGAAGCAGACGCTGCCTCTGCCAGCCGTCTGGGGCTGGCCGCTGGCGACTAATGTAGCGGGCTACCTGGCGAGCGTCGTTATTGGCGCATTGATTTGCGCTCTGGGCGTGCTCTATGTCAGCCCAAAGAACGCCAGATAAGGGGAAGGTCATGAATCAGATCCACGTCATTGCCCATACGCACTGGGATCAGGAGTGGTATTTCACCCGCCAGGACAGCATGGTGCTGGCGTCATATAACTTTGCGGACGTCATCGACACGCTGGAGCAGGACCCCGCTTACACCTGCTATCACCTTGACGGACAGATGGCGGGAGTGGAGGATTTTCTCGTCATCAATCCCGATTATCGCGCCAGGCTGGAAAAACTGGTCAGAGGAAAAAGGATCTTTGTAGGGCCGTGGTATACCCAGACGGACACCTACAACGTGCATGGCGAATCCATTATTCGCAATCTCAAGTACGGCATCTTCGCCGCCCGTAAGCTGGGGCACGCCATGCAGGTCGGGTATCTTCCGGACACCTTCGGCCACAATGCGCAAATGCCCACGATTTTGCAGGGCTGCAATATCGACAACATCGTCTTCTGGCGCGGCATCGATCACGACAGACAGGCGAAAAGCAGCCAGTTCCTGTGGCGGGCGCCGTCAGGTGCGACCGTTATCGCCTGCGCGATGGCATTCGGTTACGGCGCGGCTAAAAACATCTCCTCTGACGCGAGCCATTTGCAGGGAAAAATCTTCCCGATGGTCAATCTCCTGCGCTCGCGGGCCGGAATAAATGACCTGCTGCTGCCCTGCGGCGGCGATCAGGTCAGTATCGACCCGGCGCTGCCGAAAATTTTACAGATCGCCAGCGCACGCTCCCCTAATGAAGACCGGTACGTTATCAGTTCGCTGGAGCGCTACGTCGATATTCTGCGCGCGCGGCGTGAACAGTTTGAACTCTGGGAAGGAGAGCTGAAATCGCCGCGCTATACCCGCATCCATAAAACGATCGGATCCGTGCGCTACGACATCAAAAAGAAAAATGATGAAGTCGAACAGTTCATCCTGCGACAGCTGGAGCCGACAATCGCCATGGCGCGTCATCAGGGGCTGCCGGTGAACCTCTCGGTGGTCGATACCCTCTGGAAAAAGTTGTTGCGAAACCATGCCCACGATTCAATTGGCGGCTGCAATAGCGATGCCACCAACCGCGACATTCTGCATCGTCTGGAACAAACCGAACAGCTGTGCCATAGCCTGTGGAACCTGGTGGTGAAAACCCTGGCCGCCGCCTGCGCTCAGGAAGGCGACCTGCTGATTTTTAACCCGCTGGCTACCCCAACGCAGCGCGTGGTGATAACCACCCTGTATAGCCGGGCTGATAATATCGCCCTGACGTATCAGGGGCTGCCCATCCCGTTCGACGTCCTGAGAAGGGATATTCTGCCCGGCGGAACGGCGATCTCCCTTACCGCCGAGGGCGAGTGCGAAACGGCCATTCCCCCTTATTACCGCTGGCACGTAGCGGTAAAGACACCGGTTCTGCCGCCGATCGGCTATCTCACCGTTAACGTTGTAGATGACCGTGCGCCTTTTCAGGAGCCTGAAAAGATAAAGGGCAGCGAGATTGAAAACGCGCATTATCGACTGTCGCTGGACGCCGGAACGCTTACCCTGGAAGACAAACGCAGCGGCAGACGCATCCCCTCTTTCTTTACTCTCGAAGACTGTGCTGATGCGGGCGACAGCTACGATTTTTCGCCGCTTGCAGGCGACACACCGACGCGCTGTTCGCATTTTACGCTCGTCGACGGCGTGAAAACGAAGCTTGTCGAAAAGCTAACCGTCGAGGCCACAATGCTTCTTCCGCAGGATCTCGCCAGCCGTCAGGAAACGGCACGAACGCCGTTATCCATTCGTCTGGTCTGTGAATTACGCCATGACGATCCGAACCTGTATGTCGAGGCTTCGCTGGAAAACAGCCACTGCGATCACCGGCTACGTTTACTGATCGGCAGCGATATTCACACCCGTCACGCTATCGCCTCACTGCCCTTCGCAATCATCCAGCGCGAAACGGGATATGACGGTGAAAAATGGCAAGAACGCTATCGTGAGAAGCCCGTGGATATCGAAACCAGCGAGGGCATTATCGCTGTTACGGAACCGGGTAAAGCGCTGGTTGTGACTAGCCGTGGCATGAAAGAATTTCAGATTATCGGCAGCGAACCAGCAGCTATTGCCCTGACGATGTTTAAATCGACGGGCGTGCTCGGACGCAGCGATCTCGAGTGGCGACCGGGTCGGGCCTCCGGCATCAATAATACGGTGGTTGAGACTCCTGATGCCCAGTTGCTGAAACCGTTGCACTTTTCATTCACCGTCGCGCTGGCCGACAACGCCGACCACCTCACGCTGCGCCAGCTGGAAAATCAGGCGGCTGGACAGCCTTTTTCCTATCAACCGCAAGCGTTACACACGCTCGATAGCCGTCTTGAGCGCTTTGCGTTGCGTCTGCCCGAACGCAGGCTTCCGGCAGAATTCTCGCTACTGACCTTGCCAGAGCCGCTCATCCTTTCCGCACTGCCCCATGCGCAGCAGTTGCATGGCACCGTCTTACGCGTATTTAACGCCGGGACACAGCCGGTTCCCGTTCCGACAAGTCTGGCGGGGCTTCGTCAGATCAACTATCTGGAAGAGCCCGTGCAACCGGTAACAGCGATCTCACCTTCCGCAACCTGCGATTTTTTGATTGAGGCTTAATATGAACTTGCTGGCATTGACGCATCCCGATCGGGTGTTTATCAACCCGCCCCAACGTACGCCTGAAGCATTGATCCGCTGGCTCACCGAGCCGCTCGCCAGGCAGAATGTCATCAACGATCGAGAGGCATTTATCGAAAGCGTTTTACAACGCGAAAGTGAAGGTCCTACCGCGCTGGGTGAAGCACTCGCCGTCCCGCACGGTAAAACCGAGGCGGTTCTACAGGCAGCATTTTGTCTGGCGCTCTTTGACGATCCGATATGCTGGCCGGGGCTGGAAGGTGATGAAGAGGTGAGAATGGTTTTCCTGCTCGCCATTCCGCCAGCGGAAGCAGGCAGTACGCATATGCAACTGCTGACGACGCTGACCAGCAGACTAACGGATGAGCGGGTGCGTGAGCAGCTTCTGGCGGCGCGCACCCGGGAAGAGGCATTGTCCGTCCTGAATGCTGAAGAACCGCCAGTACAGGACGATGGCCCCGATCGCTCCTTTCTCATCCCCGTGGTGCTGGGCAGTATTGCTACCGCAGCCTTTTTACAGGCAGGGTTGAGCTGGGTCTGCGGGGTGAGTTAATCGAGCAGCGCTCAGCACAGGCTCTGCTGAGCGCTTGTTTTTGTTGAATAATTAATCAGATTTTTCCTTCATGTCTTTACAATTGCCTCAGCGCCCGCCGTTTGTACTCTCGTCTTTTTACTTTGTCCTGCATCAAAAAAATCGCAAACATGTTTGATGCAAATCACTATATGTAGCACTTAAAATGCACGCCGACCCAACATCTTGTATTTATCGTCTACTATTCCAACAACAAGACGGCGCGAACGCTGGCCGGAATTGTGGATAACACGAGCTGGGCACGCGGGAAGTCTTTGCCTCGGCGAGGAATACGCCCGGTGAATACTTCTCCACCTCTGTGGATAACCTGTTTTTAAAATGGAGTGATCATGACACCGCATGTGATGAAACGTGATGGCTGTAAAGTGCCGTTTAAATCAGAGCGCATCAAAGAAGCCATTCTGCGTGCAGCTAAAGCAGCGGGAGTCGATGACGCAGATTACTGCGCCACCGTCGCAGAAGTCGTTAGCAGCCAGATGCACGAACGCAGCCAGGTGGATATCAACGAGATCCAGACCGCGGTTGAAAACCAGCTGATGTCTGGTCCGTACAAGCAGCTGGCGCGCGCCTACATTGAGTATCGTCACGACCGTGACGTCCAGCGTGAGAAACGCGGTCGCCTGAACCAGGAGATCCGCGGCCTGGTAGAGCAAACCAACTCGTCGCTGCTCAATGAAAATGCCAATAAAGACAGCAAAGTGATCCCGACCCAGCGCGACCTGCTGGCTGGTATCGTCGCCAAGCACTATGCCCGCCAGCACCTGCTGCCGCGCGATGTAGTCTCGGCGCACGAGCGCGGTGAGATCCACTACCACGATCTCGACTACTCGCCGTTCTTCCCGATGTTTAACTGCATGCTGATCGACCTGAAAGGCATGCTGACCCAGGGTTTTAAAATGGGTAACGCCGAGATTGAGCCGCCGAAATCCATCTCCACCGCGACGGCGGTCACGGCGCAGATTATCGCCCAGGTGGCGAGCCACATCTATGGCGGCACCACCATTAATCGCATCGATGAAGTGTTGGCCCCGTTCGTGACCGAGAGCTTCAACAAACACCGTAAAACGGCGGAAGAGTGGCAGATCCCGGACGCCGACGGTTATGCCCGTTCCCGCACCGAGAAAGAGTGCTACGACGCGTTCCAGTCGCTGGAATATGAAGTAAACACGCTGCACACCGCCAACGGCCAGACGCCGTTTGTGACCTTCGGGTTTGGCCTCGGAACCAGTTGGGAATCACGCCTGATCCAGCAGTCTATTCTGCGTAACCGTATCTCCGGCCTCGGTAAAAACCGTAAAACGGCGGTGTTCCCGAAACTGGTGTTCGCCATTCGCGACGGCCTGAACCACAAGTTTGGCGATCCGAACTACGACATCAAACAGCTGGCGCTGGAGTGCGCGAGCAAGCGTATGTACCCGGACATTCTGAACTACGACCAGGTGGTAAAAGTCACCGGTTCGTTTAAAACGCCAATGGGCTGTCGCAGCTTCCTCGGCGTGTACGAGGATGAGAACGGCGAGCAGATCCACGACGGGCGCAACAACCTGGGCGTCATCAGCCTGAACCTGCCGCGCATCGCGCTGGAAGCCAAAGGTAATGAAGCGGCCTTCTGGGCGCTGCTGGATGAACGTTTACAGCTGGCACGTAAGGCGCTGATGACCCGCATCGCCCGCCTTGAAGGGGTGAAAGCCCGCGTCGCGCCAATTCTCTATATGGAAGGGGCCTGCGGCGTGCGCCTGAAGGCGGATGATGATGTGTCGGAGATCTTCAAAAACGGTCGCGCGTCGATCTCTCTCGGCTATATCGGCATTCACGAAACCATTAACGCGCTGTTTGGCGACAAGCACATCTATGACAACGACGCCCTGCGTGAGAAAGGTATCGCGATTGTGCAGCGCCTGCGCGATGCGGTAGACCAGTGGAAAGAGGAAACCGGCTACGGTTTCAGCCTGTACAGCACGCCGAGCGAAAACCTCTGCGATCGCTTCTGCCGTCTGGATACCGCCGAGTTCGGCATCGTGGAAGGGGTGACCGACAAAGGTTACTACACCAACAGCTTCCACCTCGATGTGGAGAAGAAGGTGAACCCGTACGACAAGATCGACTTCGAAGCGGCTTATCCGCCCATCGCGAACGGCGGTTTTATCTGCTACGGCGAGTACCCGAACATTCAGCACAACCTGAAGGCGCTGGAAGACGTGTGGGATTACAGCTATCAGCACGTGCCGTACTACGGAACCAACACGCCAATCGACGAGTGCTACGAGTGCGGCTTTACCGGTGAGTTCGAGTGCACCAGCAAAGGCTTCACCTGCCCGAAATGCGGTAACCACGATGCAGCCCGCGTCTCCGTGACCCGTCGCGTGTGCGGCTACCTCGGCAGCCCGGACGCCCGTCCGTTTAACGCCGGTAAGCAGGAAGAGGTGAAGCGCAGGGTGAAACATCTGGGGAATGGGCAGATCGGGTAATCCGCTGCCACGTTAATGCCCGGTGGCGCTGCGCTTACCGGGTCTACGGACCGCTCTCTTTTGTAGGCCGGGTAAGCGCAGCGCCACCCGGCGTGGTTATTCGCGATGAACTATCACCAGTACTACCCCGTCGACATCGTCAACGGCCCCGGCACCCGCTGCACCCTCTTTGTATCAGGCTGCGTTCACGAGTGCCCCGGCTGCTATAACAAAAGCACCTGGCGCCTGAACTCGGGTATGCCGTTTACCGCTGAGATGGAAGACCGCATCATCAACGACCTGAACGACACGCGCATTAAACGTCAGGGGATCTCGCTCTCCGGCGGCGACCCGCTCCATCCGCAAAACGTGCCGGCGATCCTGAAGCTGGTAAAACGCATCCGCCGCGAGTGCGCGGGAAAAGACATTTGGGTCTGGACGGGTTATAAGCTGGATGAACTGAATGCGCAGCAGAAGGAAGTGGTGGATCTGATTAACGTCCTGGTCGACGGCAAGTTCGTGCAGGATCTAAAAGATCCTATGCTTATCTGGCGCGGCAGCAGCAACCAGGTTGTGCATCATCTGCGTTGAATGAAGGCGGATATCCGCTGTCCGCCTGAACGTCAAAACCGACTCACACTCTCCATTGCCTCAGCCTTAAATGCCGCAAAGTCTTCGCACTGGCACAGGCGCGCCATCGCGCGTTCACGCAGGAAAGTGACAAAAATATCGTAAATCGCCATTGCCTCTTCGTACTCGCTTTTGCTGATGGCGAGCAGAAAAATGACATGGGCGGTTTCATCTCCCCACTGAATGCCCTGCGGCGCCAGCACGGTGTAGACCACCGTTTTTTGCGCCAGCAGGCCGAGGGAGTGCGGCAGCGCGATGCCGTCGCCGAGCATAGTGCTGACGATAGCTTCACGCTCGATAACCGATTCCAGAAATTCCGCACCGACAAAGCCTTCGCTTTCAAGCTGCCCACACAGTTCGCGGAACAGCGTTTGCTGGTCGACAGGCTTGTCGAGAATGCGGAAATGGGCCGCGTCGAAGTATTTCTCCAGCATCCACGGACGGGTACGGTCCACCAGCACCAGCTTGCCGATCTGCTCTAACTGATAATCGGTCGGGAACGGGGCGATTATCACCACCGGTTTGGATTTTTCGCTCACGCGAGCGGTGGAGATCACGAAGTCTTCGCCGATGGCATCGGCAAGTTCGTACTCGCGCAGGGTGAGCGTGCGCGTCACCTCAATCTGCGGGTATTTGCGCTGAAGCACCGCCTCGATCATGCGCACCATCGCGTTACCGGCGTCACATACCAGCAGCACGCGCGGCTGACGCTGGTAGCCGATGTTGTAGTGGCGCTCCAGACCGACACCGATATGCAGCACCAGAAAACCAATTTCGTTTTCGCTGATCACATACGGCGTGTATTTGCCCCAGCTCGACACCGCCGCGAGGGTCATATCCCACGCCATCGGGTAGTGCTGCTTGATGTTATCCAGCAGCGGATTGGGGATCATGATTTGATACCGCACGCGGGTAATCATGGTTTTGATGTGCGTGAGCAGATCTGCATGCAGTTGCTCGTCGCTCAACAGGTTGTAGTTATAGTGGGTGTTGATGTAGCGCAGGATATAGTTGACCAGGGCTTCGTCGTCGTCAGCATTAATGGCGCTGGGGGCGATCTCCTGGATCTGCCGCGCCGCAATGTGCACGCACAGCCAGCTCTCTTCCGATGGTGAAAGCGCTTTGCCCGCCAGCTCCTGGATAGCCACGGCGATATCTTTCGCCGCCTCGCGTACGTTCTCTTCCACGTCTTCAGCGTGGAATTCCGGCAGCGGATACCCCTCGCTGATGCGCCGCACCGACACCGCGCAGTACAAGCGCAGGAACAGCTCGCCTTCATCGGTCAGGCGAATGTGATGGCGCGTCAGCGCGTCGTGCAGGACAGGGACCATCTTTTCCGCCACGCCCGCGTTGAGCGCCACGTCGGTCACCAGCGGGTTCAGGCTATCCTGCTGCGCCAGCTCCCACAGGAGGTCGGTCAGGCAGGCGCGGATCGCCATCTCGCTGCCAAACAGCTTCATGCCGTGGCGCGGGCGGGTTTCCAGCGTCAGGTTGTAACGGTGAAACCACTCGCGTACTTCCACCATGTCGCTCTGCAATGTGGCCCGGCTGACGAACCATTCATCGGCCAGATCCTCCAGCTTGAGGGAAAAGGCTGACGTCAGAAAACGCACCACCAGATAGTGCACACGCTCCGGTCCGGTTCGCGGAATACGCAGCGCGCGCGGGTGGGACGACTGCAATTGTTGATAGCGCACCACATCATTGATTTTGAGCTGATAGCCGTTGCCCCGGCTCAAAATGAACTGCGCGCCATGGCTGGCCAGCAGCGCGTTCAGGGCGGTGATATCCGCCCGGACGGTTCGCGTGGAGACCGACAGCCGCTGCGCCAGCTCGTCCTGCGGCAGCGTCTCGTTTTGCAACAGATCGAAAAGTTGTGCTAAACGTTGGTTCGGAAATCGCACGTCGTTGTCCTCTTACTGCTCAGGGTGAAATGACCATCTGGGATGGGCTGCCGACCGGGGTATAGTCTGGCTCGGCGCTCAGCTTGCCGTCCGGCGCCACGCGGAAACGGGTAATGTTGTCGCTGCGCTGGTTCATGACGTACAGCCATCGCCCCTGCTTATCAAGCGTCAGGGTGCGCGGATAGTCGCCCCGCGTCCAGACATCGTCCTGATGTGTCAGCGTGCCCTCCGCCGTTACGGTAAAGTGCCCGATGCTGTTATGCAAACGGTTAGCGACATACAGCTGTTTCCCGTCGGCGCTTAGCGCCAGCCCGGCAGCAAAACTGGTGCCTTTATAACCGTCCGGCAAGGCTGAAACCGTTTTACCCTCTTGCAGCCTGCCGTTGCTGTCCAGCGCATAATGGGTGAGCGTAGAGGCTTCTTCGTTAATCAGCCACAGGGCATCCCCCTTCGGCGTAAAGACGAAGTGGCGCGGCCCGGCCCCTTTTGAGGATGCGCTTATAAACGGCGGATCGTTCGGGGTCAGCTTTCCGGTTCGATCGTCAAAACGGTACTGATAGATGCGATCCAGCCCCAAATCGGTGGAAAAAACGTATTTCCCGCTCGGATCGGCGGCGATCATGTGCGCGTGAGGGCCGTTATGATCGCTGATGGCGAAACTGCCCTCGACGGCAGCTTCCGGCTTTGCCGCGCCCGGTTCGCCTTTGTCCTGATGGGTGTCCGTAGCATCGCCCAGGCTGCCGTCTGCGTTAACGGGCAGCACCGCGATCGATCCGCTGACGTAGTTCGCCACCAGCAAATGTTTGCCGTTCGGCGTCAGGGAAAGATACACCGGCCCCGCGCCGCCGGAGGCCACCTGATTCAGCTCGCTCAGCGCGCCGTTATCGCCTATTCGCAACGCCTGCACCACGCCCTGCTCCACCTCGCTTGCCAGGTAGAGCGTTTTGCCGTCGTGCGAGACGGTAAGCTGCGCAGCGTTCGGGAGTTGGCTCACCAGCGTTTTGTTATCGAGCGCGCCGGTTTGCGGGTCGACGGTAAAACGGTACAGCCCTTCGCCGTTGGGATTATAGGTACCCACCCAGGCGTATTGCGTCTGGGCGACAGCGGCGGTGGCGAGCATTGAGAGTGAAGCGACAAGCAGGGTACGGGTGTGCATGGTGGCTCCTTCGGGTGTGTGCGGTGTGTTTCCCCTCACCCTAACCCTCTCCCCAAAGGGGAGAGGGGACGATTACACCCTCTCCCCTTTGGGGAGAGGGCTGGGGTGAGGGGCAGGTTCTACTTCACCAGCTTCTTCGTCATCGCCAGCAGCGTACGCACATCTTCCGGACGCGTGTCGCCGCTGGCTTTGTCGATAATCGAGCTGTAGATATGCGGGATGATTTTGCTCACGCCCGCGTCCAGGGCGATCTGCAGGATCTCCTCAAAGTTCTCCAGATCGATTCCCCCGGTCGGCTCCAGCCAGAAGTCGTGACGGGCGCAGGCTTCCGCCACCGCTTTATACTCGTCACGGCACTTGAGGCCGCCCATCGGGAAGTACTTGATTGAGCTTCCGCCAAAATCTTTCAGCAGGGCGATCGCGGTTTCCACCGGCACAATGCCGTCCGGCGCGTTGCTGCTCAGCGGGCCGGTGGAAATTTTAACCATGCCGACGGTACCGGTCGGGGAGACGAGGCCGTTGACCACCGACTCATTCTGCCCCAGCAGCGCGCGGCTGGCGGCCACGCCGGTAAAGACCTGATTGACGTGCTGCGGCTGTACCTGGCGGGAGATTTCACTCACCATCGCCGACTGGTTCGGATCGCCTGCGCCCAGCCCCACGGAGAGCGCGTTATCAATCAGTGCCGCGTACTCGCGCATATCCGCGACGGCGCTCGCCACGTCGGGGTAATTTTTGGAGAGCACGCCCACCAGCACATGACCTTCCGCCGCCTCGTAAATGGCGCTGGCGTTGGCTTTCGATCCTGCCAGCACGTTCAGGCAGACGCGGTCACGGTAAAAGTTGGGGGTCAGTTTCATGCTTTTTTCTCCTGTCCTAATTCTTCGCTAATGCGGCGGTACACGATGTTCAGCTGGTCAGCATTCACGCTGCGCACATCCGCTTCGATAATCCCTTCGTTAGCTTTATAGCCACGGAAGTAAATGGCGTATTCGCCCTGCTTGAGCGCGTTCACCAGTTCACCGGTGCCGACGCCGGTGGTCGCTTCGTCAAACTTAATCTCGGTGCGCGCGATATCGCGACCCGCGCTGTCCCAGACCACGCGGGCGGTGACGCCGTTCAGGGTGTTGAGCGCGTCAATAAACGGCGTCATTTTCGCCACCATCTCGGCCCCGCTCTCCCTGGTGGCCGTCAGGTAGTGTTCGATGGCGCAGGTCAGGCCGAGGATCCCCTCTTTGCCCACCTTCATCGCGCGGCCAATGCCCGCCGTCTGGCGCTTCACCCACTCAACGTACTGGGTTTTGCCGATCACCAGGCCGCTGGTTGGCCCTTCAATCGCCTTCGCGCCGCTGTAGATCACCAGATCGGCGCCGGATCGGTAATAGGTATGCAGATCTTCTTCCGCCGCGGCGTCAACGATCAGCGGCAGATCGTGTTTACGCGCCACGACCGCCGCCTGCTCAACGCTAAGCATGCTTTTCTGCACGCAGTGGTGCGATTTAATGTAGAGGATAGCCGCTGTACGCGGGGTGATCGCTGCCGCCAGCTGATCGGCAGAGCATTCGTTGGCGTAGCCCGCTTCCACCAGCCTGCCGCCGCCCAGCGCTACCATGGTGCCTACCGGCGCGCCAAAGTTAACGTTGTGGCCTTTCGGCAGGACGATCTCGTTGTTCTCAATCGGTGTGACGTGCAGGTTTTCCAGCAGCCAGTCGCTGTCTTTCACCAGTACCGCCGCCACGGACTGGGCAATGCCCGCTGACGCGCAGGAGACCACCGTTGCGCCTTCCACCTCCAGCAGCTTCGCGATGTATTCGCCGGTTTTATTGACCAGATCCTTTATCTCGAAATAGTGATTCATGCCGTCCATCGCCGCCTGCACCACCTCCGGGCGCGGCGTGGAGACACCCAGCGCCGTCATGCGGCCAGAGGTGTTGATAACCTGCTTTAAGTTGTACTTCTCATAAATCGAAGGCATGTTCCGTGCTCCCTTGTTCGGTCATGTAGCCCTTGCCCGCGCGGATCGCGGCAAGCGGCACCAGAATGTGTTCAGCCTGCAGGCTGTCGTTTTCAGCATCCGTCAGCACCGTCGGCTGGCGTTTAAGGGTGAACAGCGTCAGGTCAGCGTCGAGGCCAGGCTGAATGCGGCCTTTGCGCGTCAGGCGCAGGCCGTCTGCGGCGTTGGCGGTGACGCAGTCAATCACCTGCGGCAATGACATGCCGATGGCGAGGAATTTCGACATCACGCTTGCCAGCGAGCCGACCGGGCCGTTGATGCGGTTGCGGCAGTAGATATCCGAGCTGATGGTGTGCGGCAGAATGCCCATCGCGATGGCGCGTTTCGCCACCTCAAAGCTGAAGCTCGCCGTGCCGTGGCCGACGTCCAGACGCACGCCGCGCTTCAGCGCAGACGTAATGGAGGCGCGCAGCTCGCCGGAGGGCGTCAGAATGCGGTTGGGCTTGCCGTTGTAGCAGTGGGTAATGATGTCGCCGGAGCTTAACAGCTCGGCAATCTCATCAAGGTTCGGCGGGTTGTTGCCGATGTGCACCATCAGCGGCAGGTCGCCATTCTCTTTTTGAATCGCTTTCGCGCGCTCCAGCGGGGTAATGCCGTTTTCACCGACCACGCTGCTGCTCATGCGCGCCTTCAGGCCGACGATAAAATCCGGGTAGCGCGTCACCGCCTGCTTCACCGCATCAGCATCAATATTGGCCATATTGGCCAGCTCGTTCTGGGCAATCAGCCCCACGCGGGAGATGTTCAGCAGGGCAAACACCTCGGTGGATGCTTTGCGGGTGATGGCGTAAAAATCATCCACGTCGTCGGCCCCGGTACTGCCCGCGTCCACCACGGTGGTGACGCCGGTGGCAATGCCCACGCTGTCCGGCTCGTCGTGGTAGATCGGGGAGTTCGGGTAGCAGTGGACGTGGGAGTCAATCCAGCCCGCGCTGACGAACACGTCACCGTTAAGCTCAACCGTTTTACGAGCGGGAGCGTCAATTTGGCCTGTCGCGGCGATCTTCCCGTCCTGAATGGCGATATCGGTCAGGGTATCGTCGGCGAGGCGCGCACGGCGCAGGAGTAGATCAAACATGGGGTTCTCCTGATAAGGCGGGCACCGAAGCGCCCGCAGGTATTAAAGGGCGACCGGGAACAGCCAGCCCAAAATCATTGCGCCGAGGATGGCGCCACCGGTAATCGGCTTCTGCCAGATGTAGAACAGCAGCGCGCCCACCAGGGAACCGACGCCGATTGGAATGGAGGCGGTCATGGCGCTGAGGATAATCAACGGCCCGAGGAAGCGGCCGGAGGCGTTACCCGCGCCCATCATCACGTCTGCACCGTAGGTGGAGTTACTCTGGTTGATGGTGAACTTACGCGCCAGGATGATGACGTAGCCAATCGCCAGACCAATCACCAGGCCGGTAATCAGCGAGGCAATAAAGTTGGTCACCGGGAACATGATCCCCGCGCCCAGCAGCAGCGCCGGTACGCCGAGGCCCACGCCGGTCTGGATCGCCCCGCCGATGTCGAGAATCCCGACCAGCGACCCTTCGATGATACGGGCGAACAGGAAGCTTGCGCCGAACGCCGCCACCGCGCCGTAAACGCCGGTATCGATTCCCGCTTTCAGCATCGCCACGAAGGCCACTTCGTTAAACGCGCCGATGCCGTAGAGGTAGTACATGTGCGTCCCGGCGAAGACGCCGGAGGAGAGCAGGCCAACGAAGATCGGGAACGACCAGTCGGCATACCAAAAACCTTTATTCTGTTCCATTTAGAGGCTCCTGTTATTTACCGCTGAGCGAGTTGTGGATCATGTCGAGCCAGTTCGGCACGGTCAGATGGAAGGATTCGATCATCTTCATGTCGAAGCCGCGGAAGAAGCCGCTCAGCACGAACAGCAGGACGATCGCCGCCATCATCACTTTGGTGACGTGGTTCCAGCCGCTCTCTTCCACGCCTTTACCGATCAGGATCCCCAGCACCAGGCCCGGCACGGCGTTACCCATGATCAGCTGCGCTGCGCCGCCAAAGATGGTGGCCCAGAAGCCCGATTTTTTACCCGCGTCGATGGCTGCCAGCCAGAAGATCACCGGCATCACGGTGTTGACCAGCAGGTTCGCGGCAGGCACCAGCACCTTCACGGCGGTGACCTGAAGCGCAGCCGGAACGGAGGAGGCGGTCAGGTTAAGGAAGGTCACGACAATCATGCCGATAATGCCGCAGGCAATCGCCATTTTGCGCGGGTCATGCAGCGTTTCACCGACGTTACGGTTTTTGATCATCAGTGCAGCAGCACCCCAGTTCGGGATGATGCGGTGGTCAACGTCCTGTGTGAAGGCACCTGCGGCCACGGAAGAGGCCCAGGCGTTAAAGAAGAAACCTAACCCAAAGGAGAAGTGGGACGCCGGATCCCCTTCACAGGAGTTCAGTTCCCCCAATGTACGAAACGCGCCCATACCCTGAGTGGTAGGCGCATGAAACATGCGTGCAGCCCCGGCTCCAACACCGACGCCAACCAGGCCGCCAATGATGAGCGATTTTATTAATATAATTAAGAACATCAGTCTGCCCTTTTATGAATAATCAGCGTTGCGTGACGAAATCCACCTGGTCGAGATTGATGGCGGTCACGTTGACGGTCACATCCAGCTCCACGCTGTAGGTGCGTCTTTCCCGACGCAGAAAGAAGAACAAAAACGCTTCTTTTCGCACCGCTTCTTGCGCCTGAACAACCTGCACACCCTGTGGCTCAATACGCAGTAAGATATGCGGTGAGGCTTTCATCACCGCGGCCTGTACGTGGTTGAGGGCGTCGGCAAAGGCGCGCGCTTTGGCATCGCCCTTCCCCTTCACTCTCACCGTGGTCGTGAACTGTTCTTTCATGCTTACGCGCCGTATTTCTTCTGCCACGCCTGTACCAGACGCTCGCCCAGCTCTTCTTTATCCATAAAGCCAAAGCCCAGCACGTTGCAGCCTTCGTTGATAGCGGTCACCCCCTCATCCACGGAGCGCATGCCGTATTTGGCCTTGTAGCCGTATTTGGTCTGGGCGGTGATGGCACCCGCGCCGCCGCTGCCGCAGAACGAGATCCCGAAGGTGGCGTTTTCTGCTTTCATCACGTCACCGAGCTTCATATCCGCTGCCATGCCCGGTACGACAACCGCGCGTCCGCCGGCTTTTTCCACACCCGCAGCCACTTTCTGACCTTTACCCAGGCGATCGCCAATCACGACTGTAATCTGTTCCATGTGTTGCTCCTTAAAGGTTGTCTTTCGCGACTTCGAAGTGAACGGAGAGCAGCCAGGCTTCTTCATCAGGAAGATTGCCAAACTGCGCTACCACTTCACGGGCAAGTTGCATTGAATCTGGTGAAATTTCGTCGAACAGCTCTGCTTCAACCTCCGGCAGCGGCTCGCCGGTCACAGACCGGTGCGCCATTGCGCGAACGTGGGAGGTCAGCATCTGCTCCTGTACCGCGTTGGGGATGATGTTGTGCCGGGCCAGCAGGGCGTAGACCTGCTGAAGCATGGTGTTCGCGAGCTGTTCTGTTTGCACCGCCTGTTCCCCAACGTCGTTCATTACCGCTCCGTTAATCACTCGTCTTACCCCGTTAATGGCTCTGGAATAAAACTAACGTCGAGGGGGCGTTGTTTGTAGCGAGTTGTTTTCCACTTCGAAGTGGAAAGGCGAGCCGCGGCAGTGATCTGTGCCACATAAATGCGGTGAATCTGGATTAATCGCTGGATTTACGTGATGAATATCACGCTATTACGCGGCACTAAACAGGTAAGCGGAGTGGAAAAGATTACGAGCAGGCTCGTAGAAATGTGACGTGGATAAGGTTTTCTTATGGGGAGGGAGAAGAGTGTGAGCGGGGATGCTTAACGCGCCCCGCTCATCCAGACTATCAACGATACTTTTTGTGATACGCGTTGCGGGTCGCCGCAAACTGGTCGGCTGCCGCCTGGGCTTCCTTCACTTTGCCTTCGTTCGCCAGCTTCAGCGCGCCGTCGATCTGGCCGCCCAGCACGTCAAAACCGTGGCGGTAGTCTTTCATCTCGGCGCTGTCCGCCGCTTTGCTTTCCAGCTTCGGCGGCGTCGCTTTTTGCGCATCCAGCGCCGCTTCACGCATTTTGGTCAGTGCGTCTTTCATCTCCGCCGCATCGTCGGTTTTCTGCACCACCTTCAGGTTTTGACTGAGGATGTCCATGTTGTCTTCAAGATCGGCAGCAAACGCAGATGAACCAAGAACCAGCGTTGAAGCCGCGACGATCGCTAACAGGTGTTTACGCATTGCTCACTTCCTTTTTTATTATAAATCACGCTTTTACGGGGATTATTGCCCGGCGATTTTCATCTCCGGCAGTAATACAGAACCACACTGAATATTGCTGCGTGTTTCAATATCGTTACCGACCGTAACAATATTGCGCCACATGTCCTTGAGGTTGCCGGCGATGGTGATTTCGCTCACCGGATACTGAATTTCACCGTTTTCCACCCAGAAGCCCGCTGCGCCGCGAGAGTAGTCGCCGGTGATACCGCTCACGCCCTGCCCCATCAGCTCGGTGACCACCAGACCGGTGCCCATCTCTTTCAGCATCTGTTCAAAATTCAGGCCCTGCCCGGCAATGCGCCAGTTATGAATGCCGCCCGCGTGCCCGGTGCTTTTCAGCCCCAGCTTACGCGCGGAGTAGTTGGTCAGCAGCCACTGGGTCAGAATGCCGTCTTTAACGATATCCCGGCGCTCCGTGCGCACGCCTTCGCTGTCGAACGGCGTGGAGGCCAGCCCTTTCAGCAGGTGCGGGTGCTCTTCGATGGTCAGCCATTCCGGCAGGATCTGCTTGCCCAGCGAGTCGAGCAGGAAGGTCGATTTACGGTACACCGAACCACCCGCAATCGCCCCCACCAGATGACCAAACAGACCGGTTGCCACTTCGTTGGCAAAAATGACCGGGGCTTTCATGGTGGAGAGTTTACGCGGCGAGAGGCGTGACAGCGTACGTTCGGCGCACTCTTTTCCCACCCACTCCGGAGACTGCAAATCCCCCAGCGCGCGGCCAATGGTATACGCGTAATCACGCTCCATATCGCCGTTCTCTTCGGCGATCACGCAGCTGGAAAGCGAGTGGCGGGTTGAGCAGTACCCCTGCAACATGCCATGGGAGTTACCAAACACTTTGATGCCGTAGTGGCTGTTAAAGCTGCCGCCTTCGGTATTGGTGATGCGTTTGTCAGCCTGCAAAGACGCCTGCTCGGCGCGCGAGGCCAGCTCAATGGCTTCATCCGGGGTCACTTCCGCCGGATGGAACAGATCGAGATCCGGCGCGTCAAACGCCAGCAGCTCTTTATCAGCCACGCCAGCGTAAGGATCCGGGGAGGTGTACCGCGCGATATCCAGCGCCGCCTGCACTGTACGGGCGATGGCATCCGGGCTGAGATCGGTAGACGACGCGCTGCCTTTGCGATTCTGGTGATACACCGTGATCCCCAGCGCGCCATCGCTGTTAAATTCTACATTCTCCACTTCGCCATAGCGGGTGCTCACGCTAATACCGGTGGTTTTGCTGACCGCCACTTCGGCGCCATCTGATTTACCTGAAGCGAGCATCAGCGCGGTGGAGACGGCTTCTTCCAGGATCTTACGCTGCGCTTCAACTTGTGAGGTTACTTTCATCGCAAATGCCATACTGTAAGAGAGAGTTAAGTGAAGTCTAACAGAGAACCGTTTTTCAGTGCGCGTCTTAACTGGTAACATTAGCCTCTTTTTTTAAGGAGCCTGACATGACTAAGCAGCCCGAAGACTGGCTCGACGACGTTCCCGGTGATGACATCGAAGACGAAGATGATGAGATCATCTGGGTCAGTAAAAGTGAAATTAAACGTGACGCCGAAGAGTTAAAACAGCTTGGCGCAGAAATGGTAGAACTGGGTAAGAACGCGCTGGATAAGATCCCGCTCGACCAGGATCTGCGTGATGCCATTGAACTGGCACAGAAAATCAAGAAAGAAGGGCGTCGCCGCCAGCTTCAGCTTATCGGGAAACTGCTGCGTCAGCGCGACGTGGAGCCGATCCGTCAGGCGCTGGATAAACTGAAGAACCGCCACAACCAGCAGGTTGCGCTGTTCCATAAGCTGGAGCAGATCCGCGACCGTCTGATCGAGCAAGGTGATGACGCGGTACCTGAAGTGCTGAACCTGTGGCCGAATGCCGACCGCCAGCAGCTGCGTTCTTTGATCCGTAACGCGAAGAAAGAGAAAGAAGGGAATAAGCCGCCGAAGTCTGCGCGTCTGATTTTCCAGTATCTGCGCGAGCTGTCTGAGAACGAAGAGTAAACTGTGCGGGTTTGCGCCGGATGGCGGCGTAAACGCCTTATCCGGCCTACAAGGTCGTGCGAAGAAATGTAGGCCCGGTAAGCGCTAGCGCCACCGGGCTTTTTTTTACTCTGCGGCCGCGGCTTTCTTCGCCAGACCGTCCAGCAGCTTCTGATGGATCCCACCAAACCCGCCGTTGCTCATCACCAGAATGTGATCGCCAGGCTGTGCGGCTTTCACCACCATATCCGCTAAGACATCCACGTCCGCACTCCAGTGCGCTGGCTGAATGCAAGCGTCGGCCACTTCGGCCACCTGCCACGGAATATGCTGCGGTTGCAGGAGGAAGACCTCGTCGGCACGCCCTAAGGACGGCGCGAGATCGTCTTTGCATATCCCCATTTTCATGGTGTTCGAACGCGGTTCCAGCACGGCCAGAATGCGCGCGGTGCCGCCAACTTTGCCACGCAATGCGGCAAGCGTCGCCAGAATGGCGGTTGGGTGGTGCGCGAAATCGTCGTACACCGTCACGCCATTCGCTTCACCACGCAGCTCCAGACGGCGGCGGGCGTTAATGAACGAACCCAGCGCATTGGCGGCATCCGCAGGCAGTACGCCCACGTGACGCGCCGCGGCGATCGCCATCAGGCCGTTGTGCATATTGTGCTCGCCCACCAGGCCCCACTTCACTTCGCCCACTTTTTCGCCGTCGAGCAGCACTTCCCATTCGGAAGCATCCGCGTTGAGCTTTTTCGCCTGCCAGTGCCCCTGCTCGCCAACCAGCTCCTGCTCGCTCCAGCACCCCATCGCCATAGTCTGCTTCAGGTTGATGTCGTTCTCCGGCAGGATAATGCGGCCCTGACCCGGAACAATGCGCACCAGATGGTGGAACTGTTTCTGAATCGCTTTCAGGTCGTCAAAGATATCCGCGTGATCGAACTCAAGGTTGTTGAGGATCAGCGTGCGTGGGCAGTAATGCACGAACTTGGAGCGCTTGTCGAAGAACGCGCAGTCGTATTCATCCGCTTCAATCACAAAGAACGGGCTGTCGCCCAGACGCGCGGAGACGTCGAAATTCCCCGGCACGCCGCCGATCACGAACCCCGGCTTGTAGCCGCAGGCTTCGAGGATCCAGGTCGCCATACCGGCGGTGGTGGTTTTGCCGTGCGTCCCGGCAACGGCGACAACCCAGCGGTCGCGCAGGACAAAGTCATGCAGCCACTGCGGGCCAGACATGTACGGGATATTACGTTCCAGCACCGCTTCAACGCATGGATTCCCACGGGTCATGGCGTTACCAACGATCACCAGATCCGGCTGCGGCTCGAGCTGGCTGGCGTCATATCCCTGAATCAGAGAAATCCCCTGCTTCTCCAGCAGCGTGCTCATCGGCGGATACACATTGGCGTCCGAACCTGTCACTTCATGGCCCAGCGAGCGCGCCAGCATTGCCAGTCCGCCCATGAAAGTGCCACAAATCCCCAATATATGAATGCGCATACGTCACTATCCTTCTTCAATGTGGCGCACATTTTACTCACATGTCAGCGGCTGTGAAACGCATTTCAGGTAAATCCGTATTTTGCTGGCGCGATTCACCTCTGCGCTAATATTTGAATGTTTGTTAAGATTGTTGGACATCAACCGCTTTACTCAACATAAGATGCAGGGAAAGTGTTATGAAAACGTTAGGTGAATTTATTGTCGAAAAGCAGCACGAGTTCTCTCATGCTACGGGTGAGCTCACTGCTTTGCTGTCGGCAATAAAGCTGGGCGCTAAGATCATCCACCGCGATATCAACAAGGCCGGTCTGGTCGATATCCTGGGTGCCAGCGGTGCCGAGAACGTTCAGGGTGAGGTTCAGCAGAAACTCGACCTGTTCGCCAATGAAAAACTGAAAGCAGCACTGCGCGCGCGCGACATCGTTGCGGGTATCGCCTCTGAAGAAGAAGATGAGATCGTCGTATTCGAAGGGTGTGAACACGCAAAATACGTTGTTCTGATGGATCCGCTGGACGGCTCCTCCAACATCGACGTTAACGTTTCTGTCGGTACCATTTTCTCCATCTACCGTCGCGTCACCCCGGTTGGCACACCGGTGACGGAAGAAGACTTCCTGCAGCCGGGCAGCAAGCAGGTTGCTGCCGGTTATGTGGTGTATGGCTCGTCCACCATGCTGGTGTACACCACCGGCTGCGGCGTGCACGCCTTTACCTACGATCCGTCGCTGGGCGTTTTCTGTCTGAGCCAGGAGCGCATGCGCTTCCCGGAGAAGGGCAATACCTACTCCATCAACGAAGGCAACTACATCCGATTCCCGAATGGCGTGAAGAAGTACATCAAATTCTGCCAGGAAGAGGATAAAGCCACCCAGCGCCCGTACACCTCGCGCTATATCGGCTCGCTGGTGGCGGATTTCCACCGTAACCTGCTGAAGGGTGGTATTTACCTCTACCCAAGCACCGCCAGCCACCCGGACGGAAAACTGCGTCTGCTGTACGAGTGCAACCCGATGGCATTCCTGGCCGAACAGGCAGGCGGCAAAGCGAGTGACGGTAAAGAGCGTATTCTGGATATCGTGCCGGAAAGCCTGCACCAGCGCCGTTCGTTCTTTGTCGGCAACGACCACATGGTTGAAGACGTTGAACGCATGATCCGCGAATTCCCGGACGCGTAACGCGTAAATAGGGGAGCCCGACAGGCTCCCCTATTTTTATCATGCCGTTTGCGCCGTCAGTTTGAAGGATGCCATCGCCTCCATCAGCTCGCGCGATTGTTCCTCCAGGGAACGCGTTGCCGCAGAGGATTGCTGAACCAGCGCCGCGTTTTGTTGCGCCGTTTCATCCATCTGATTGACGGCAATGTTAACCTGCTCAATACCGCGGCTCTGCTCCTGAGACGCCGTCGCAATTTCTCGCATCAGTTTGGTCATACGCAGCACTTCGGTAGCGATCTCGTCCATCGTCTCACCGGCCTGTTGCGCCAGCTCGCTGCCCTCGTTCACGTGGGTTTGCGAATCGCTGATCAGCGAGCGGATCTCTTTCGCCGCATCAGCACTGCGGCTGGCGAGATTACGCACCTCACCCGCCACGACCGCAAAACCCCGTCCCTGCTCGCCCGCGCGCGCCGCTTCCACGGAGGCGTTCAGCGCCAGAATATTGGTCTGGAAGGCAATGCCGTCGATGACGCTCAGGATATCGGCGATGCGCGCCGAGCTGCCGGCGATGTCGCGCATCTTCTCAATGACGTAGCAGACCATTTCGCTGCCATGATCGGCGGTATCGGAGACCGACTGCGCCAGCTGATGCGCCTGCCCGGCGTTATCGGCGTTAAGTTTCACCGTGGCGGTGATCTCTTCCATGCTGGCGGCCGTCTGTTCCAGCGAGGTGGCGGTGGATTCCGTGCGCTGGGCCAGGTTCAGGTTCCCTGCCGTCAGCTCGCGGCTGCCGGTATCAATCTGCGAGCTGGCGTCACGCACCCGCAGAACGGAGTTCATCAGCGACTGGCGCATCTCTTCGATGACCGCGTTGAGGCGATTAAATTCCTGGCTCGCCGGCGCGTTCAGGGTGTGGGTTAAATCCCCGGCCGCTACGTGCTCCAGCTGGGCAATTGAGGCTGAAAGCGGCTTGAGCAGCATATGGCGCAGCACCAGCCAGGCCAGCACGATAATGCCTGCCGTCAGCAGCGCCGCGACGATAATCAGGATCAGCACACGGGTTTTACTCGCCTGCACGGCGCTCACCTCCGCTTTGCCGCGCGCCTCGCTCCACGTCTGGAACGCCTGCATATCGTTATCAAACTGCTTCGCCACCGGGACCAGCTTACTTTCCAGCAGATCGTAATAGCCGTCCGCACTTTGCTCGTTCAGGGCCTTCAGCATCGGGCTGATACCCTGCTGGTTGTACACCGCCAGGCTCGAGGCGACGTTATCCAGCAGCTTTTGCCCCTGCTCATCCGCCACGCCGCCGCCGATCACGCCCTTCAGCGTTTTCTGTGCCAGCGCCACTTCCTGGTTAATGGTTTTGACCGCCCTGGCCGCATCGTCCAGCAGGCCGACCTCCATCATGCGGACGGCCTGACCCGCTTCGTTACGCGCGCGCAGGATCAGCGTATAGCCGGCATTCAGCTGCACCATCTGTTCACCCTGAAGATGATTGATGCGCTGGAGAGAAGTGGAACTTTGTGTAAGGGCATAAATGCCAATGCCGCTGACAATCAGCAGCAGAAGGGTCATAACGGCCAGTAAAGAGAGCAAGCCGGTACGAATCGATAGCGTTTTAAGCATGATGTTATTTCCGGTAGCGAGATATTTCTGGGCATAAAAAAAGAGTATCGACCGCTACCGGAAAATGTTTAGAGTTTAAGCAATTTCAGCATGTTATCGCCCTGTTAAAGATGTATTCACACGGGTAACAGGCGAGCTCTGGCGGTTCTCCCACAGCACCGTCAGGCCGCGCTGGAGCGCGATAAAAATAAACAGCAGAATACCGATGGCGATTTTGGTCCACCAGGAGCTGAGCGTGCCGTCGAAGTTGATGTAGGTCTGAATCAGCCCCTGGATCGCCACGCCAAACAGCGTACCGAGCACCGTCCCTACCCCGCCGCTGAGCAGCGTACCGCCAATCACCACCGAGGCAATGGCGTCAAGCTCAACGCCCACCCCCGCCAGGGCATAGCCTGCCTGGGTGTATACCGAAAACACAATCCCCGCGAGCGTGGCAAGGCCGGTCGAAAGCATATAGATGCGGATGGTGGTGCTGCGCGTGGAAATCCCCATCAGGTTCGCGGACGTGGCGCTGCCGCCAATGGCATAAACCTGGTTACCAAACCGGGTACGGTGGGCGAGGAAGATCCCGATAACCACCACGCCCAGCATCAGCAGCCCCATTGCGCTCAGGCGCCCCCCGCCGGGGATTTTCCACGCCAGGCTGGAGAGCGTGTCGTAGATCGGGTGGTTAATCGGAATTGACTCCTCCGACACCAGATAGCTCACGCCGCGCAGGAAGAACATCCCGGCGAGGGTGATGATAAACGCCGGGATTTTCAGCGCGTCGATCAAAAGCCCCATAAAGGCGCCGAACGCGCAGCCCATAATCAGCACCAGCGGGAACGCCAGCAGCGGCGAAATGCCCCAAAAGCCAATCGCCTTGGCAAGGAACACGCCGGTAAAGGCGATCACCGACCCAACGGAGAGATCGATCCCGACGGAGAGGATCACAAACGTCATGCCGACGGCGATAATGCCTAAAAAGGCGTTGTCGGTCAGGATGTTGCAAATCACCCGCGTGGAGGCGAAGCCCGGGAACTGGGTCAGGCAGTAAAGGTATCCCAGCACGAACACACCCAGCGTGATCATTAACGGCAAATTACGTTTTATCATGACCGCGGAACCCCTTAATGAGAGTGATAAAGCGCGGCGACTGCACGATAAGTACGATAAGCACCACGACCGCTTTGACGACCTGATTAAGCTCCGGCTGGAACCCGGAGAGCAAAATACCGGTATTCATACCCTGAATAATTAACGCCCCCACCACCGAGAGCAGCAGATTAAAACGTCCGCCCATCAGCGACCCACCGCCGATAACCACCGCGAGGATCGCATCAAGCTCCAGCCAGAGTCCGGCGTTGTTGGCATCCGCCCCGCGAATGTCGGCCGCCACAATCACCCCGGCAATCGCAGCACAGACGCCGCTCAGCACGTAGGTCAGCATCACCATCAGCCGTGTATTTACCCCGGCGTTTTTCGCGGCCCGAATGTTAATCCCCACCGCTTCGATGAACATCCCGAGCGCCGTTTTGCGTGTGAAAAGCCAGAACACCACCAGCGTCACCAGCGCGACGATCACCGGGGTCGGGAAGAACAGAAAATTACCGCTGCCGATCCACGCAAGATTCGGGGAGGTAAAGGTGACGATTTGACCGGAGGTGATAAGCTGCGCCACACCGCGCCCGGCCACCATCAAAATCAACGTCGCGACAAACGGCTGGATCTTGAGCACCGCGACCAGAATGCCGTTCCACAGCCCGGCTAATACACCGGAGCCCAGCGCGGCCAGCAGAACCACCGGCAGGCTGTGCCCGGCAACGGTCATCGAGGCGGCGGTGGCGCCCGCAATTGCCATTACCGCACCGACGGAGAGGTCAATCCCGCCGGTGGCAATCACCAGCGTCATGCCCATCGCCAGCAGTGCCACGGGCGCGGCACGGTTTAAGATGTCGATCGGGCTACCAAACAGGCGGCCATCCTGCACGACGATCTGGAAGAAATGCGGAGCCACCAGGCTATCCACCAGCAGCACCAGCAGCAGCGCCACGATTTGCGGCGTGCCGGTCGGCCAGCTGAAGCGGCGCTTCGCTTCGCCAGTTTGCGAAAGAGAACGGGACATCACATATGACTCCTTACGCCGCGATGGCATTCATGATCGCCGGAACCGACAGTTTATCCAGCGGGATCTCTGCCACCTGCCTGCGATCGCGCATGATGATGACGCGATCGGCATAGCCAACCAGCTCCTCCAGCTCAGACGAGATCACCAGCAGCGCCAGACCGTCGGCGCACAGCGTTTCGATAAGCCGGATGATTTCGGCATGCGCGCCCACGTCGATACCGCGCGTGGGCTCGTCGAGGATCAGGAACTGCGGTTTGGTCAGCAGCCAGCGCGAGAGCAACACCTTCTGCTGATTACCGCCCGAAAGGAACTCGATGGGCTGTTCCGCGCTCGGGGTACGGATACCGAGCTGGCGGATGAAGCGCTCGGCAATGGCGTTCTGCTCGCGCTTAGGGATCGGACGCAGCCAGCCGCGCTGGGCCTGTAGCGCCAGAATGATGTTTTCCCGCACCGAGGCGGCGGCAATAATCCCGTCCGTTTTTCTGTCCTCCGGGCAGAAGCCCACGCCGAGGCACGACGCCTGATGTGGTGAACGTAGCGTTTGTGGTTTGCCTTTGATCAGCGCCGTTCCGCTGTCGGCAGGTTTGATCCCGAAGATCACTTCGGCGGTTTCGGTGCGCCCGGAGCCTAACAGCCCTGCCAGACCCACAATTTCACCGGGGCGTACCTCGAGGTTAAACGGCGCGATGGTCCCTTTTCTGCCGTAATCGTGAAACGCGGCGATCGGTTTTTCGCTCAGCAGCGTACGGCCCGCGCGCTGGAGTGCGTTGGTCTCCAGCTCGCGGCCCAGCATCATTTTGACCAGCTCAATCTGCGGCAGCTCGCGGGTTTCCCGGCAGCCGACAAAGCCGCCGTTGCGCAGCACCGTAATACGGTCGCTTACCTCGTAAACCTGATCGAGGAAGTGCGTAACAAAGATCAGGCTCACGCCCTGATCGCGCAGCTGGCGCATCAGGGTAAAAAGCATCTCCACTTCCTGGGTATCGAGGCTGGCGGTGGGTTCATCGAGGATCAGCACTTTCGCCGAGAGATCGATAGCGCGACAGATCGCCACGATCTGCTGCATCGCCACGGAAAAACGGTTCAGCGGTTCGCGCACGTCGAGAGAGAAGCCATACGATTCCATCAGCTTCGCGGCGCGCGCTTCCATCTCTTTACGGCGCAGCAGGCCAAAACGTCTGGGCTCGCGGCCAATAAACAGGTTATCCGCTACCGACATGTTTGGCAGCAGGTTCACTTCCTGGTAGACCGTGCCGATCCCCAGTTGCTGCGCATGCGCGGTGTTTTTGGGCGAAATAGCATTACCTTCCAGCCAGATAGCGCCGCGATCGGCGTGATAGACCCCGGTCAGGGTTTTAATCAGCGTCGACTTCCCCGCCCCGTTTTCGCCGAGCAACGCCATGATCTCCCCCCGCCGCAGGCTGAAATCAACGTTATCCAGCGCCTTAACGCCAGGGAAAAATTTACTCAGGCCCTCTGTGCGGAGGATTTCCTGGTGTTGTTCGGTGGTCATGGTTTCCCCTCACCCTGACCCTCTCCCCGGAGGGGAGAGGGGATTATTCGTGCCAGTCTTTAATTTTCTGCCCAAACTGCCCTTTTCCCTCTCCCCTCCGGGGAGAGGGCTAGGGTGAGGGTGGGCTGAGCTTAGTAGCCCATATTTTTCTTCTTCTCTAACTCTTCTTTCGCCGTGTCCGGCAGGTAGAGCGTGGATTTGGTGATGGTCAACTTCTCAGGCTGGGTGCCGTCTTTCTTGAATTTCTCCAGCGCATCGAATGCCGGGCCCGCCATGTTCGGCGTCAGCTCCACGCTGGCGTTCGCTTCGCCGTCAATCATCGCTTTGTAGATGTCCGGTACGCCGTCGATCGAGCCGGTGAGAATATCTTTGCCCGGCTTCAGGCCCGCTTCTTTGATGGCCTGGATGGCGCCGATCACCATGTCGTCGTTGTGGGCGTAAACCATGCAGATATTTTTGCCGTTATTTTCTGCCTTGATGAAGCTTTCCATGACCTCTTTACCCTTGCTGCGGGTGAAGTCGCCGGACTGAGAACGGATGATCTTGATGTTTGGTGCTTTGGCGATGGCCTCCGCGAAACCTTTCTTACGGTCGATAGCCACGCTCGCCCCGACGGTGCCCTGCAACTCAACCACGTTACACGGCTTGCCATCCACCTGCTTCACCAGCCAGTCACCAATCAGTTTGCCTTCCAGCACGTTATCGGCGGTGACGGTGGTCATATAGAGAGATTTGTCTTTAACGTCGATGGAACGGTCGAGCAAGAACACAGGAATTTCAGCCTCTTTAGCTTCCTTCAGCACCGGCTCCCAGCCCGTGGCAACAACCGGGGCGATAAAGATGGCATCCACGCCCTGAGCGATAAAAGAGCGCACCGCTTTAATCTGATTCTCTTGCTTTTGCTGACCATCGGCGATTTTCAGGGTAATACCGCGCTTTTCGGCCTCACTTTTCGCCACGTTCGTTTCAGCGGCGCGCCAGCCGGATTCAGATCCGACCTGCGAAAATCCAACGGTTAACGGTGCGGCCATCGCCATAGACGACATGGCTGCCGAAACTGCTGTAACAAGAAGTAAGCGCTTCCACATATGAACGTCCTCGTAGGGTAGGTTATTGTTGGTTAAAAGATGTTCTGCGGATGAACTATAGCCAATGGAATATGTTACGGATTGCGTTACATCACACTTCAGAAAAGTGAATAAAACGTTAATCACAAGTTTGTAATCGCTTTCATTTCCACATTTAAAATGCGGCTGAGTTTATGGATTATCCTGTCATGGAAACGGTCTGAAAAGTGAAAGCGCGAGGGAGATAAGACGAAAACAGGCGAAGACTTTCAGCGCCAGTTGGCTATAATACCTGCCACTTGTTTACCATCCATTTTAAAGGACACCGACATGAGCTTACTCAACGTCCCTGCGGGTAAAGAACTGCCAGAAGACATCTACGTTGTGATCGAAATCCCGGCCAACGCAGATCCAATCAAATACGAAATCGACAAAGACACCGGTGCGCTGTTCGTTGACCGTTTCATGTCTACCGCCATGTTCTATCCGTGCAACTACGGCTACATCAACCACACTCTGTCTCTGGACGGTGATCCGGTTGACGTACTGGTCCCAACGCCATACCCATTGCAGCCAGGCTCCGTCATTCGCTGCCGCCCTGTTGGCGTGCTGAAAATGACTGACGAAGCGGGTGAAGATGCGAAACTGGTTGCCGTACCGCACACCAAGCTGAGCAAAGAGTACGATCACATTAAAGATGTGAACGACCTGCCAGAGCTGCTGAAAGCGCAGATCGCCCACTTCTTCGAGCACTACAAAGATCTCGAAAAAGGCAAATGGGTTAAAGTTGAAGGCTGGGATAACGCAGAAGCGGCGAAAGCAGAAATCATCGCCTCTTTCGAACGTGCAGCTAAGAAGTAATTCTTACTGCTGATACTAAGCCCCGCGCGTCGGGGCTTTTTTTTTCTCTGGTTAAAAGCCCTACAGATGATTTTTAAGAAGAATCTCATTCATTTTGGGCGAGGCATTCAAAAATGAAAAAAATATCCCTATTAATTATGGTGGGAGTAGTTGAATAGCTTGGCTGTTCACAACATACTGTCATGATGAACATTAATCCCCATTTATTATTGGATTCATATGTCATCCATTAACATTGATGTAGCCCGCCCAACTGGAATTTATTTTATTATTGAAAGGCTGTATTCCCGCGATGGCCTTATGCCTTCCTTTGGAGAAATAAGCCCCTCTTTAACGCAGGTGCACCGTACTGTCATTCAGCTAAAACGTAAGCAAGACATGTTCATGGATGGGGTTAAAGTTACCCCAAAAGATATTACCCTTTGGCAACAGATAAAATACCTTACGGGTTCAAAAGTCACGACTAAAGATACAGATACGCTAGTGTATACAACCGATTTTATCGGCTCCCTTGTTGCCACAACGCCGTTAGGCAATATTGAACTTGAGAATATTCCTCGGTTCCTCACTACAGAGTCTATCCACTCCCTGCCACAGGCGGTGAGTTATGGTCGAGATCCCATTCCACATGTTCTCCTTTATGGTCGTAAGGATATTATCTTTTTTATGGATAATGGTGGAAAAGGTACACCAACCGCTATTGCAAAATATAACCATAATACGCGTGATCTTGCCATAATCAAAGATCAGCTAGAAGCCAGTAAGACAATGAAAGAGCTGCTCTCAAAAGGAGCAAAACTATGAGTAAAAAAAGTCATTTAGTAAGTTTAACCATCCTTATCATTGCCGCGTTTATCTTCGGCAGAAGCACGTATATTGAATACCTGGCATGGTATTATGGGACCAATGATTTAATATTTAACGAAACAACCCCCTCATTAGTATCCAGTTTATTTAACGGGCTCTACTTCGCCCTTTCAGCATGTATTATTTACGTGTTACTCATTATATTAAAGAGAATCCCCAAAAATATTGTAGTTTCATGTCTGCTTCAGTTCTGTATTAATATTGGGCTATATACTCTTTTTGTTGCAGTAGATAGAGGTTATAGTAAATTGCATACTTTAGGCTCTGGTGCTACTGACATCACCCACAGCTATTTTTTAGGGGCGTTGCTGACGAGCACTCTCCTGACCGTCGCGATCGTGAGCGTAATACATGCTAAGTTTCTTTCTTCAAAGCATAAAGATGGGCTACATAAAGGCGTTTGATTGCTATGGCAAAGACAGCAAAGGGCAGTATCTCTGCATCATGACGTTCCAGCTTGCCTGGTTTATGTTTTACTTATGGATCCCTTATCGAAGCGATTATGCGATTCTGCTGTTTTTACTGTTCTTTCTGCCCGTCATTTCAAGCAATACGCGGTGCATAAACTACTATGGCCGTTCACGCTCCTTGTGTTTGTTATGGCTTATCGCCCCGTACATCATGCTGTTCATTCCTTTGTTTTTAACCCGGCGCAAGGATACAGAACAAAGCTGATTGAACAAAAAACAACGCCACCTTACGGTGGCGTTGTCGTTTTTCAGAACTGGTCTCTGTCTAACCAGTTACCGCTTTCAATCAGCGTTAACCCGTCGACCGAACGTTGGTACACATACATCCATGCACTGCCGTAAGGCGTCTGGATCAACTGGCGAGCGTATTCACCGCCCCTGGTGCGCAAGGCATCAAGTTCGGCCAGCGTAGCATTATCAATACGATAAACCTCACCCTGTACCGTTCCGTTCCCCGGAACCGCGCCTGGATAGTGGCCCAGACTGTACAACTGGTAGTTTTCGATTGTGTAATTTCCCAGCAACTGGGCGTTGGTCATCCAGTGGCTGTTGCCTTGCTTGGTTCGTAAACTGCCGTAAACAAATATTCGCATTGCTAAAACTCAAACTGATAGAGCAGATCAAGTGCCTGGTCTACGCCGGACACTGCTTCCAGATATAGCTTAGGCATCAGGCGATAACGTAACGTGAGTGTAGCCAGTGAGTCAAAGATCCCCACGCCATATTTTACCTGTAGACCCGGCAGTACATAGCCGCTGACCACTACCTGCGAAGAGTCACCCACGCCCTGAGTGTCCAGCGCCAGATTGCTTACGCCAAACGTCTCGCCGATTTTACCCACAACCTGACCACTTTGTGCAACCCCCAGACCGACTAACATCGATGTCATTGCCGCACCATCGCCCTGTTGGCTATCCAGACCCTGGCCGCGCAGCAGGTAGGAGAGCGCTTCCTGCTGCGACATGGCCGGGTCAGAGAAGATCTCTGCCTTAGGTTCATCGGCGGAGCCCGTCACGCGCACGCCCGCAATCACATCATCTTCGGTGGCTTCCGGGTTACGGATCGCTTCGATATTGAGTACCGGCTGATCCGGTGGGCCGGAGAACAGCAGCTCACCTTTACGCACAATCAAATCCTGACCGTAGGCATGGAAGCGCCCTTCAGGAATATTGATTTGTCCATTGAGGCCAAGCCCCTGTTGATCCTGCGCCACCTTCAGGTCACCCGTGAGTCTCGCCTTCAGCCCAAACGCGTCCAAACGCACGTTATTCCCCACGTGCACGATAAGATTACTATTGATCGGTATGCCAGCGCTCTTCTGTTCAACAGGTTTCAGATTTTCATTGAGCATAACTTCATCACTGGAGACGCCAACCGCGCTTTCCGGCACCTCGTGAACCACGATGCGCGCCCACGGGACGTCGACGCGGCCGTCCAGCGTGAAGAGGCTTGGCGTTGCCTCAAAGACCACGTCTGGCGATACGTCCAGCCGCACCATCGGCGGTACCGTGATACGCACCCTGCTGCCTTTGGCCGCAATACGGGCGCGCCAGTTGTCGAGCTGGCTCCAGTCTGCGTCACCAGTCAGGTTGATTTGTCCCTGCTGTGTCAGCACTGAGCCACTAAGGGTTGAGCTTTGGCCGTTAAAGTTCATCGTCAGCTGGCTTGGCTGCATATCGAACGGCATAAAGTTACCGTCAATGTCCACGCCGTTTAACCGCATTTGGCCAAACAGCTGCGGGCTTTGCGCATCCCCCGCCAGACGCAGGTTGGCGCTGAGCATCCCCGCCGCCTTTTCTCCCCGCGAGAAAATCGGATTCACCATCGCCAGGTTGAAGTTGCGAATATTGACGTTGCCGCCGAGATTGCGCCGCCCTTGCGGATCGGTAATTTGCACCTGTCCGTCAAGCTGACCGTTGTTGGTCAGACGAATAAGCCATCCCAGTTCCGCACGATTGTTACGCAGGTCAGCGTTCACATTCAGGGTGTCGAACGCCACCGGCAGCGGCGCGTCATTGACCTCCTGCGTCACCTTCACGTTACGCCCGGAGAGGGTAACGCTGCCCTGCGGCAGTCCCTCTTTAGTGGTGTCCCACGCGACGTCCGCTTTACCGCTGAAGACCCCGCTGGCCTGGGTGGTTTCCGGCATAAACGGTTTCAGCATCGCCAGGTCAAAACGGTTGAGGTTGATCTGCGCGCGTCCTTCCGCGCCCGCATCAATGGTCTGCGGCACGCACAGCTCAGCATTCGGGTTGGTCCAGCAGTGTGGCCCAATGCTGATCTTTTGCTCCGCATTGCGGTAGTCCAGCGCGATGGATCGGGACAGCACCAGCGGGCCGACCGGCGTGCTGAAGCGGGTGTTATCCAGCACGCCCTTCCAGCGCGTTGCCTGGCGGTCAAAACTGCCCGTCAGGTGCATCTGCCCGGAGACCGGCTCGCCCTGCACGCGCAGCTGGAGATCGTGCTGCTTTTCGTTACCTTTTGCCGCCAGCGTGACCAGACTGATGTTCACGTCCGGCTGGGAGATACGCTCCACGCGCAGGTCCAGGTTTCCGCCGATCTGATCGGTGGATTTCACGTCCCCTTCGACGCGCACGCGGGCAATGGAAAGTTCCTGCCAGCGCAGGTTATTGGCGGTGATGTCCGCCAGCAGCTGCGGCGCCTCCACTGTACCGCGAACCTTCACTAACCCCTTCGCCGTCCCGCCAAGACCCGGCAGGGCGTTATCGAGATTTGGCGCGTCGATGGTGGCATCCAGATCGAGATCTTTCACCCCCAGCTCGCCTTTGATATCTGCCGTGTTGCGGCCCAGCGCCACGTGCAGGCCCGGGATCACCCACTGGAGATAGCTGTTGCCCTTAAGCGAGCCCTCTACGTTGACTTTGTTCTGCTTCACATTACCGGTGAGCTTGAGTTCCGGCACGTCCATCTGCCAGGTGCCACCGTACAGGCTACCGCGGGTTTTGATCAGACCATTCAGTTTTGACGGCCAGTCCGGGACTTCTTTAGCGGTGTTGATCCCGGTCAGCTTCAGCTCGCCGCGCCAGCTGATCGCCTGCTGCCAGTCGAGCAGCGCGGTCAGCTCGGTTTTCCCTTCCAGCGCCGCCACGGTCAGCTTGTCGAGGTTAACCTGCAACTCGTTACCCTTCGCATCCAGAGTAATATCGGCGGGCGGTACCCCCTGCCCCTTCACTGCCGTGCGGAACGACAGCGTGTAGTCGGTCATTTTGCCACTCAGCTTCAGCTTTAGATCGTCGGCCTGGAACTGCTTTTCACCGGTGAACGGCCAGTAAAGCTGCTTGCTGACAATCTCAAGGTTGAGCGGTAGACCGGCCTCTGCCAGCTGGGTTTGCCCGCGCAGTACCATATCCACAGGGCCGGAGAGGTTCACGCCGAACTCCAGCTTCTCGCGCAGCGCGCCGCCGACTTTCACCTTCACCTTCTCGCCTTTCAGCGGATCGATGTTCAGGGCGCTGTTAAGGGTAATATCTACCGGCCAGTTATCGCGCAGCAGCGCATTGCCTGAGGCGTTTACCGACCCCTGGTTGGTATCGATATCCAGCGCGTCGAGCTTCATGTTGCCCTCGATACTGCTGACTTTAAGCAGCATGTTGAAGACCGTCAGATCGGTATCGCCGGTCAGACGCAACTGCTCGCCTTTAAACTCTTCGATATTGAGGTTCAGCGGCAGATGCACGTCGGTCATCTCCGGCAGAACCGGTTTCGAGAAGAGATCTTTCAGCGTTTCACCCAGCGGTTTTTCTTCCGGCTGCGGGTTCTGGATCTTCGGCTCGACGATCTCTTCCTGCGCCACGTCGGCCACCTTCGGCAGCGCAATCAGCAGCCCTTGCAGGGAGGTTGGGGTCAGGGTGAGGTTTTTCTCCTGCCAGCGCAGACCGGAGGTGAAATCCATCACGGATACCGTCGTGTCGTCGATTTTGATATTGACGTTATCCAGCGCGACCCGGTAGAGCGCAATCGGGTACGGCGTGGAGAGATTCAGCGGGCCGCTGTCCTCTTCTTCGACAGGCTCAGACTTCGGCATTTTTTTGGAGTCTATCGCCACATTCACATCTTTTAGCGACAGATCGTTTACGCACAGCTGGCTATCCCGCAGGCAGCCGAGCTTGACCGCCAGATGAAACTCGCCCGCGTTCACCGCCACGCCGGGCTGTTCATAACGAATATTCTTCAGGCGCAGATCGCGCCAGCCGCCCGTCACCTGGCCGATTTCCAGCCCTGGCACCCAGCGGTTCGCGGCGTTAAACAGCAGATGCAGGCCCGTGGTGGTACCCACCAGAAATGCCACCGTGCCGAGCAGTAATACGATAAAAATCAGCACTCCGAGGCTTATCTTCTTCCATAAACTCATAATTCAGGCCCCAGACCGATGTAAAACTGTAAACCGTGTTCTTCTTTGTCGCCCACCGGAACGGCGAAATCGAGCTTGATCGGCCCGACCGGTGACTGCCAGCGCACGCCCACACCCGCGCCGGTTTTGAAATCGCTGCGGCGGATGTCGTTCACCGCCTCGCCGCTGTCGACAAACATGGCGCCCCACCATTTGCCGCTGACGTTGTACTGATACTCCAGCGAGCCGGTCGCCAGTTTAGAGGCCCCGGTCAATTGGCCTTTCTCGTTTTCAGGTGAGATCGATTTGTACTTATAGCCGCGAATGCTGCGGTCGCCCCCGGCGAAGAAACGCAGATCTGGCGGAACGCGTTCGAAGTCACCGGTTTCGATCCAGCCCAGGTTGCCGCGAACCACAAAGCGGTGCTTGTCGTAGAGGGTACGGATCCAGACGTTTTGCGCCTGCACGACGGAGAAATCCACGTCTGAGCCCCAGGCGGAGTTGGAATAATCGATGGAGTAGCGCTGTGAATCGCCCCAGGTCGGCATCAGGCCACCGCGCGAGCGGGTACGGCTGATCATCACGCCCGGATAAAGCAGCATGGTGGTGTTGGTGACGTTTGCCTGAGTAAAGTGGTCAAGGCTCCAGCGCAGGTTAATGGCGCGCTGCCAGCCGCTGGAGAGATCCCAGAAGCGTGATACCGCAAGCGTCGTCGAATCCTGCTCGGTATCGTTCAAATCGGTACGTTTAAAGCCGCCCTGCACGAGGTAGTATTGCTCAAGCGGATTTTTCAGCAGCGGCATTTTATAGCTGAAGTCCAGCTGCTGTTCAGGCGCAGACAGGCTGAGGCTGGTGGTCAGGCTGTGACCGTAGGAGTTCATCCACGGTTTTTTCCACGAGGCTTTCACGCGCGGGCCGACGTCCGTGGAGTAGCCGACACCGGTCTCAATGGTGTTCTCGGTGCGCGGTGAGACCACGCCATGCAGCGGTAACACTTTCGTTTTACGGGATTTATCAAATTGCGGTGCCACCACCACGGAGTTAAACCAGCCGGTGGCAGATAAACGACGGTTCAGCTCGCCCAGGTCGCTAGACTGGTAGTAGTCGCCCTTTTTGAACGGCACCAGGTTTTGCAGATACTCATCACGGATTTGCGATCCTTCAAAGGTTACATCGCCAAACCGATAGCGCTCGCCGCTGTCGTAATCGATATCCCAGAATGCCTGACGTCGTTCAAGCGCAACGCCCAGCTGGCTTTTGTTGAACTGGCTGTCAAAGTAGCCTTTGCGCAGCGAAACGCTGGTTAAGGATTTTTTAAAGCGATCGTAATCCCCGTGATTAAGCACGGTGCCCACTTTCGGGCGGTTGCTGAGCAGATCCAGGTAGTCACGATCCGTGCGTGCACCGCCGCGCAGCACCACGTTCGTGCCGCCAATCAGGACGGGTTCTCCCGGCGAGACGCGGGCAATCAATACCTGACGTCCTTTAGCCGGCGGCGGGCGTAAATCGAAATCAATGGTGGGTTCGTAGTACCCCAACGCCTTTAAGCCTTCGCGAATGGCGTCATCCACGCGCGCGCGAAAACGCCGATCCGGCGTGACTTCATCGCTCTGGATGGTGGAAAGCTGCGCACGCACGTTTTTTTCCAGCGCCCCGGATAACCCCTCAACCTGCAAACGGACATTCGCCGCGCTGGCAATCCCGCTTGTCAGCATTAAACTGACTAAACATAACTGGCGGATCTTTGTCACGTTTTCTCCTGAATATCCCTGTTTCCACCCTGGAAGCAAATGCAGTGCCGCTCCGCGGCAAAATACGGCCTGAAAGCCAAAAACCCAAATTACGGGTTGAAAAAGGGCCTAACACCCAAATATTTCTTATGATTAAATCTAGACTCATTCATCGCATTTATTGTGTTCAATTAAACGCTTCGTGACAACCTTAACCGAAACAACGCTACCCCGGAGGCCCCACCGTGAGTTTATTTGATAAAAAGCATCTGGTATCACAAGCCGATGCGTTACCGGGACGCAACACCCCTATGCCAGTGGCGACATTACACGCCGTAAACAACCATTCAATGACAAACGTTCCTGATGGAATGGAGATCGCCCTGTTTGCCATGGGCTGCTTCTGGGGCGTAGAACGCCTGTTCTGGCAACTGCCGGGCGTGTACAGCACCGCTGCGGGCTACACCGGAGGATATACGCCTAACCCAACCTACCGCGAAGTCTGTTCCGGTGAGACCGGTCATGCTGAAGCGGTACGTGTGGTGTATGACCCGAGCGTCATCAGCTATGAACAGCTGCTCCAGGTGTTCTGGGAAAACCATGACCCGGCGCAGGGCATGCGTCAGGGTAACGATCACGGCACCCAATACCGCTCGGCCATCTATCCGCTCACCCCTGAGCAGGAGGCTGCGGCCCACGCCAGCCTGACGCGTTTCCAGGAAGCGATGCAGGCAGCCGGTGATAAACGTCAGGTCACGACGGAAATCGCTACTGCGAAACCGTTCTACTATGCCGAAGACGACCACCAGCAGTATCTGCATAAAAACCCGTACGGCTACTGCGGCATTGGCGGCATCGGCGTCTGTCTGCCTCCACAGCAGGACTGATTACTGCATCAGCGCCACGCGAGCCGCGTGGCGCGCCTGTAAGCAAAAGTGTCAGTTCATTACTTAACCACTCACTGCCTTTTCATCCGGCCACTTTTTGCCGAAAACGTGACCTCTGGCAGATTTACACGCCTTTACGCTATACTACCGCTGAAATAATCGGCTCAACGCTACGAGCTGAGTTCAATGTGTCTTCACACGAATGGTATCAACTCCCCTTCTGAGGATCTGGCGAGAAGCCGGATAAACTATGTTAAACAGTATTTTAGTAATACTTTGTCTTATTGCCGTCAGTGCATTTTTCTCGATATCGGAGATCTCGCTGGCTGCCTCCCGTAAAATCAAACTGAAGCTGCTTGCCGACGAGGGCAACATCAACGCATCACGCATTCTGAAAATGCAGGAAAACCCAGGCATGTTCTTTACCGTGGTGCAGATTGGCCTGAACGCGGTCGCCATTCTTGGCGGTATCGTGGGTGATGCAGCATTTTCTCCGGCGTTTTATAGCCTGTTTGTAAAGTACATGTCCGCAGAGCTGGCCGAGCAGTTGAGCTTCATCCTCTCCTTCTCGCTGGTCACCGGTTTGTTCATTCTATTCGCGGACCTGACCCCGAAACGCATCGGTATGATTGCGCCAGAAGCTGTGGCTTTGCGTATCATCAACCCGATGCGCTTCTGCCTGTATGTCTTCCGTCCGCTGGTGTGGTTCTTCAACGGCCTGGCGAACGTCATTTTCCGCATCTTCAAGCTGCCGATGGTGCGTAAAGACGACATCACCTCCGACGATATTTATGCGGTGGTGGAAGCCGGGGCGCTGGCAGGCGTGCTGCGCAAGCAGGAGCACGAGCTGATCGAGAACGTTTTCGAACTGGAATCCCGTACCGTGCCGTCCTCCATGACCGGCCGTGAGAACATCATCTGGTTCGATCTGCATGAAGACGAGCAGAGCCTGAAGACTAAAGTGGCGCAGCATCCGCACTCCAAGTTCCTGGTCTGTAACGAAGATATCGACCATATCATCGGCTATGTGGACTCCAAAGACCTGCTGAACCGCGTGCTAGCAAACCAGAGCCTGGCGCTGAACAGCGGCGTGCAGATCCGCAACACCCTGATTGTGCCGGACACCCTAACGCTCTCCGAAGCGCTGGAAAGTTTCAAAACCGCCGGTGAAGACTTCGCGGTGATCATGAACGAATATGCGCTGGTGGTGGGCATTATCACCCTCAACGACGTCATGACGACGCTGATGGGCGACCTGGTCGGCCAGGGGCTGGAAGAGCAAATTGTGCAGCGTGATGAGAACTCATGGCTGATCGATGGTGGTACGCCGATTGAAGACGTCATGCGCGTGCTCGACATCGACGAGTTCCCGCAGTCCGGAAACTACGAGACCATCGGCGGCTTTATGATGTTTATGCTGCGTAAGATCCCGAAACGTACCGACTCGGTGAAATTCTCTGGCTTCAAGTTTGAAGTGGTGGATATTGATAACTACCGCATCGACCAGCTGCTGGTAACGCGCATTGATAGTAAACCGACCGTGCTGGTACCGAAGCTGCCAGACGCGGAAGATAAGGTGTCAGCGTAACCCTTTGTATGTCCCACAAACATCAACGGCTCCCATCGGGAGCCGTCTTTTTAACTACTACTGCATAGCACGTTGGTTAAGCCATCTCAGTTTGCAGACGCATAACCTGACGGTTGACTTCGGACATCACAGACAAGTGCTGTTTGTCCTTCACTTTCGGGATAAGGATTTTGCCCTTATCGAACTCAAAAGCGCCAACATCCTTGATATACAACCGTCCACGGAACAGGATCTTCACGTACTTCGCCACCTGAAGCGGGTTGTAGCGTTGGAAAATTTTCATTCTTGTATCTCCTGCGAATCATACGCCCTTGCGGTGCCACAATCGGCCCGACTGTCCTGAGCGCAAATTTTGATGCCCAATGACTATAGACCAGAACCTCGTACTTACCCAGTGTGCATAAGTTTATTTACCGTTTGATTACAATTATTCAGAATAATCTTTGCAAAGCGTGATACAGAGCAGTATATGCCGTCGTTTTTGCGTGGATATGTGCGTTCGCCCGCAAACTGGCATCGGGATTGCGGGAAAAGCCCATTGATCGCACTTATGATTAAAAGCGCATGACCAAGTGGTCGGATCACCTGCTCACAATAAGGAAACACCATGACCCTACGTAACCTCCTGGCAGCAGCTTGCCTGTTGCTGCCGCTGATGGCTTCCGCACACAACATTGAAAAAGGACAACGTGTCCCGCCGGTCGGCATTGCTGACCGGGGAGAATTGATTCTCGACAATGATAAGTTTAGCTATAAAGCCTGGAATAGCGCGCAGCTTGCGGGCAAAGTGAGAGTTGTACAGCATATTGCCGGACGTACATCCGCTAAAGAGAAAAACGCCACCCTCGTGGAAGCGATCAAGGCCGCAAAACTCCCGCACGATCGCTACCAGACCACCACCATCGTGAATACCGACGACGCGATTCCCGGCTCCGGGATGTTTGTGCGCTCAAGCCTTGAGAGCAATAAGAAGCTCTATCCCTGGTCGCAGTTTATTGTCGACAGCAACGGCGTGACGCGTAAGGCGTGGCAGCTGGAAGAAGAGAGTTCAGCGATTGTTGTGCTGGACAAAAACGGTCGCGTACAGTGGGTTAAAGACGGCGCGCTGACGCAGGATGAGGTGCAGCAGGTAGTAGCCCTGCTGCATAAGCTACTGGCTCAGTAAAGTGACACCCTGAAGCCAGGGTTGAGGAACGACTCGCGCGGGGTGTAGTCCAGTGGCTTACCCTGCCAGTCATGCACATGCGCGCCTGCGGCCGCAGCCACCGCATGCCCTGCCGCCGTATCCCAGACGTTCGTCGGCCCGAAACGGGGGTACAACTGCGCCTGCCCTTCCGCCACCAGACAGAACTTCAGCGACGAGCCAATCGACGTCGTCTGGTGTTCGCCCAGCTGTTGCAGGTACTCCTCCAGCTCGCTGTCGCTGTGCGAGCGGCTGATCACCACCAGCGGAGGACGGGCATCTCGCACCTGGATCTGCTTACGCACGCCGCACTCTTCCTTCCAGGCTTTACCTTCCGCCGCGCTGTACATCACCTTCATCACCGGGGCATAAACCACGCCAAGCACCGCCTTTCCTTTTTCAATCAGGGCGATATTCACGGTAAATTCACCGTTACGCTTGATGAACTCTTTCGTGCCGTCCAGCGGGTCCACCAGCCAGTAACGCTGCCAGTGCTGACGTTCGTCCCAGCCCTGGGGCGCTTCTTCAGAAAGGACCGGAATATCCGGCGTCAGGGTCTGCAAACCTTTCAGGATCACCGTATGCGCCGCGATATCCGCCGCCGTCACCGGGGAGTCGTCCGCTTTGCTGACAACATCCATCGGTTTCGCACCGTCGTACACCTGCATAATGGCATCACCCGCATCCCGTGCGAGCTGACAAATTTGATCTAACATTCTCCACCTCTTCGTTAACGCAGTGGGCATAACTTATTGTTTTAGTTATATCGTAATGTGAACAATTCCGCTATCTGTGAAGCAATTCTGGTTTCAGCGTTCTTTTTTCTGGCAGCATTCACACTTCTGTAAGCAACAAATACTACATACATACTCTTTTGTGGCTTGGATCGAAAAAAGGACTCCTCAGATGATTAAGTTTAGCGCAACGCTCCTGGCAACGCTGATTGCGGCAAGCGTTCAGGCAGCGACGGTGGATCTCCGCATTCTGGAAACCACCGATCTGCACGGCAACATGATGGACTTCGATTACTACAAAGATACGCCTGTCGAAAAATTCGGACTGGTACGTACGGCAAGTTTGATCAACGCCGCCCGCAGTGAAGTGAAAAACAGCGTGCTGGTCGATAACGGGGACTTAATTCAGGGCAGCCCGCTCAGCGACTACATGGCGGCGAAGGGGCTGAAGAAAGGCGAGATCCATCCTGTTTATAAGGCAATGAATACGCTGGACTATGCCGTCGGCAACCTGGGCAACCACGAATTTAACTACGGCCTGAAATACCTGCACGATGCGCTGGCAGGGGCAAAATTCCCGTACGTTAATGCCAATATCATCGACGTTAAGACGAAAAAGCCGCTCTTTACCCCTTACCTGATTAAAGAGACCGAGGTTGTCGACCAGGACGGTAAAAAACAGACGCTGAAAATCGGCTATATCGGCTTTGTGCCGCCGCAGATCATGACGTGGGATAAAGCCAACCTCGACGGGAAAGTAACCGTCAACGACATTACCGAAACGGCGCGCAAATACGTGCCGGAGATGCGGGCGAAAGGCGCAGATGTGGTGGTCGTTGTGGCCCACTCTGGCCTCTCGGCCGACCCGTATCAGGCGATGGCTGAGAACTCCGTGTATTACCTCAGCCAGGTACCGGGCGTGGATGCGATCCTGTTTGGTCACGCCCACGCCGTCTTCCCGGGCAAAGATTTCGCCAGTATCAAAGGCGCGGACATCGAAAAAGGGACGCTCAACGGTGTGCCATCGGTGATGCCGGGCATGTGGGGCGACCACCTTGGCGTGGTAGATCTGGTGCTGAATAACGACAGCGGGAGCTGGAAAGTCACGCAGTCGAAAGCGGAAGCGCGTCCGATTTATGATGCCGCTGCAAAAAAATCCCTGGCCGAAGAAGATAAAAAGCTGGTCGACGTCCTGAAGCATGACCACGACGCAACGCGTGAATTTGTCAGCAAGCCGATCGGTAAATCGGCTGATAACATGTACAGCTTCCTCGCGCTGGTACAGGATGACCCGACCGTGCAGGTAGTCAACATGGCGCAGAAAGCCTATGCCGAGCACTATATTCAGGGCGATCCGGATCTGGCCAATCTGCCGGTTCTGTCTGCCGCGGCGCCATTCAAAGTGGGCGGGCGTAATAACGATCCGGCCAGCTACGTTGAGGTGGAAAAAGGCCAGCTGACCTTCCGTAATGCCGCCGATCTCTACCTCTATCCCAACACCCTCGTGGTGGTGAAAGCCACCGGGAAAGAGGTGAAGGAGTGGCTGGAGTGCTCTGCCGGACAGTTCAACCAGATCGATCCGCACAGCAGCAAACCGCAGTCGCTGATAAACTGGGACGGTTTCCGCACCTACAACTTCGACGTGATCGACGGCGTGGAATATCAGATTGATGTAACCCAGCCCGCGAAATATGACGGCGAATGTCAGGCCATTAATCCGCAGGCAGAACGCATCAAACACCTGACCTTCAACGGCAAAGCGATTGATCCGAATGCCTCTTTCCTGATGGTGACCAACAACTACCGCGCCTATGGCGGTAAGTTTGCCGGTACGGGTGACAGCCACATCGCCTTTGCCTCGCCGGATGAGAACCGTTCGGTGCTGGCGGCGTGGATTAGCGCGGAGTCGAAAAAAGCGGGTGAAATTCATCCGGCGGTGGATAACAACTGGCGTCTGGCGCCGATCCACAGCGACACGACGCTGGATATTCGCTTTGAGACATCACCGTCCGATAAAGCAGCCGCGTTTATCAAGGATAAGGCGCAGTATCCGATGAAACAGGTCGCGACGGATGATATTGGGTTCGCGATTTATCAGGTGGATTTGAGCAGGTAGCGATGATTGTGCCGGGTGGCGCTTGCGCTTGCCCGGCCTACGGGATCGAGGATTGCGGGTAGGCCGGGTAAGGCGAAGCCGCCACCCGGCATTTCATGCCGCACGATCGTCCCGATTCGCTATCACCTTCGGCGTATTCACCTCAATCCAGTCAGCCAGCGCGGCCACCTTCTCGCTCACCTCCAGCCCCATCGGCGTCAGGCTATATTCCACGTGCGGCGGCACAACCGGATAAGAAACGCGATCGACAAACCCGTCCTGCTCCAGCGCCTGAAGCGATTGGGCCAGCATCTTCTCGCTCACACCGCCCAGCTTGCGGCGCAGATCGCTAAAACGATGCGTCCCCTGACGTAATGCCACCAGGATCAGCACGCCCCAGCGGCTGGTAACATGTTTGAGCACTTCCCGTGACGGGCACTGTTCTGCGAAGAGATTGCCATCGCGCATTTGCTCGCTGAGCGTCGGTATCGGTGTTTTCATACTTACCTTTTTGTGCGTACTTACTAAAAGTTAGTTATGGTGATAGTGTGCCACAACACCAGACAAACACGAAGGAGATTCATCATGATCGCGATTACCGGCGCAACCGGCCAGCTTGGCCAACACGTTATTGAAGAACTGCTGAAAACCGTTCCGGCCAGCCAGATCGTGGCTATTGTGCGTAACCCGGCAAAAGCCGACGCCTTAAGCCAGCGGGGAATTGTGGTACGTCAGGCGGACTATACCGACCAGGCCGCGTTCACCACCGCCCTGAACGGCGTGGATAAGCTGCTGCTTATCTCCTCCAGCGAAGTGGGCCAGCGCGCCGCACAGCATCAGAACGTGATTAACGCCGCCAAAGCCGCCGGGGTGAAACTTATCGCCTACACCAGCCTGCTGCATGCGGATACCTCCCCGCTGGGTCTGCACGTTGAGCACGTCGAAACCGAAAATGCACTGGCGGCTTCAGGCGTGCCTTACGCCCTGCTGCGCAACGGCTGGTACACCGAAAACTACCTGGCAAGCGCGCCGCCAGCGCTGGAACACGGCGTATTTATAGGTGCCGCAGGCGAAGGCAAAATTGCCTCTGCGACCCGTGCGGATTACGCGGCGGCTGCGGCAAAAGTGATTTCTGAAGAGGGTCACGCCGGCAAGGTGTATGAACTGGCAGGTGACAATGCCTGGACGCTGAGCGAACTGGCTGCGGAGCTGAGCAAGCAGAGCGGTAAGCCGGTAACGTATCAGAACCTCAGCGAAGCCGATTATGCCGCTGCACTGAAAGGCGTTGGTCTGCCTGCCGGGCTGGCGGAGATGCTGGCGGATTCCGATACCGGTGCGTCCAAAGGCGGCCTGTTTGACGACAGCCGTACCCTGAGCAAACTGATTGGCCGTCCGACCACGCCGCTGGCGGAGAGCATCAAAGCCATTCTGTAATTGTTAAGAATTGGTTATTTTTTGTGGCATCCCTTCGGGTCATCTCGGATAATGAAGCGATGACCCACAAGGAGGCTCACCGTGCAAGGCGTACCGGAACAGTTTACTGATGAGAGAGACAGCGCGCGCTTTCGCCATCTGGCGCAGTTGCCGGGTCTGGAGCTATATCACGCGCATATTGCTGACTACGCCTTTGAGCCTCACACGCATGAAGCCTTCGGTATCGGCACCATTGAAACCGGCGCCGAACGCTTCCGCTATCGCGGTACCCAACACTTAGCCGCTGAAAAATCGGTCGTGACCATGAACCCGGACGAGATCCACACGGGCGAATCCGCCACCGAAGGCGGCTGGCGCTACCGGATGGTCTATATCGAACCCGACCTGCTGGAAGAAGTCACCGGCCTTCGCCAGTGGTGGTTTAGCGACGTGACCCGCCACGACCCGCTGCGCTCGCAGCAAATTGGCCAGCTGATTTACGGCCTTTGGCATACGAACGATGCGCTGGCACAAAAAGGGTTGCTGCTGGATCTGATTGAGACGTTCCAGCCGCTGGCCCGTCACGCGCCGGTAGCCCGGGAGGGCGCGCACCGCTTCGAGCGCGTTCGCGACTATCTGCACGACAACTATATGCGCGCGCTCACCCTGGACGAACTGGCGAGCGTCGTGTCGCTCAGCCCGTATCATTTCCAGCGCCAGTTTAAGGCCCATTTTCACGTCACCCCACACCAGATGCTGATGGCCATCCGGCTGTGGCGCGCCAAAGCATTCCTCACCCACGGCATGCCTGCCGCCGAGGTGGCCGCCGCAACGGGGCTGACCGATCAGTCTCACCTGACCCGCGCCTTTACCCGCCGCTACGGCATTACGCCCGTGCGTTACCAGAAGCAGGTTTCGCCGCGCTTAACGGCTCAGGGCTTTATTGCACGTTAAATACTGTGCTTAGATTATTTATCAGTTATTGCAGCGATACACTGTACCGCTTAGCGTGACGTTAGTTTGTTGGCTGGAACCTGAGCCGAAGTAGGCGCTCCCGGTCTGCCCTGCTCGCTGCGTAAGAATAACGACAACGTTACCCCCCATACTGTAAGCCTGGTTATTTAAATCATTACGTGCGCCAGTCTCAAGATTAGAGTTTGACGTCCATCCACCCGTGAAGAAGTTTCCCTGGCTGCCCGTCACTTCCCCCAGGAATGTACAATTGCCGGTTGGTTCAGTATTAGTAATACGTACCCGTTCAGCGCCCTGGTTCAAGTTATTTGCTGAGCATGCGGTTAACGCCATACTGAATAATACTATCGCTCTTTTTTTCATGTCTTTATTTTATCCCTTTGAAATAAAATGAGTTATCAGGCATTTTTGTTATACGCGCGCGATCACTCAAATAGCGTATCAATAATAGAGTAATGTTACATTCAACTCAAGAATTATAATTCCTCATCTAAAGCCGGTCACAAATAAAACCGGTTTTTGCCGGGCTAAATCCTGAGCACGATAATGGTCTTCGCTTTCATTGATTTCTTCATTACTCCTGTTTCCAAAGATCGCGCTTGGGTTTACAACCATTAGTGCAAACACCGCCATTAAGCAGACTAAAAATAGTTTTATCACAATTATTATATTAACGTTCGATCGTAAGACAAACATAATCGCCAGCTCGCTGTGGCTATTAATATGGTGCAGATAAAAAATGAAAAACCATCAAAAACGCTTACCACGCCTGAAATAATCTAGTAGCCTGCTGCCTTATTGGCAGCCTTAATTCTTTTGGATCGCGAGTCTTTCTCATATTTATCTTTCTCCTCTAACACACTTCCAACCGCATCAATCCATGAATTAGCCGTACAGCCGGTAAAAAGCGTTATTGAAAGCAGCAGTAGCGCATTTTTTAAAAAATGTAATTTCATTTGTTTTCCTGTCAACATCGAACTGACTGTATTTTATTTTACCAGCCGAATGGATAACATCAGCGTTGGCGACAATGTACGTAGGAAAAGTCCCACAATCCTGCGTGGAGAGTTGCGTGTTACGGAAATCAGTCAGTGACGATAAAAAGAGGAAAAACCTTACACGTGAAAGCGAAAAGGGACACCTCGTTCTGTAGTAAAAATGGCTATACTGAGCGTTAAGTAGCAAGTAAACAGAACGATTTAACAACCTATTATTCAACACGTTATATACATTTTACGCATTCAGGTTGTTTTGGTGAAGCCTGATTTGAAATGAACTGACTGCACGGGTTCAACCTACAGCCAGTTTGTCGCCGCACCAGTGGAATGAACCAGGCTAATGCGTTAACATCAGAATAATGCATCGCTTGCCGATTATATTAAGGGTTAGTATGAAAACCGCACTTGTTGTAGACGATCATCCTTCAGTCCGCATGGCATTGAAAATGACATTAGAAAAGATAGGCTTCACTCATGTGGATGAATGTGATAACGGTGCGCAGGCTATAAACCAGATAAAAAAAGGGAAATACAATATCGTCATACTGGATATTGGTATTCCTAACATGGATGGGATGTCGGTTATCGCGGCGGTGCGAAAAGCAGAGATTAATACAAAAATCCTGGTGTTCACCTCACAGTCAGCGGAACTCTATGCCAGCAGATGCATGATGTCCGGCGTGTCTGGATTTTTGACAAAGAATGAGGGTATGGAAGATGTTTCAGCGGCGATCAAAGCCATCAATTCTGGTTTTACATTTTTTCCAAATATAAGCTATGCCAACAATTTTACATCAAGAAAATCATCCTCACTGACAAACCGCGAACTAGAGGTACTGCGTAAAATCATTGCTGGAATGAAAAATATTGAAATAGCAGACAGCATGTGCCTGAGCAGCAAAACAATCAGTACCTATAAAACCCGGATAATGACAAAAATGGGCGTTACGACACTGGTTGATTTGATCGAGATTGCTAAAAGAGAAAAGATTGAATGAAGCGATGGGTTCACTTTAAGCTGCTGCTTATTTTATTGCCATTGTACGCCTGTGCGGAACCACTGAGCGACAAATCTCTGTCTCTGGAACTTTACCCCGATACAATCATCCAGCGTTTTTATAAGCAATCTCTGAAGGTGGGTGTTTACAGACCCGATTATCCGCCTTTCGATATCGTTATTAATGGCGAATACCTTGATGGGATCAATGCCGACATACTGCGGACAATCCGTAATAATTCGGATATCCATTTCTCTGTCACCCTTTTCGATAACGCTGTCGCTGCTTTTGACGCGCTGGCAGAAGGGTCTATTGATGCGATCACGACCACTGGCCCGGTAACTGAAACGAAAAAATCCAGGTATTCTTATCTCCCGGCTATTTCAACGAATAAAATAGTTGAAATCGCACCCGCGGAAAATAAACTCGATACAAAAGATTACGAGACGATTGCCACCGTTGATCGGTTTATTTCTGATGAGTTTATAAAAGAGCGCTATCCTGAAGCAAAAATAAACCGCTACGATTCCGTACTGAATGCGCTTGCCTCTGTCGCCCTCCATAAAAACGATATCTATGTGGGTGATGCAATAAGTGCTGGTTATTTTTATAACAATAGCGTTTTCAATACTCTTCACGTCAGTCGCCAGCTTAATACCATTAACCAGGCAGAAGGAAAAGTATACTTCGCAATACGTAACTCTGATATAAAAACCAGACAAATCATAGAATCCGGGCTACAAAAGATATCCCAGTCAGATCTGTCAGAATTCATAAGGGGCTGGGATAAATCCAGTGATTTTATCACGCCGGGCTCACCACAATATCTCACCGAAAAGGAAGCCCGGTGGTTACAAGGTAAGAAGCAGTTTTATGTTCAGCTGCCAACAACCGCGCCACCTTTTTCAGAATATGCTAACGGGACGTTTACTGGCATCAACCCTGATGTCTTTAGTCTGATTGGCAAAATGCTTAACGTTACGTTTGCATTTTTGCCAGAAAACCCGTCATCAAAGAACATTAATCCTGATGAGATCGTTGGCTTTGCCAGCTCCGTATACAACACCGATACGCGATATCGGTTTACCCGAAGCTTCATTCAATTTCCTCTTGTTTTCGTTACTCGTCACGGTGAGAGCCTAAAAAAATTGCCTACGCGCGCTCGCCGGATCGCGACTTTTATGGATGTTAATCATCTCGAGGGTTATGATCTCACTTCGTATACCGTTGTGCCTGTATCTTCGACGGCAGCTGCCTATAATTTATTAAGCAGTAACAAAGTCGATGCCGTACTTGATAATTTTGTCTCCGCTAATTATTACACACACACGCATCAATATTCCCTGGCCATAGACGATATAGTTGATGGAAATTTTGCCAAACTTTCCCTGGGCATTTCCGCGCACAATGAAATTTTGTATGAAATAATCAATAAATCATTAAAGAACCTCGCCGGATCTGAACTCGACGATATCACCACGAAATGGACCGCCGCGCCCTCAAAAACAAGTTTCATCGAAGCAAACAAAACCGCCATTCTCTACACGGTAATAGTCCTTCTCCTGCTGGGCATGATTTCCACCGGCTGGGCGCTTGTCCTTCGAAAGCACGTTCGACATGCACAGCGGACCCAGAGAAAACTGGACGATCAGCTGGCTTTGACAAACGCGCTTATCAACGGCACGCCGAATCCCCTGTATGTTCGTAATAAAGATGCAGAGCTCATATCGTTTAATGAGGCCTATACGGAAGCTTTAAAAGATTTCCATATCGAACAGGAATACGCTTTTAGTCAGGCTGAGTTTGAAAATACAACGGCCTCACATCTTTCGTCTCTTGAAACATACCGCCAGGATTTCTTCAGCGTGTTACGGGATAAGGTATCAATATCGAAAGACCGGGCAATTACATTCAGCGATGGGCGCCCTGATGCCGTGATATATCACTGGATGGTGCCATTCCTGGATGCCGAAGGCCGCGTAAATGGCGTTATTGGCGGCTGGATTGACATCACGTCGAGAATCGAAATGGAAGAGAGCCTAAGAGCAGCCAGGAAGGAATCTGAAAGGGCGAATGTAGCAAAATCCACTTTTCTTGCCACCATGAGCCATGAAATTAGAACGCCTCTGAATGCCATTATCGGTATGCTGGAGCTTGGAACAAAAAAACTCCACGATGGAATCATAGACAGTACCGCATTCGACGTCGCCTATTCTTCGTCAAACGTACTACAGGAACTTATTGGTAATATCCTTGATATTTCCATGATTGAATCTGAAAAACTGGTTATTCATTATACAGAAATGGAGCTCAGAAAAACCATTGAACAGATTATCTCCTTATTCAGGCCTGGCGCGTTCAACAACGGTATCGAGCTTGTACTCCTATATCCAGCAAAGCTCGACGACATCATTGTGACAACAGATGAGCTTCGGTTCAGACAGGTTGTCAGCAATATCATCAGTAATGCCATCAAATTCACGAATGAAGGCGAAGTGCGTGTCGCAGTAGAATGCGTTAATTCTCAAGTCACAGACGTCGCCCTGCTGCAAATTGCCATAACGGATACGGGCTGCGGTATATCGCCTGAAGGGCAACAGACATTATTCCGACCTTTTTCCCAGGCTGATATTAACGGCTATTCTCATCAGTCAGGCTCCGGGCTTGGACTCCTCATCTCTCGCCGGCTTTGTGAAGCTTTGGGTGGAGGCATACAACTTCATAGTCAACCGGGCGTGGGAACCAGAGTCGACATTACGTTAAAAGTGGGCGTAAGCCAACAGAAGAGCAAGCGTGCTGCGGCAGAGGTTATAGATATCCAGCGTCAAAACAGCTCAGCCACCGTTCTTGTCGTTGATGATTTTTACCCAAATCTCATGCTGTTAAATAAGCAGCTGTCATACCTTGGCTACGTCGTGATCGAATGTAGCGATCCTCGTGACGCATATGCTCAGTGGAGAAGCACCGGTGCCGAGATTATTATCACTGACTGTAATATGCCGTATATCTCAGGAATTGAGCTGACAAAATTAATCCGTAAGGAAAACAGCGATACTGTAATTATCGGCCTGACGGCTGATGCCCGCGATGAACAAAGAGGAGCCTGTCTTCAGGCCGGGATGACGGAATGCCTCTTTAAACCCGTTTCGCTCAAAACCCTATCCCTCGCATTAAGCAAATTTGCCAGCGCTATCCAGCCCGCCACAAACGCATGCGCAAAAGCGGAAGATCGGGTCGACCAGCATGTATTTAACTCCTGCTTAGCGCATCTCGACGTCACCATCAGCGATTTGCACGACGCTATCAGCGCGGAAGATTTCTTGCAGATCGCCGAACTTGCTCACCTGATGAAAGGCGGTTTTTATCTTCTGAAGAACGATTCGCTGGCTGACTTATGTACTGAACTGGAAGAAGCCGCAGACAGGAAAACCATCAGCCTCTGCCTTCAGCTTGCGCTACGTCTTGAAGATGCGGTAAGCGATCTCTCGTCATGAACCTTGAGCCTAACCAAGCGCTAATGTTTGGCTTTGACTGAGTATCAGACGCGCTTTTAGATATAATTCCTGACGGCTGTGCGTCCCGATCCGGTCCGACAGTAAAGCGCGCTGACAATAAAGCGTTTTTACCGAGCGAAAGAGCCGTCTGGCCTCAAGAGGAAGTGGGATATCTTTTTCCAGCATTTGCATGGTTCGGTTATCACATCGAGTGAGCAGAGGCAGAACGTTGTCCGAAGCGTGCGAGGCGTAACCGGCAATCCAGCGTCTGATTATTTCAGCCACCGCATAAATGCTGGTATCTGGAGTAATGAACAGTGTTCGTTCATATCCGCTGGTCCCTGACAGCATTCGGAAGCAAGAGTCAGTACAGAAAACAATACGAGGGATCTTCCCTTCCATTGCCGCATCCTCCTTCATCCGCCATACGAACACCTGTGGCAGCGTCATTCCGACAAAGACCTGCACCTGGATCTCTGGCATGGTAATAATGTCTGGCGAAATAATATTCCTGAAAAGCACCACCAGCGCGGAACAAAATACATTATTGGCTCCGCTGATAGAAATACGGGAACGCCCTGTCAGCATCACCTGTTCGGACCATATGACTTCCTGCATCTTCTTTCCTGTAAAATAGGCCGATCGTTCTCATCGTCCCACGTCGTTGATTGCAGGATATGAAAACCGACGTTATGCCGTGGTCGTAAAAATCCGTCGACTATAGTAATGACACCGTCCTTCGAAGCCTGTAGGTCTTATAGGTATGTCTTGTAGGATTAAACTGAAACCACGGAAAAAGTATCCTGGCGGCTGACGCTTTGGCCCCATGTCTTTACGTTCCCTGAGCGCTAATGCGCAACCTCATACAATACGCGTGCATCTGTGCCTCCTACACTGGCTACAACATGTATTACTGTGGACGAAAAGATGATTAGTGGCGTGTTGTATGCCCTGCTTGCAGGGTTGATGTGGGGGCTGATTTTCGTCGGCCCGCTGATTGTGCCGGAGTATCCGGCAATATTGCAGTCGACCGGACGCTATCTGGCGCTGGGGCTTATTGCCGTGCCGCTGGCATGGCTGGGGCGTGCGCGTCTGCGCCAGCTGAGTCGCCAGGACAGGCTCACCGCGCTGTGGCTGACCATGATGGGTAATCTTATCTACTACGTCTGCCTGGCGAGCGCCATTCAGCGTACCGGTGCGCCGGTGTCGACCATGATTATCGGCACGCTGCCGGTGGTCATTCCGGTTTTCGCAAACCTGCTTTATAGCCAGCGTGACGGCAAACTGGCGTGGTCAAAAATGGTGCCCGCGCTAGTATGCATCGCCGTGGGGCTGGTGTGCGTGAATATTGCCGAGCTACGCCACGGCCTCGAAAACTTCAGCTTGTGGCGTTACGGTTCTGGGATCTTTCTGGCGGTTATTTCGGTTGTCTGCTGGGCCTGGTATGCCCTGCGCAACGCACGCTGGCTGCGGGAAAACCCGGATAAGCATCCGATGATGTGGGCGACGGCGCAGGCGCTGGTCACGCTTCCTGTCTCGTTGCTGGGCTATGTGGGTGCATGTATCTGGCTGGGTAGCCAGCATCCGGATTTCGCCCTGCCCTTCGGACCGCGCCCGTGGGTATTCGTCGGGTTAATGGTCGCCATTGCCGTGCTCTGTTCGTGGGTTGGCGCACTGTGCTGGAACATTGCCAGCCAGAAGCTGCCGACGGTGATACTGGGGCCGCTGATTGTCTTTGAAACGCTGGCCGGGCTGCTCTATACCTTCCTGATGCGCCAGAGCGTGCCGCCGCTGCTAACGGCCTGCGGGATCGCGCTGCTGGTCGTTGGGGTGGTGATTGCGGTGAGAGCGAAGCCGGAAAAACCGATGGTCGTTCCGGCGTCGGAGGGGTGAGCTTTTCGACCAGCGGCGCTTAGCTTGCAGGGCCTACAAAACCGTAGGCCGGGTAAGCGTCAGCGCCACCCGGCACAGTATCAGAACGTTTCCCAGTTCGCTTCAGACGCCGCTACGGGCTGCGCTTTAGGTGCATAGGTCTTTACCGGCGCGGCTTTCACCGCCTGGTTACGGGTGATCTTAAACACCGCCACCGCGTCGTTCAGGCGCGCGGCCTGATCTTCCAGCGCCGCCGCCGCCGCCGCAGACTCCTCCACCAGCGAGGCGTTCTGCTGGGTAACGCGATCCATCTCCGCCACCGCCTGGCCCACCTGGTCGATACCGCGGCTCTGTTCGTCGGAGGCCGACGCAATCTCACCCATGATGTCAGTCACGCGCGTAACTGCATTGACGATCTCTGCCATCGTCGCGCCCGCTTCATTTACCAGCTGAGAGCCCGCGTTAACGCGCTCGCCGGAATCATCGATCAGGGCTTTGATCTCTTTCGCCGCCTGAGCGCTGCGCTGGGCAAGGGTACGCACCTCACCCGCGACAACCGCGAAGCCACGCCCCTGCTCGCCCGCACGCGCCGCTTCTACCGCCGCGTTCAGCGCCAGAATATTGGTCTGGAAAGCAATGCCATCGATTACGTTGGTAATTTGCGCAATTTTGCTGGAACTGGTGGCGATTTCGTCCATGGTGCGCACCACGCCTTCTACCACATTTCCGCCCTTCTTCGCGGTGGAGGAGGCGTCCAGCGCCAGACGAGAAGCCTGACGCGCGTTATCGGCGTTTTGCTTCACGGTGGCGGTCAGCTGTTCCATGCTGGCTGCCGTCTCTTCCAGAGAAGCGGCCTGCTGCTCTGTGCGGGAAGAGAGATCGTTGCTGCCCGCCGAGATTTCACCCGCGCCGGTGTAGATGGTATCTGCGCCTTCACGCACTACGCCCACCGTGTTGGCCAGCGCAGTCTGCATCTCCTGAACGTTGCGCGCCAGGATCGCCATTTCATTTTTACCCTCAGCCTGAATCGGCTGGGTTAAATCCCCTGCCGCAATGGCGCGGATATGGCTGATCACCTCTTCCAGCGGCAGCAGCAGCACGCGGCGCATCGCAATCCAGCTGGAAATAATCACCGCGATCACCAGCAGCATCACCGCAGAGAGGATCCACAGAATGCGTTTGTAGTCGCTTTCATTGTCCTTGATGCCTTTGTCGGTGAGCGCGGCCTGCGCCTCCCGCCACTCGCGATAGACCTTTTGCATCGCGGTCTGCTTCTGTTCGGCATTTTGTTTGAACATATCTTCCAGATTGCCTTGCCCCAGCAGAACGTTCATTTGCGTCAGCGTGGCGGAGTAGATGCGGTAGTGCTCTTCCAGCCTGTCGGCCAGGTGCTCGTCCATACCCGGCGTTTCCGGCAGCGCGTAATATTTATCGTAATGTGTCTGGGCATCAGCCAGCAGGTTTTTCGCGGTATTGACCAGCTCGTTCAGCTGCCCGCCATTAATCTGCGACGCCATGCTGCTTTGCAGACGCAGCATGCCGCGGTTAAGGGTGACACGCGCCTGATTCAGGCTGATCCAGGCGTCGGTAAACTCCGCGACGTTCTGGCTGGAAAGCTGAGAAACGGTGAAGTTCTCTTTGTCGTTATTGAGCGCATTAATGAAAATGCCGGCGGAGATCAGTTGCATGATGCCGAGCACAAGCAGCACCGAAATCAAAAGAGTAATGACTTTTATACGTTTAAACATGCGTTGCCTTTTTTATATACAGGTATTGTCTGACCTGTATCTATCGGCACGCGCGGCAGGTTGTTTACTGTTTCTCCACCTTTAAAAACTTTCGAAAGCCCTTTTCTGCATTCAATCAGCAAGTTAAAAGCACGCTTTTTTTTGTGATCCCCTTCTCATTTTTACCCTTGCCTCTAAAGGGTTATAGTATCCACATAAAGATGCATTTAAAATGCATCTTATATTCCTGATGATGAGGTAACTGCTATGGCCTTCCGCGACCAACCCTTAGGCGAGCTGGCGCTCTCCATCCCTCGCGCTTCAGCGCTGTTCCGTAAATACGATATGGATTACTGCTGCGGCGGTAAGCAAACGCTGGCGCGCGCAGCGTCGCGTAAAGAGCTGGATGTAGAAGCTATCGAAGCGGAGCTGGCTAAGCTGGCAGAACAGCCTGTCGACAAAGACTGGCGCACCGCGCCGCTGGCTGAAATCATCGACCATATCATTGTGCGTTACCACGACCGTCACCGCGAACAGCTGCCGGAGCTGATTTTACAGGCCACCAAAGTTGAGCGCGTTCACGCCGATAAACCTTCCGTACCGCGCGGCCTGGCAAAATACCTGACCATGCTGCACGAAGAACTATCCAGCCACATGATGAAAGAGGAGCAGATCCTCTTCCCGATGATCAAACAGGGCATGGGCAGCCAGGCAATGGGGCCCATCAGCGTGATGGAAAGCGAACATGATGACGCCGGCGAACTGCTGGAAGTGATCAAACACACCACCCACAATGTCACACCGCCGCCAGAGGCGTGCACCACCTGGAAAGCGATGTACAACGGCATCAACGAGATGATCGACGATCTGATGGAACACATCAGTCTTGAGAATAATGTTCTGTTCCCGCGTGCATTATCGGGTAAATAAAAAAGCCCGGTGGCGCTAGCGCTTACCGGGCCTACAACGTCCTCGAACGTAGGCCGGGTAAGCGTCAGCGCCACCCGGCAACATGCTTAACGCATGCCAGCCATCCGTTTCTTACCGATAAACAGCCAGCCCAGCCCCAGCGCAATAAACCACAGCGGCGTGACGATGAGCGCCTGACGGGTATCTTCTTCCAGCGTCAGTAGCACCAGCACGAAGACGAAGAACGCCATGCACACCCAGCACATCAGCTTGCCCAGTGGCATCTTGTAGATCGACTTCTCATGCAGATGTGGACGCTGTTTGCGGTACACCAGGTATGAGCAGAGGATGATGGTCCAGACGAACATAAACAGGATCGCCGACACCGTGGTGATCATGGTGAACGCGCCGATTACGCTCGGGTTAACGTAGAGCATCACCACACCGCCCAGCAGACAGATGCAGGAGAAGGTCAGCCCTTTCGCCGGTACCGCACGTTTAGACAGTTTGGCGAACGCGCTCGGGGCAACGCCCTCCTGCGCCAGACCAAACAGCATACGGCTGGTGGAGAAGACGCCGCTGTTCGCGGAAGAGGCCGCAGAGGTCAGCACCACGAAGTTAATCAGGCTCGCGGCAGCGGGCAGCCCCACCAGCACGAACAGCTCGACGAACGGGCTCTTGGTTGGCACTACCGAGCTCCATGGCGTCACGGACATAATGATGATCAGCGCGAACACGTAGAACATGATGATACGCAGCGGAATGGAGTTGATCGCGCGCGGCAGGGATTTCTCCGGATCTTTAGTTTCCGCCGCCGTGGTTCCCACCAGCTCAATCCCGACAAACGCGAACACCGCAATCTGGAAACCGGCGAAGAAGCCGCTGATGCCTTTCGGGAACCAGCCGCCATCATTCCACAGATGGGCAAACGAGGCCTGAACGCCAGTTGGCGACTGGAAGTGCGTCAGCACCATTACCAGCCCGACGACAATCAGCGCGATGATGGCGACGATTTTGATCATCGCGAACCAGAACTCCATCTCACCGAACATTTTAACGGTCGCGAGGTTGAGGCTCAGCAGCAGGACAATCACCGCCAGCGAGGCCACCCAGTCCGACAGGCCGGGGAACCAGAATTGGGCGTAGGCCGTAATAGCGACAACATCCGCCATGCCGGTAACCACCCAGCAGAACCAGTAGGTCCAGCCGGTAAAATAGCCCGCCCACGGGCCGAGCAGGTCTGAAGCGAAGTCGCTGAAGGATTTGTATTCGAGGTTCGAGAGCAGCAATTCACCCATTGCACGCATCACGAAAAAGAGCATAAAACCGATGATCATATAAACGAAGATGATCGACGGGCCTGCAAGACTGATGGTTTTGCCCGAGCCCATAAATAGCCCTGTGCCGATGGCGCCGCCAATGGCAATAAGCTGAATGTGACGGTTCGTGAGATTTCGCCGTAGCGACTGTTCAGACGTCGCCTCTTCTGCGGCGGCGACTTTGACCTGATCTACCATGTGATATTTTCCTGTTTATGCCTGTCTGTGTTGTTAAGGCTCTTCTGGCCTTTAAATACGCCAAAAAAATGACGTTCCCTTTGTAAGGGCTTATCGATAGTAGGTAAGAATCGGCGGGATGAATACTATGATTTGAATATTATGTTAATAATATGTTGAAAGTGAGTGTCATATCACTCATACAGCGCGAAACAGCTCACAAAAATACACGTAACAGTTTCGTTTGCAATACAAAATGTTGATTCCGTCGTAACTCCAGGTTTTATCGCTATTTTCCTCTCCCCGATCGGAGAGAGGAAAATAAGAAAAACCGATTACAGGATTTCCAGCAGCTCGACTTCAAACACCAGGGTGCTGAATGGCGGAATGGACGCGCCAGCGCCACGCTCGCCGTATGCCAGGTTGTGCGGGATAGTCAGTTCCCATTTTGAACCTACTGGCATCAGGGTCAGGGCTTCGATCCAGCCTGCAATCACGCCGTTGACCGGGAATTCAGCCGGTTCGCCACGCGCGACGGAGCTGTCGAACACGGTGCCGTCGATCAGCTTACCGGTGTAGTGTACGCGAACGTGGTCGGTACGCGCCGGGATTGCGCCATCACCCTGATTGATTACGCGGAACTGCAAGCCGGACTCGGTGCTGTTCACGCCTTCACGCTCACGGTTCTCTTCCAGATATTTCACGCCTTCTGCCGCCATCTCTTCGAAACGCGCGCGACGTACAGTGTCAGCACGTTCGTGGATTTCACGCAGCGCACGGTGCACAACGTCAACCGGCACAGCGGGCTGCTTGCCTTCCAGCGCGTCAGCGATACCCGCCACCAGCGCTTCCGGTAACAGACCTTCCAGGCCGGATTCGCTCAGCTGCTGTCCTACCTGCAAGCCGATGCCGTAGCTTGCCTGCGCTTCGATAGTGTCAAAAGTCGGGGTGGTCATGGGTTTTCCTTCCATCACATTTAAAGTAGCGGGCAGCATATCAGCCATGCCCTTATGGGTAAAACTTTGTCTTAAGTAAAGGTGACAAACTGCGACGAAACGGAAACAATAGTAGCCGTCAGGATTTTCCCTAATATATGTCACGAAAGCTGGCTTTGTTACGCCCATCAGGCAGTTAGCAAACTACACTTCTCAGGACAGGATAAAAAGACGCGGAGCAGGAGGAGAGCCATGCCCGGGCGATTTGAACTGAAACCTACCCTGGCGAAAATCTGGCATGCGCCGGATAACTTTCGCATCATGGACCCGCTGCCGCCTTTGCACCGCAGAGGCATTATCATCGGCGCGTTGCTGATGGTCATCGGTTTCCTGCTTCCTTCCGGCAGTGACAACGTTGATACCGGGCCGGTAAGCCGCAATGCTGAGCTGGATATCCAGTCGCAAAGCCAGCCGCAGCCTGATTCACAGCCGATGCAGACGCAACTGGTCACACCGTCTAACGATCCGGGCCAGGTTGCGCCGGTTGAACCTGAACCTGTTCAGGAAGATCAGGAGCAGGCCGCCGCCCCTTCAGAGCCACAGGCGCAACAGCCCACCGGCATTGAGCAGCAGTGGCGTTCGTATCGCGTAGAGCCAGGGAAAACCCTTGCTCAGCTGTTCCGCGACCACAATCTGCCGGCAACGGATGTGTATGCCATGGCGCAAGTCGAGGGGGCTGGCAAGCCGCTCAGCAACCTGCAAAATGGTCAGATGGTGCAGATCCGCCAGAATGCCAGTGGGGTGGTGACCGGGTTAACGATCGATACCGGAAACGGGCAGCAGGTACTGTTTACCCGCCAGCCGGACGGCAGTTTTATCAGAGCACGTTAATAGCCCAGGCCGGGTAAGGCGAAGCCGCCCCCCGGCACTTTTGTTCTCAGACACGACGTTTATTCACCCACCAGATCCCCGAGCAGACCAGCACCAGCGCAATCGCGTATTTGATGTCCAGAATGTCTTCGCCGAGGAATATGGCGGAGAGCACTGTTCCTGCTACAGGTATGACAAAGTTGAACGGGGCAATCATACTCACGCGGTTCACTTTCAGCAGCGCGCTCCACAGGGCGAACGCCACGGATGAGAGCAGCGTCAGATACCCCAGCACGGCGACGGCCTTCATGCTGTGCACCTCCAGCGCCCCGCCCGTGGCATAGCCTCCCGCAACCAGTGCCGCCCCGCCTATCGCCAGCTGCCATCCCGTCATCACCGTCGGGTCAACGGTCTGGGAAATGCGTTTCCCGTAAAGCGTGGCCGCAGAGAGAATAAAGGCCGCCAGCACCACAAATCCGTCACCTTGCCAGACAAACTGGAAATCACTTAACCCGCCGTGGAAGTTCACCAGCATCACGCCGGTAAAGCCCAGAACACAGCCCAGCGTTTTGTTATAGCTGAGTTTGTCGTTGTGGTAGATAAAGTGCGCCAGCAGCACGCTGAAGAAGGTCCCGGTGGCATTCATGATCGAACCGTTCACCCCGGTGGTGTAAGCAAGGCCGATATAAAAGAAGGTGTACTGGATGGTGGTCTGGGTCAGCCCGAGGATCGTGAGCTGGCCAAACTGCGTGGGTGTGAGCCTGGCAATCGGTTTACGCTGGGCCAGGGCAAAGAGCAGCAGCAACGCACCGGCAAACAGAAAACGGTATCCGGCAAAGACGACTTTGGACGGAATATCATCGGTCGCGATCTGGAAGAGTTCGTAGCCACTTTTAATGGCCGGGTATGAGCTTCCCCAAAGCAGACAGCAGAGCGTGGCGCAGGCATAGGCCACATTTCGACGGGCAAAGACGGGCGTGGGCAGAGCGGTATCCATGACAAATCTCATAAATAAAATTGCGTTTCAATTTATTATCAGAGAATGCATCAGGAATAGCGACCTTACAATCGCAAAACATGACGTAGGGTCACGCTAAAATGCAAAACGCCGGCACAAGGCCGGCGCTTCGACGTGAGCAGAGTAAAAATTACTCAGCTACTACGTTAACAACCAGTTTAGCGAACACTTCGCTGTGAACCTGGAAGTCAACTTCGTGCTCACCAGTGGTACGCAGAACGCCGTTCGGCATGCGAACTTCGCTCTTAGCCACTTTAACGCCTGCTGCAGTGACTGCATCAGCGATATCGCGGGTACCGATGGAACCGAACAGTTTACCTTCATCGCCAGCTTTAGACGCGATGGTAACGGTGCCCAGTGCGTTGATTGCTTCAGCGCGAGCGTTAGCAGCCGCCAGAACGTCAGCCAGTTTGGCTTCCAGTTCAGCACGACGTGCTTCGAAAAACTCTACGTTTTTCTTAGTAGCTGGAACAGCTTTACCCTGTGGTACCAGGAAGTTACGAGCGTAACCCGCTTTAACGTTTACCTGATCACCCAGGCTGCCCAGGTTTGCTACTTTATCAAGCAGAATAACTTGCATTACCTTATCCTCTTAAAGTCGTATTAATGGACCGTGCCCGATTACTGATGACGATCAGTGTACGGCAGCAGAGACAGGTAGCGAGCGCGTTTGATAGCGCGAGCCAGCTGACGCTGATATTTTGCACGAGTACCGGTGATACGGCTTGGGACAATCTTACCGCTTTCGGTGATGTAGTTTTTCAGCGTTGCGATATCTTTATAGTCGATCTCTTGAACGCCTTCCGCGGTGAAACGGCAGAACTTGCGACGACGGAAATAACGTGCCATTTGGCTAGTCTCCAGTATCTATCAAATCAATCTGCTCGGCATGCAGAACCATTTTGCTCAGGCCGTTCTTTGCCTTGTGGCAAGAGATGAACCCCTGAACGATTACTGCACTACCGACCGTTAAACTGTGAGTAATGGCCTGGTTTTCGTGTCCGCTAATGATAACGGGCATTTGGCACCACGCCTGCCGGTGAAACCCGGCTTCCTCTTGCACAGAACGATGCTCAAGCACGAACTGGCAATGCGGAATTCCTGATGGGCTGACCTTTCGAAGGGGGGTCCTGCACACGGTGCCGGACAACACCAGACGGTTGGTCATCAGAAATTACTCTTCAGAATCCCCAGCATCAGAATCATCTGCGGTTTCGTTTGCGAAATCATCGCGACGCTCACGGCGCTCGTCTTTCGCTTTAACCATCGGAGATGCTTCGGTCACTGCGTGTTTGGTACGCATAACCATGCTGCGGATAACGGCATCGTTGAAGCGGAAGGTAGTTTCCAGCTCATCAATCACTTCCTGCGGCGCTTCAACGTTCATCAGAACGTAGTGAGCTTTGTGCAGTTTGTTGATTGGGTAAGCCAGCTGACGGCGGCCCCAGTCTTCCAGACGGTGGATCGTGCCTTCTGCACCAGTGATGGCAGCAGAGTAACGCTCGATCATACCCGGAACCTGTTCGCTCTGGTCAGGATGGACCATAAAAACGATTTCGTAATGACGCATCGAATTGCTCCTTACGGATTATTCAGCCTCCTGTCTGGGTCAGCCGAGGCCCGGGGAGGCAAGGAACGTGTTAAAGGTCGGCTGAAAAATTGACGCGTCATAATACTTGCGCGCCCCGCTAAACACAAGGTGATTGCACAAATAATTCGCACAAAGGGTAAAGCTGTTCTAAGTGGGTGATTTAAAATCTCACTTATCAGAAACGCTGTTTTTTTGAACAACACCATCAGAAATGGTCACCCATCGCAACCCGAGTAGCGATTACACTTTAATCAGAAGCCTTAAGCAGAGAAGGAGAGCATTACCCCATATCACAGCACGCAGTCGTGGAGCGCATATCATGAAAAGAATCGCATTCGCCATTTTGGCTGCGCTTTTGCTCAGTGCAAACGCGATGGCAGCCATCAAGATAGACAGCCGACAGGCCAGAAACATGGATGATGTGCAGAGCTTAGGCGTTATTTACATCAATCATAACTTCGCCACTGAAAGTGAAGCAGATCAGGCGCTTAATGAAGAAACCGATGCGCAGGGCGCAAAATACTATCACGTCATACTGACACGTGAGCCCGGCAGCAACGGCAATATGCGCGCCAGTGCAGATATTTACCAGTAACGCTTTATCGCCGCACCAGGAAAGCCAACGAAAATCATAGCTATATATGATTGCCCCCTGCCGGGGGCTTTTTTTATGAATGGCTCCGGAATACCACCGGTTACAACTGTTTCGGTATTCCAGAGCACTTATTCACTTCTGCCCGTAATAAGCATTCGGGCCGTGCTTACGCATGAAATGCTTGTTCATCAGATAATCATCAATGCCCTGAAGCTGTGGGTTAATGCCGCGCGCAATCCACGCCATTCGAGCCACCTCTTCCATCACCACCGCGTTATGCACGGCGTCATGCGCATCTTTACCCCAGGAGAATGGACCATGCTGGTACACCACAATACCCGGCGTATGCAGTGGTTCCGTCTCACCCAGCGTTTCGATAATGACCCTGCCGGTGTTAAGTTCGTACTCGCCTTCGACCTCAGCCTGCGTTAACGCCCGCGTGCAGGGAATATCGCCGAAGAAGTAGTCCGCGTGCGTCGTACCCAAAGCAGGGATCGCCAGCCCGGCCTGTGCCCAGGCGGTGGCGTGCGTGGAATGGGTATGCACAACACCACCCAGGGACGGGTAACGCTGGTACAGCGCCAGATGGGTTGCCGTATCTGAAGAAGGACGCCATTTGCCTTCAACAACGTGTCCTTCCAGGTCAACCACCACCATATCGTCCACTTTCATGGCGTCATAGGCCACGCCGCTCGGCTTAATCACCACCAGCCCCTGATCGCGATCGATGGCGCTTACGTTGCCCCAGGTAAACGTCACCAGTCCATAGCGCGGGAGATCCATATTGGCCTCAAAGACCTGCTGTTTCAGCTTAAGCATGTTCCGCCTCCAGTAAGCCTGCCCGCGCCATGCGCTCGCGCACCCAGTCCCGGGCTTTCGCCACTTCTGCCGCCGGGTCGTCCGCGGTTTCGCTCCACATCTCAATCAGGTAAGGACCGCAATAACCTGTCTGTTTGAGCGTCTGGAAGCACCGTTCGAAATCCACCACCCCGGTGCCGAACGGTACGTTTTTAAACACGCCGGGACGGGTATCTTTTACGTGCACCGCCACGATATGCCCGATGCCCGCCTGAAGCTCCATCTGTACATCGTTATCCCATGCCGACAGGTTGCCGATATCCGGATAAAGCTGGAACCACGGATTGTTCAGATAGTGCGCGTAGCCCAGCGCCTTGCTGATGGAGTTCATCAATGGATAATCCATGATCTCCATCGCCAGCGTCACCTGCGCACGGCTTGCCATCTCAACGCTCTCTTTCAGGCCGTCACGGAAACGACGGCGCGTCTCATCGTTGGCTTCCTGATAGTAAACATCGTAACCCGCCAGTTGGATCACGCGGATGCCAACATCCTGTGCAAAGCGAATGGCTTTACGCATGATCTCCAGCCCTTCGGCGCGTACGGCATCATCTTCGTTGCCAAGCGGAAAACGACGGTGAGCGCTCAGGCACATGGACGGCACGCGCACGCCGGTTTCGGCAATGGCGCTCACCAGCGCCAGACGCTGGTCGCGGCGCCAGTCCAGGCGAGAAAGACGCTCGTCCGTCTCATCCACCGACATTTCGACAAAATCGAAACCCAGCTGCTTCGCCAGCTGTAACCGCTCCAGCCAGCACTCCCCCGCAGGGAGTGCCTTTTCATAGATGCCAAGCGGGACCTGTTTTGACAACATACCCGCTCCTTAACCCCAAAGCTGAGCGATTGAGCGTTTAAACTGACGCGCAGCTTCCACCGGAGATTCCGCATCGCGAATGCTACGACCGGCAATAAAGACGTGGATTGGAATACCCTTGAACAGCGGCAGATCTTCCAGCGCCAGACCACCGGTCACGGTCACTTTGAAGCCCATATCGGCCAGGCGTTTGATCGCGTTGATATCGGCTTCGCCCCACGCCACACCTGCGGCCTGCGCATCACGGCTGCGGTGATAAACCACCTGCTGGATACCCGCTTCGCGCCACTCCTGTGCCTGCTCCCAGGTCCAGAAGCCGGTCAGTTCAATCTGCACGTCGCCGTTGAACTCTTTCGCCACGTCCAGCGCGCCTTTCGCAGTGTTGATATCTGCACAGCAGATCACGGTGACCCAGTCGGCGTTGGCTTCAAAGCACATGCGAGAGAGAATTTTGCCCGCATCGGCAATTTTGGCATCCGCCAGCACGATTTTATGCGGATAGAGCGCCTTCAGGTCACGAACCGCACGAACGCCTTCGCCCACGCACAGAATGGTGCCGACTTCGATGATGTCCACCTCTTCCGCAATCAGACGGGTGGTTTCGTAAGCGTGAGACAGCGTCTGGTTATCCAGCGCGACCTGCAACATTGGTAATGACATTTTCAATTCCTCTTAAACGGCCGCCGCAGTGGCGTTATCAATTAAATCCAGCACGTCCTGCGCGGTACGGCAGGCACGTAAACGGTCAAAATTAGCTTCGTCATCAAACAGGTTAACGATCTGCATGATGCCCACCTCCTGGTGGGTGTTGGCATCGACAGCTGCCATGGTGATCAGAATGTCGACCGGGTCGTTATCTTCGTGGTTGAACACCAGCGGGGTTTTCAGCGTCACCAGCGCAAAACCGGTTTTCTTGACACCCTCTTCCGGGCGGCCATGCGGCATTGCCAGCCCCGGGGCAATCACAAAATAGGGGCCGTGCTGCGCCACGCCATCCAGGATGGCCTGGTAATAACGCGGCTCGACAACGTCCGCCTTAACCAGCAGGTCCACGCTCAGCTTCACCGCTTCCTGCCAGGTACTGGCTTCGGCCTGTAAAAGGATGGAGTTATTCTCAGCCAGCGAATCACGTAGTTTCATGTGGCATCCTTACTTCACGTCTTGTGGGAAGTGCTCTTTGAGCACTTCCAGCAGTTTTGGCCCAAAATCTGCAGGCGACAGCATGTTGCGCACGCCTACCACGTATTTGTTGCCCGACACGCTAATCTCGCCGGCAATGTGCGTTGAAGCGATGATGATGTCCGCGCCGTTCAGTTCACTTTTGTATTCACCCACTGCGCAGCTGTTCACCGTGTGGTCAATGTTTGACTGGGTTAAAAACTGGTCCACTTTCATTTTCATGATCATGGAGCTTCCTTGCCCATTGCCACACACAGCCAGGATACGTACGGTCATAATCGAAACTCCTTAGTGAGCAGAAACTTCTGCTGTTTGTTTTTCCGCATCTTCTTCAGCTCGCAGCGAACGGCCAGCGAAGAACATATAAGTCAGTGCAATCAGGATGATGACGGCCATAAAGACCAGCCCGACGGACGCAAAGCCCTGCATCATCGGCGGCGCCAGAATTGACCAGTCCGCCATGCCCATCCAGGCGCTCATGCCGGTGAGCTTGACCGCCCACACGCACCCGAAGATTTCAACCATGCCCATCACCAGGCAGATCTTGAGCGCGGCGCGCCATCCGCCGAAGTGGTTAGCAAACACGCCGATAGTGGCGTTGGAGAAGAACATCGGGATAAAGCCAGGAATAATCAGGATTGAGGAGCCACAGCCCACCAGGATGCCGACCGCAATCAGCTGGCCGATGGTGCCCCACATAAAGCCCCAGACGACGGCGTTTGGCGCAAAGCTATAGATAGCCGCACAGTCAATCGCCAGCACCGCGCCAGGGATCAGGCGCTGAGAGATACCGTTGAACGCTTCCGACAGCTCGGCGACGAACATACGCACGCCCTGAGTGATGATGAAAATGGCCACGGCAAAGGAGAAACCGGTTTGCAGGATATAGACCGTCCAGTGAGTTTTACCCGCCATCGCCTGCACCACGTCAATGCCAAAGGAGAGCAGGATGGCACCGAAGAAAAGGGTCATCACAATCGCCGTGGAGACGATGTTGTCGTGGAAGATATTCAACCAGCCAGGCAATTTGAGGTCTTCAACACTCTCCTCTTTTTTACCCAGGTACGGTGCAACTTTGTACGCAATCCAGGAGGCGAACTGCTGTTGGTGACCGATGGAGAAGCCGCAGCCGTCAGTAACGTCCTGCGTTGGCTTATACATCATGTTGGAGGTGATGCCCCAGTAAAGCGAGACCAGCACTGCCGTGCAGATGACCGTGGTCCACATTGGGTAGCCGAAGATATAGAGAGAAACGGCAATCAGCCCCGCCTGCTGGAACATGATGTGCCCGGTGAGCATGATGGTGCGAATACCGGTGATGCGGCGCAGGAGCACGTAAATGATGTTCAGCGCCAGCGCGAGCAGTACCGCATACCCAACCCAGCTGTACGCATCCCCCATGCGATCGATGGTGGCCATCATGGACGCGTAAGTGTCAGAGATGGCGCCGTTAATGCCATATACCTCAGACATTTTGGCAACGACCGGCTTAAACGTGCTGGTCAGAATGCCAGACCCCGCCTGCAACAGCATAAAACCAATGATGGTTTTGATGGTGCCTTTGATAATCACGCTGACGCTTTTGCGCAGCAGGATGTACCCCAGGCACGTCACGATACCCAGCAACAGCGGGGCGTTGGTCATTACCTGATTAAAGAAAACGGTAAAGACGTTGTAGAGGATCTCCATAACTCTCTCCAGAAAATGAGAACACGAGGGGCAATCCCTGTGTGGTTGGTGTCATCACTCTATTAATCACAAATAATCACCACAAGATTGCATTTGATTATTTGTGACGGATCACGCAATTTATTTCCATGGAGTTAGTAATGATTTTCACTACCGATCCAGAAAGATAAATAAATTCTTAATTTTCAATATATTAATTATATGTAGCGGTTATCTTAACAACGACGAGGTGTATTTTCTGTGATGTGGTGAGGGAAATTTTCCGCAAATCAGCCATTGAAAATCGATTCAAACAGTGCCAGCATTAATCACAACAAGTCACAGTATGATTACTTTTGATTAAAACCAGGAGTCAAACGATGAGTAAAGTGAAAACCATCACCCGTGAATCATGGATTTTGAGTACCTTTCCGGAGTGGGGTAGCTGGCTGAACGAAGAGATCGAGCAGGAACAGGTTGCTCCTGGCACATTTGCGATGTGGTGGCTTGGATGCACCGGGATCTGGCTGAAATCAGAAGGCGGCGCCAACATTTGTGTCGATTTCTGGTGCGGCACCGGCAAACAGAGCCACGGCAATCCACTGATGAAAAAAGGCCACCAGATGCAGCGTATGGCCGGCGTTGAAAAGCTCCAGCCGAACCTGCGCACCACGCCTTTTGTGCTTGATCCTTTCGCCATTCGCCAGATCGACGCCGTTCTCTCTACCCACGATCACAACGATCATATCGACGTGAACGTGGCGGCAGCGGTAATGCAAAACTGCGCGGACGACGTACCCTTTATCGGGCCGCAGACCTGCGTGGATTTGTGGATTGGCTGGGGCGTGCCAAAAGAGCGCTGCATTGTGATGAAGCCGGGCGACGTGGTGAAAATCAAAGACGTTGAAATTCACGCGCTGGATGCCTTTGATCGCACCGCGCTGATCACCCTGCCTGCCGACCAGAAAGCCGCAGGCGTACTGCCTGACGGGATGGACGAGCGCGCAGTGAACTACCTGTTCAAAACGCCTGGCGGTTCCCTGTATCACAGCGGTGACTCTCACTACTCCAACTACTACGCGAAGCACGGTAACGAGCACCAGATTGACGTGGCGCTTGGCTCTTACGGTGAAAACCCGCGAGGGATTACCGACAAAATGACCAGCGCGGACATGCTGCGCATGGCCGAAGCGCTGAACACCAAAGTGGTGATCCCCTTCCACCACGATATCTGGTCAAACTTCCAGGCCGATCCGCAAGAGATCCGCGTCCTGTGGGAGATGAAAAAAGACCGACTCAAATATGGTTTCAAGCCGTTCATCTGGCAGGTTGGCGGCAAGTTCACCTGGCCGCTGGATAAAGACAATCTCGAGTACCACTACCCGCGTGGTTTTGATGATTGCTTCACCATTGAGCCAGACCTGCCGTTCAAGTCCTTCCTCTGATTGTGCAGCCCAATCGCCAGACACAGTGTCTGGCGATGTCATATTTAATTTAGTAATTTCATGCTATTTCAAATATCATCTTTTCAAATCAATTCTTTTCGGAATAGCTCATGACGGAAGCGCAACGGCATCAAATTTTACTGGAACTCCTGGCGCAAACAGGGTTTATCACCGTCGAGAAAGTGATCGAACGTTTAGGGATCTCCCCTGCTACCGCGCGGCGGGACATTAACAAGCTGGATGAAAGCGGCAAGCTGAAAAAAGTCCGCAACGGCGCAGAGGCCATCAGCCAGCAGCGTCCACGCTGGACGCCGATGAATATTCACCAAGCGCAGAATCACGATGAAAAGGTGCGGATTGCCAGAGCGGCATCACAGCTGGTGAATCCCGGTGAGAGCGTGGTGATCAACTGCGGTTCGACAGCGTTTTTACTGGGCCGTGAGATGTGCGGCAAGCCGGTGCAAATCATTACCAACTATCTGCCGCTGGCCAACTATCTCATTGACCAGGAACATGAAAGCGTGGTGATCATGGGCGGTCAGTATAACAAGAGCCAGTCCATAACCCTGAGCCCGCAGGACAGTGAAAACAGCCTCTACGCCGGGCACTGGATGTTTACCAGCGGCAAAGGCCTGACGGCGGATGGCCTGTATAAAACCGATATGCTCACCGCAATGGCAGAGCAGAACATGCTCAACGTGGTGGGTAAACTGGTGGTGCTGGTCGACAGCAGCAAGGTCGGTGAACGCGCCGGCATGCTTTTCAGCCGCGCCGAGCAAATCAGCATGGTGATCACCGGCAAAAACGCCAACCCCGAGATCCTCAGCAAGCTCGAGGATCAGGGTGTCACGGTGCTGCGCGTTTAAAGGTGCTGACGGAAAAACTCCACGGTGGCTTCCAGCGCAGCCGGAGTAATACGGTGCCGGACACCGGCACCCCACAGGCAGGTCAGATTGCTGTCCAGCCCTTCACGCTGTAGCGCCTGTTGCAGACGGAACGTTTCACCGGGCGGTACGACATCGTCGGCATCCCCATGCCACAGCAGCAGGGGACGATCGGCCAGCTGCGAAAGCGCATGGCTGACGTCCCATTCAGACAACAGGGCCTCAATCTCCTGAGGTGCCTGCGGCGGGAACAGCGTCTTTGCCAGTGACATAAAGTAGCCCGATCCCATCAGGCAAGCCACGGACGTCACCTCCGGATGCCTGGCCATGAGCCCCAGCGCCGTCATTCCGCCCATTGATGCGCCTGCGACCGCCAGCCGTTTCCCCTCCACCAGCCCGGCCTGTAAAAGCGCGTCACGCAGCCCGGCGAACTCGGTCAGATTGCCGTGCAGCGTTTGCCAGAACAGCCCCAGCCGCGCCTGTTCATCGCCCGTAAAGCGTGCCCCATGATTCGGCGCATCAGGCATGACCACCCGGAAACCGGCCTGCGCCAGCGCGACGGAAAAATAGCTGTAGACCAGCTTTGAGGAGAGAAAACCATGATAGAAAACTACCGTCGGCAGCGGCTGTTCACCTTTACCAGCCGGAAAAGCATGGATGATTTCATGCTCACTTAGCAGGCGAGTTTCAATTTCAATCATTGTCGATCCTGTGCTGATGAATGATTCATAATGTTGAGAGCTGGATTACGGTTTCACGATATTTTCATTCGAAATCTACGTCCCAGATAACACTTCGGGAACATTCCCCCAAAACTAAATTCGCAGACCACTACACTATGGCTATCAGGAAAAGAGACAGGTTTATGCGCAGGCTTACCGCTTTATTGCTGGTCTCACTGCTCAGCGGATGTTCCGTATTGCAGGGTACGCCAGAGCCGGCACCGCCGGTTACCGATCATCCTCAGGAGATTCGTCGTAATCAGACGGAAGGATTACAACGCCTGGGAACCGTATCCGCGATGGTTCGCGGTTCACCGGATGATGCAGAAGACGCAATTGAAGCACAGGCCGTTGCCGCAAAAGCAGATTATTACGTCATCACGATGATTGATGAAACCATTATTACGGGACAGTGGTATGCGCAAGGCATTTTGTACCGTAAGTGAGCATCATCATTTGAACGACCTTTACACTGCTTTGCGTCCGTAGACATTTTCCTGTCCACAATAAACTCCATGCCAGCAACAATGGAAATGAGTTTGTTCGCGAAGGATTGCCCGGCGGATACCGGAGACACGTGAAAAGGAGCTGACGATGAAACGAACCCTTGCTTTAACGACGCTATTGCTTTCAGCGGGCCTGCTGAGCACCACGGCGCAGTCGGCTGAATTTGCCAGCGCGGATTGCGTCACGGGCCTGAATGAGATTGGTCAGATCTCCGTCAATAATATCACGGGGAGTCCGCAAGACGTTGAACGTGTCGTCGCCCTGAAGGCGGATGAACAGGGCGCATCCTGGTATCGCATCGTCCAGATGCAGGAAGATCACCATGTTAATCACTGGCGCGTGCAGGCCATTCTTTATGCATAATCCCCTCCGATAAAAGCCACTTAATTTTAGTGGCTTTTCACTTTTGCAAATTTTTTATCTCTCCCGAAACTCAACAAAAACAAACATGTAACATTCAGTTACATTAAACAGATAAACGTTCTCTCCGCTCTGCCGTTGAACAGCCATCACTTTTCAATAATGAGCAATATATGATCACCTTTTTCCGCCGGGCAGGACTGGGCACGAAGCTATCGCTGCTAACAGGTGTAAGTGTCGCTACGCTTTTTTTGCTGTTCACTTTCCTGTTGAGCCACAACGCCAGCCAGCAGCTTGAAGATCTTGCGGTTGAAGACCTGCATAACCAGTCCACCGGCATGGTGGATATGGTAGAGATGTTCAACACCAGCCTGAGCGAAGAGGTTGAAAGCTATACCCGTCTGTTCACCACCTTTTTGCCACAGCCATTAAACAGCGACAGCAGCCAGAGCCGGACCATAAATGGGCTTACCGTTCCTTTGCTGAAAGGCGGCGAAACGGAGCTGCATGAAAACAATACGCTTTCTGATGACTTCCTGAGCCGAACGGGAGCCATCTCGACGCTGTTTGTCCGCAGCGGTAACGATTTTGTCCGCGTGGCGACGTCGCTGCGCAAAGAGAATGGTGACCGCGCGATCGGAACCGTTCTTGATACCACCAGCCCGGCATTTGCCGCCGTCACTAAAGGGGAGGTCTATCGTGGCCTCGCGCTGCTGTTCGGCAAGCGCTATATCACGCAGTACCAGCCTGTTAAGAATGCGGAAGGCCAGGTTATCGGGATTATCTTTGTCGGCGTGGACATCACCCATTCGTGGAACGTCATGCGCGAGAAAATCCTTAACCGTCGTCTGGGCGAGAGCGGTCACTTCTTTGTACTGGATCGCAGTAGCGGCAAAACGCGCGGACAGTATCTGTTCCATGCCAGCGAAGAGGGCAAACTGCCTAACTGGGACACGGCGACACAGCAGCAGCTTCTGAGTGATAAAGCCGGCACACTGGAACGCGTGAGCGCGGATGGCCGTACGCTCAAAGTTGCCTACACGCCGCTGCCGGGCTGGAACTGGACCATCGTGGGTGAAGTGGATAAAGCCGTACTGCTTTCAAGCGTCACCACACTGCGCGATCGCTTCCTGATGGCGGGCGTGGTGCTATCCGCTCTCTTCGCGGGCCTGTTCGTTATCCTCATTCGCCGGATGCTAACCCGCCCACTGCGCGAGGTGATCGCGCTTGCCCGGCAGTATGCCGCAGGCGATCTGCGCGCCAGCCTGCCGGTTACCCGCCAGGATGAAGTCGGCCAGCTGATTGACGCCATCAACGGGATCGGGGAAGGCCTGCAAAAAATTGTGTTGCAGGTCCGCGAGGCCGCAAGCGAGATCCATCTGGGGACTAACGCGCTGGCTTCAGACACCGGCGAGATATCTGAACAGATCAACAAGCAGGCCAGCAGCGTTGAGGAGACCTCCGCCAGCATGGAGCAATTAGCCGCCACCGTGCAGCAAAATGCCGCCAACATGGAGCAAACGCAGCAGCTGGTGGGTGAAACCTCGCGCGCGGTGCATCAGGGTGGAGAGACGGTGACCCACGCAGTCTCCACCATGGATGATATTCGCGATGCATCGAAACGCATTGAAGACATCACCCGCGTGATTGAGTCCATCGCTTTCCAGACCAATATCCTGGCGCTCAATGCGGCGGTTGAGGCGGCGCGGGCGGGCGAGCACGGGAAAGGTTTCGCAGTGGTGGCGCAAGAGGTACGCGCCCTGGCCGCACGCAGCGCCAACGCGGTAAAAGAGATTGAACAGCTGATTGGGGATACGCTGAACAAGGTGAGCGAAGGCCATGCGCTGTCTGAGCAGACGCGTCTGGCGATGGATGCCATCATTGTTCATATCGATAACATCAGCCAGCTTGTCACCGAGATCAACCACGCCTCCCGCGAGCAGTCGGCGGGAATTGGCCAGGTGAATCTGGCGATGACGCACATCGGTGAGGCATCGCACATCAATGCCGATCGCATCTCACGCAGCGAGCAGACAGCACAGACGCTGCGCGAGAAGGGTTCACATCTCACCCGGCTGGTGAGCCTGTTCCAGCTGAAGGCTTAACCGACCCGGCCCGTGGCGCGCAGCAGCAGGTCGTTTTGCACCTGCTCGCTCATCAGCGTGCCGCCCCGGGTATCCAGCATCATGCGGCACCACGCCTGCGCCACGGGCGGCGATGCGTGCCGCAGCATTTGACTTCCGGCCCCGAGTAAAAAGAGCTGCTGCGCGATCTCCCTGCCCTGCGCTTCCTGCGGTTTCCGCAGCTTCTGCTGTAGCTGACGCCAGCTGCGATCGAAGTGCCTGTCCTGACCTTTGACCTGCGCGAAATCATCGGCGAGCAGGTCGAGAATGCCCGGCTGCTTCGCCAGCACGCGCAGTACATCCAGGCACATAATATTGCCAGAGCCTTCCCAGATGCTGTTGACGGGCATTTCACGGTACAACCGCGGAAGCTCACTCTCTTCGCAATAGCCTGCACCGCCCAGCACCTCCATTGCCTCTGCCACAAACGGTATACCCGCTTTGCAGACGCTGTATTTTGCCGCCGGAGTGAAAAGCCGCGCCCATGCGGCTTCCTGCGGGTCGTTGCGGTTGTCCCACGCCCGGGCGAGTCGGAACAGCAGTGCCGTGTGTCCCTCCAGCACCAGCGCCATACGGCTTAGCACGTCGCGCATTAACGGCTGGTCGATCAGATTTTTGCCGAAGGTCTGCCGCTGATGGGCATGATAAAGCGCCACAGAGAGCGCACGGCGCATCAGTCCGTGGCTGCCCAGCGCGCAGTCAAAGCGCGTCAGCCCGCCCATCTTCAGAATTTGCCGGACGCCTTCCCCCTCTTCGCCCAGCAGCCAGCCGGAAGCATCAAGAAATTCAGCCTCACTGCTGGCATTTGAGCGGTTGCCGAGCTTGTCCTTCAGACGCTCAAGGCGCACGGCATTACGTTGCCCGTCGGGTAAGAAACGCGGGACAAAAAAGCAGGACAACCCGCCCTTCGCCTGCGCCAGCACCAGATGCGCATCGCTCTGCGGCACGGAGAAAAACCATTTGTGCCCCACCAGTCGGTAACTGCCATCACTGCATTTCTCTGCTTTGGTGGTATTACTGAGTACGTCCGAACCGCCCTGCTTTTCCGTCATCCCCATGCCGATCAGCAGGCCGCGCTTTTGCGCCCCCGGCGCGAGATGGGGGTCGTAGCGATCGCTCATTAGCGGCGTTAACCACTCATGAAACGGTTTGGGCAGCGACTGTTGCAACAGCGGCGTAGCCGCAAAGGTCATGGTCACCGGGCAAAGCGTTCCCGCCTCCACCTGAGCATGAAGTACGAAACGCGCGGCCCTGGCGACGAACGATCCTTTCCGCGCCTCCTCCTCCCACGCCAGGTTGTGCACCCGGTTGGCGCAAAGCCCCTGCATCAGAAGATGCCATGCCGGATGAAAGCGGACGTCATCCAGCCTCGCTCCCGTGGCGTCATAACGCAGCAGCTCCGGCGGATTAACGTTCGCCAGTCTGCCCAGCTCCAGCGACTCTGCCGTACCCAACTGCTGGCCGATGCTGGCAAGAAGATCCACATCCCACTCAGCCCCTTCGCGCGCTACCGCATCGCGCAGGGCGCAATCAGAGAGAAAAAGGTTGCTGTTCGATAGCGGTGCAGGTTGATTAAAAACGGTATGTGTCTGCCAGTGCATGCTGTCTCCCTCCTTTCATTGGCAATAAAGATAAGTATGGACAGAGGGCATGCACGCTGCATGGGAGGGGGGTCACACGATGACGATCATGTTGATATCATTCGTGAAATAGCTCACAGAACATAAGAATAAACTATTTCATTACTTCACTAATGCTGAATAATTTATTCTTACCCCGTTTTTGTGAGGATCGTTATGCAACAGGATGCGCACAAGCGTGCATTAATTGCAGGCTCCATCGGTAATTTCATCGAGTGGTATGAATTTGCGGTCTATGGTTTTCTGGCAACGGTGATTGCCAGAAACTTCTTCCAGCTTGAGGGGGAAGCGGAGCTCACCAGCCTGATCCTCACCTGGGCCTCATTCGCCATCGCTTTCTTCTTCCGCCCGCTGGGTGCGGTGGTCTTTGGCCGCATTGGCGACAGGATTGGCCGTAAACCGACGCTGATTATTGTGCTGGTATTGATGACGCTCGCCACCGCTGCCATCGGTATTGTGCCGGTATACGCCAGTATCGGGATTGCCGCGCCGCTGATCGTTACACTCCTGCGTATTCTGCAAGGACTGTTCGCGGGCGGTGAGTATGGCGGCGCGGTCTCGTTGATGACGGAGTTCGCCCCGCGCGGCAAGCGCGGTCTTTACGGGGCATGGCAGTCCTTCACCGTGGCGCTCGGGCTGTTAGCAGGCGCAGGCATTGTCGCGTTGCTCTCTGCCCTTCTCTCCCCTGAAGCCTTGCACGACTGGGGCTGGCGCATTCCGTTCTTCCTGGCGTTGCTGATGGGTGCGGTCGCGCTATGGCTGCGGGTAAGCATGGAAGAGACACCGAGCTTTGTGCAGCAACGGGAAAAACCGGTTGTTACTCAGGCCAGCACCGCCGCCACGTTCAAAACCATTCTGATGGGCATTGGTCGCGTGATGGTCTGGTCTGCGGCGGGTTATACCTATCTGGTGATTATGCCGACCTATCTGCAATCTGCGCTGCACACCGGTTTTAACCAGGCGCTGCTGATTGCGGTGATTTCTAACATTGGGTTTGCGCTCACGATCATTCCGTCGGGCATACTGAGCGACAGGATCGGGCGGCGGACGGTGATGATTATCGCCACCGTGCTCCTGCTGATCCTTGCCCTGCCGCTGCTGAAAATTTTGCAGGCGGACTCCAGCACGCTGGCTGTCAAAGCGATTGTGGTGTTGATTGCGGGAGGTCTGGTTGGGATGCTGGCAGGGCCGGGGCCGGCAATGCTGTCTGAGATGTTCCCGACGCGCGTGCGTTATACCGGGCTGGGGCTGGCCTATTCTCTGTCGAATGCGATCTTCTCGGGCTGTGCGGGGCTGATCATTACCGGGCTGATTAAAGAGACGGGCAATCTGGATATTCCGGCGTACTACGTGATGGCAACGGCGGTGGTGAGTATTTTCGCGCTGATGACGCTGAGAAAGGATGACCATTTGCGGTCGTTAGAGGAGTGAGATTGTTGCCCGGTGGCGCTGCGCTTACCGGGCCTACGGTACCATGCTTTTGTAGGCCGGGTAAGGCGAAGCCGCCACCCGGCACAACAGGCTACCCGCGCTGACGCACCGCTTCAAACAGGCAGATACCCGTCGCAACAGAAACGTTCAGGGACGATACGCTGCCCGCCATCGGGATGCTGATCAGCTCATCGCAGTGCTCGCGCGTCAGACGACGCATACCTTCGCCTTCCGCTCCCATCACCAGCGCCATACGGCCAGTCATTTTGCTCTGGTACAGGGTGTGATCCGCTTCACCGGCTGTTCCTACGATCCAGATATTTTCTTCCTGCAACAGACGCATGGTGCGCGCCAGGTTAGTCACGCGGATCAACGGGACGTTTTCCGCCGCGCCGCAGGCGACTTTTTTAGCGGTAGCGTTAAGCTGCGCGGAACGATCTCTTGGCACAATCACCGCATGCACGCCTGCTGCATCGGCGCTACGCAGGCACGCGCCCAGGTTGTGCGGGTCGGTTACGCCATCGAGGATCAGGAAGAACGGGTTATCCAGCTCAGCGATCAGATCCGGCAGATCGTTCTCCTGATACTGACGGCCCGGCTTCACGCGCGCGATAATGCCCTGGTGTACAGCACCTTCGCTTTTCTCATCCAGATACTGGCGGTTCGCCAGCTGGATCACGACGCCCTGCGCTTCCAGCGCGTGGATCAGCGGCATCAGACGTTTGTCTTCACGCCCTTTCAGAATAAAAACTTCCTGAAAACGCTCCGGCGCGCGCTCCAGCAGGGCCTGCACCGCGTGGATGCCGTAAATCATTTCACTCATTGATGGTTCTCGTAATAAATATTTTCCCTCTCCCCGTTGGGGAGAGGGTCAGGGTGAGGGGAAATTACTCCGCCTGCTGTTTCTTCGCCGCGCGCTTCGCTTTGGTTGCGGCCGCTATTTTTTGGGTCTTGGTCGACGGTTTTTTCGCTTTACGAGCGTCTTTTTTCGCCGCCTTGGGCTTCTGCTGCTTCTCGCCACGGAAGGCGCTGTCTGGCTCAAAGTTTACTCTTTTACCTGCCTGACGTCGCTTGCCGCCCGCTTTACCGTTGCCGCCTTTTTTCGCTTTCTCACGCTCGGTTTTCCCGACGTTACGCGGAGCACGTTCGCTGGAGATGAGGCTGAAGTCGATTTTACGGTCGTCCATATTCACGGCTTCTACCTTCACTTCCACCCGATCGCCCAGACGGTAGGTCTGACCGCCGGATTCACCGATCAGACGTTGTCCGACCTGGTCGAAGCGGTAGTAATCGTTATCAAGGCTGGAAACGTGCACCAGACCGTCGATAAACAGCTCATCCAGACGTACGAAGAAGCCAAAGCCGGTGACGCTGGCAATCACACCTTTAAAGACGTTACCCACCTGATCCAGCATAAAGTCACACTTCAGCCAGTCCGCCACGTCGCGCGTTGCTTCATCCGCACGACGCTCGGTCATGGAACAGTGCTGGCCCAGTTGCAGCATCTCTTCCATGGAGTAGTGATACCCACCGGTTTCGGTCGTATTGCCTTTGTGACCCTGCTCGTGCGCCAGCAGATACTTGATCGCACGGTGCAGGGACAGATCCGGATAACGGCGAATCGGCGAGGTAAAGTGCGCATACGACTGTAACGCCAGACCAAAGTGGCCCCGGTTTTCCGGATCGTAAATCGCCTGCTTCATGGAACGCAGCAGCATGGTTTGCAGCATTTCCGCGTCAGGACGATCGCTGATGGATTCCAGCAGCTCGGCATAATCGCGTGGCTCAGGCTTATTGCCGCCAGGCAGCTCCAGGCCGAGTTCGGCCAGCACGGAACGGAACGAGGTTACGGCTTCCGTGGTTGGCTTGTCGTGAATACGGAACAGCGCAGGCTCTTTGGCTTTCTCAACGAAACGTGCCGCCGAGATGTTCGCCAGGATCATACACTCTTCAATCAGCTTGTGCGCATCGTTACGCTGAGTCTGCTCGATTCGCTCGATACGACGCTCAGCGTTAAAGATGAATTTCGCCTCTTCACTCTCAAACGAAATCCCACCGCGCTCTTCGCGCGCCTGATCCAGCGTTTTGTAGAGGTTGTGCAGCTCTTCGATGTGTTTGACCAGCGGCGCGTACTGTTCGCGAAGATCCTGATCGCCCTGCAACATATGCCAGACCTTGGTATAGGTCAGGCGCGCATGAGAACTCATCACCGCTTCGTAGAACTTATAGCCCGTCAGACGTCCCTTGCTGGAGATGGTCATTTCGCAGACCATACACAGGCGGTCCACCTGCGGGTTGAGGGAACACAGGCCGTTCGAGAGCACTTCTGGCAGCATCGGTACAACCTGCGACGGGAAGTATACTGACGTACCGCGGCTGCGCGCTTCGTTATCCAGCGGCGTGTGTGGACGTACGTAATAACTCACATCCGCGATAGCCACCCACAGACGCCAGCCACCACCGCGTTTTTTCTCACAGTACACGGCATCATCGAAGTCGCGGGCGTCTTCACCATCAATGGTGACCAGCGGCAGATCGCGCAGATCCATGCGGCCTGCTTTGGACTCTTCCGGCACTTCTTCACGCAGGTTTTCGATCTGGTCTTCAACCGCTTTCGGCCAGACGTAAGGAATTTCATGGGTGCGCAGCGCCATATCAACGGCCATGCCGGTGCCCATGTTATCGCCCAGCACTTCGACGATTTTACCTACCGCTTTGGTACGGCGGGTCGGGCGCTGGGTAAGTTCAACCACTACCACAAAGCCCATGCGTGCGCCCATCACCTCTTCAGGCGGGATGAGAATGTCGAAGCTCAGACGGCTGTCGTCCGGCACCACAAAGCCTACGCCCGCATCGGTAAAGTAACGGCCTACAATCTGGCTGGTTTTCGGCACCAGCACGCGGACCACGCGCGCTTCGCGGCGGCCTTTACGATCTGCACCCAGCGGCTGCGCCAGGATCTGGTCGCCGTGAATACACATCTTCATCTGTTCGGATGAGAGGTACAGGTCGTCTTTACGGCCTTCCACGCGCAGGAAGCCGAAGCCATCGCGATGACCAATAACGGTGCCTTTCAGCAGATCGAGGCGTTCTGGCAGCGCATAGCACTGGCGACGAGTAAAGACCAGCTGGCCGTCGCGCTCCATGGCGCGCAGGCGGCGGCGAAGGGCTTCAATTTGCTCTTCACCCTCAATGTTTAATTCAACGGCAAGTTCTTCACGATTGGCGGGTTTTTCGCGTTTTGTTAAGTGTTCAATGATGAACTCGCGGCTGGGGATAGGATTCGCGTATTTTTCGGCTTCGCGTTCCTGGAAAGGATCTTGTGACATGTCGGTTCCTCCGTTGTCAGCTCCGGTGGAAATTTTCTTCATTCCACCAGCAATAATTTATAAAGCGGTTGATTCTCTTCAACCAAATCGGCCAGCGTGTAGTTATCCAGTTCCTTGAGAAAACTTTGCACGGCCTTTGAAAGCGCCTGTTTCAGGCGGCAAGCGGGCGTAATGTGGCAAAACGCACTGCTACAGTTCACCAGAGATAGCGGCTCCAGTTCACGTACCACATCGCCGATACGGATACTCTGTGCCGGTTTACCGAGACGGATCCCTCCATTCTTCCCGCGGACGGCAGCAACGTATCCGGCACGACTAAGTTGATTGATTATTTTGACCATATGATTACGGGACACACCGTACACCTCTGTGACTTCAGAGATGCTGGTCATCTTCCCATCGGGTAACGACGCCATGTAAATCAGCGCGCGTAAGCCGTAATCGGTGAAACTTGTTAACTGCACATCAACCTCAGGAAAAAGGGAAAACGCGGTCAAACCGCAGAGATATTCATTAATGATGATAAACCAGCCAGATAGTTAGCGGCTAATTTATTTGACAGACGGGGCGAAAAAGCGGAGATCCAGGAGCGGTCGCCGGATGGCGCTGCGCTTATCCGGCCTACGGGTTTCCCCGCAGGCCAGCAGTCACGAAGATTATGCGTCGAACGGGTCGCGCAGGATCATCGTTTCAGTACGATCCGGGCCGGTAGAAATAATATCGATCGGCACTTCGGTCAGTTCTTCAATACGCTTAATGTAGTCCAGCGCAGCTTTTGGCAGGCCACTACGTTCTTTCACACCGAAGGTGGTCTCAGACCAGCCCGGCATGGTTTCGTAGATTGGCTCAATGCCTTCCCAGTCGTCAGCGGCCAGCGGAGTGGTAGTCACTTCGCGACCATCTGGCAGACGGTAGCCCACGCAGATTTTCACTTCTTTCAGGCCGTCCAGTACGTCCAGCTTGGTCAGGCAGAAGCCAGACAGGGAGTTGATCTGCACAGCACGACGCACGGCAACGGCGTCCAGCCAGCCGGTACGACGACGACGACCGGTGGTTGCGCCAAACTCGTTACCCTGCTTGCAGAGGAACTCGCCGGTTTCATCAAACAGCTCGGTCGGGAATGGACCTGCACCCACGCGAGTGGAGTACGCTTTGATGATGCCCAGAACGTAATCCACATAACGTGGGCCCAGGCCGGAGCCGGTTGCCACGCCACCCGCGGTGGTGTTAGAGGACGTTACATACGGATAGGTACCGTGGTCGATGTCCAGCAGGGTACCCTGCGCACCTTCAAACATGACGAAATCGCCACGCTTGCGCGCCTGGTCCAGCAGATCGGACACATCAACAACCATGCCGGTAAGAATGTCAGCAATCGCCATGACGTCATCCAGCACTTTCTGGTAGTCAACGGCTTCGGCTTTATAGAAATTCACCAGCTGGAAGTTGTGATATTCCATCACTTCTTTCAGTTTTTCAGCGAAGGTCGCTTTGTCGAAGAGGTCGCCCACGCGCAGACCGCGACGAGCCACTTTATCTTCGTATGCCGGGCCGATGCCACGACCGGTAGTGCCGATCGCTTTCGCGCCACGCGCTTTTTCACGCGCCACGTCCAGCGCCACATGATAGTCCAGGATCAGCGGGCAGGCTTCGGAGAGCAGCAGACGCTCACGAACAGGGATACCACGGTCTTCCAGACCTTTCATCTCTTTCATCAGCGCAGCTGGAGACAGCACAACGCCGTTACCGATGATGCTAGTGACGTTTTCGCGAAGAATGCCTGATGGAATAAGATGGAGGACGGTTTTTTCACCGTTGATTACGAGAGTATGGCCTGCGTTGTGACCGCCCTGGTAGCGTACAACATATTTAGCCCGTTCAGTCAGAAGATCGACAATCTTCCCTTTACCTTCGTCACCCCATTGGGTGCCCAGTACGACGACGTTGTTACCCATTTTTTTCAAAATCACCGTTTGCTTAAAAATGGATTCTACCATCGCTTTTTCAGATATACAGCACTTTTTGACCCTAAAATATGCCGATTGCGGTTAGTTTTTGATCAGCCAATCGTTTTCCTCAACATGTAGTAGATAACGATACCGGCAACCACAAGTCCACCGCCAAAACGACGCAAAATATTGTCCGGAAGTTGGCTCATGGTCGCGATCATCCGTCGCCATGCGCGTGGATAGAGCATCGGGCCGAGGCCTTCCAGCACCAAAACTAAAGCCAGTGCGAGCCAGATCGTTGAATTCATTTTTCATCCTTATAAAAGAAAACCACCGCTCCGTGAAGAGCGGTGGTTTGAATACTCAAACGAGCCTGAGTTTATCGCGTTGCGTTAGTCGGCGTCTTCATATAACGGAAGAAATCGCTGTCCGGGCTGAGTACCATCACATCCTGGTTGCTCTGGAAGCTATTCTCGTAAGCACGCAGGCTACGGATAAAGGCGTAGAAGTCGGGATCCTGGCTGAAGGCATCGGCAAACAGCTTCGCGGCTTCGGCATCGCCTTCACCACGCAGGATACGGCCTTGACGCTCAGATTCCGCCAGCGTCTTGGTCACTTCGTAGTCCGCTGCGGCACGCAGTTTCTCGGCCTCTTCCTGACCCTGTGAACGGTGACGACGGGCTACCGCTTCACGCTCGGCGCGCATACGGTTGTAGATCGCCTCGGACACCTCCGCTGGCAGGTTGATCTGCTTGATACGCACGTCAACCACTTCGATACCCAGTGCAGCCATACTGTTCGGGTTGATCACCGGTACTTTACCGTTGGTTTCAGCCTGAACGCGTTCAGCCGCTTTGGCAATCGCGTCATCCGCTGCCGGTGTTTCCACTTCGTCTTCGGTACCCGCTGTACCTGAGTTCAACGCATCACGCACTTCCAGGGTCAGACGACCACGGGAGTCGGTCACGATGTCTTTTACATCCAGACGACCAATTTCAGAACGCAGACGGTCAGAGAACTTACGTTTCAGCAGCACTTCTGCCTGAGAAACATCACCACCGCCGGTTGCCAGGAAGTAGCGGCTGAAGTCGCTGATACGCCATTTGATGTAGGAATCAACGATCAGGTCTTTCTTCTCTTTAGTCACGAAACGGTCGGCCTGGTTATCCATGGTCTGGATACGTGCGTCGAGCGTTTTGACTGACTGAATGAAAGGCACCTTGAAGTGCAGACCCGGCTCGTAGATCACCGGACGCTTGTCGCCGTCACGCACGACGCTGCTAAACTGGAACTTGATCCCACGTTCGCCCTCTTTCACCACAAAGATGGAGGTGTAGAGCACGACCAGTGCGATGATGATGATCGCAATAACTGACTTACGCATCCTTATTCCCCCTGACGCTGGTAGTCGTTACGCTGCGCGTTAGCACGGCGTTGGTCCATAATGTCACCATCGTTCGAAGAAGGCGTTGTGTTCGCGCTGGAGCTACCAGACGAGGCTGGCGGCAGACGCAGCAGGTTGTTGGCTCCGCTGTTGTCTTTTGCTGCCGGTGCAGAACCGCCTTTAAGCATCTGATCCAGCGGCAGGACCATCAGGTTTCCGCCTTTGTTGTCGTTAACCAGCACTTTACGCGTATGGCTCAGCACTTTTTCCATGGTCTCGATATAGAGACGCTCACGGGTAATTTCCGGCGCGGCTTTATATTCCGGCAGGATCTTCGCGAAGCGAGCCACTTCACCCTGTGCTTCCAGGATGGTCTGGGTCTTATACGCGCGCGCTTCTTCCAGAATACGCTGCGCCTGACCGTTTGCACGCGGCTGAACTTCGTTGGTGTACGCTTCCGCTTCACGGATGTACTGCTGTTCGTTTTCACGCGCGGCAATCGCATCGTCAAACGCCGCTTTCACCTCTTCCGGCGGACGTGCAGCCTGGAAGTTGACATCCAGCAGGGTGATACCCATGTTGTACGGACGGATGGTCTCTTCCAGCTCGCGCTGGGTATCGCTACGAATAACGGTACGACCTTCGGTCAGGATACGGTCCATGGTGTATTTACCGATCACGCCACGCAGGGCACTGTCGGTCGCCTGACGCAGGCTGTCATCCGCGCTGGTCACGCTAAACAGATAACGCTCAGGATCGGTCACGCGGTACTGGACGTTCATCTCAACGCGCACCACGTTTTCGTCAGAGGTCAACATCACGCCAGACGCCGCCAGTTCACGGACGGACTCCACGTTCACTGCGGTCACGTTATCAATGAAGGTCGGTTTCCAGTTCAGGCCCGGCTCAACCAGATGGCTGAACTTACCGAAACGGGTTACCACGCCGCGCTCTGCTTCTTTAATGGTGTAGAACCCGCTGGCTGCCCAGATGATGACTACTGCCGCGGCCACAATGCTTACTACGCGGCCACCCATAGGCGGGCGCGGACTCTGAGTGGAGTTGCCACCCGAGCCAGAACCTTTTCCTCCGCCAAGGCCACCAAGCTTTTTGCTCAGTTTGCGGAAGATATCATCCAGATCCGGCGGCCCCTGCTCGCGACCACCTTTGTTGCCATTTCCCCCAGAGTTGCCGCCTTGATTATTGCTGCTTCCCCACGGGTCGCGGTCTTGTCCGTTATTACCGGGCTGATTCCACGCCATGTATATGCTCCATATTTGTTATGCAAGGGCGAATTTTTCAGGCTTCCCCTTTCTGATCAGACGATATAGTCCGCCAGCGCAGGTTCTTGTTTACAGAGGCGACGCCAGTCAACGATCGGCATACGCACCTGCATCCCCACGCTGCCGTCATCCTCCATCCACTCTTTTTCTATCGCCTGAAGCTGATAAAACCGGCTACGCAGCCTGCCTTCCTGTGGCGGCAGTCGCAGCGTGTGCTGAGCTACCTCACCGGAAAGACGTTCTGTCAAAGCCTGGAAAAGCAGTGGCACACCAATCCCGGCCTGAGCAGATAGCCAGACCCGAATTGGTTTGTTCTCTTCATCTCGGTCAATACGCGGTTCGAAATCGTCCAGCATATCGATCTTGTTCATCACCAACAAAGTGGGAATTTCGTGGGCGTCAATCTCTTCGAGCACCACATTCACCGCGTCGATGTTCTCCTGCACGCGTACGTCAGCCGCATCAATCACGTGCAGCAGCAGGGTCGCCTGACGCGTCTCCTGCAACGTCGCTTTAAACGCCGCCACCAGATCGTGCGGCAGATGGCGGATAAACCCTACGGTATCCGCCAGTACCGTTTCACCGACGTCTGCGACGTCAATACGGCGCAGCGTAGGGTCCAGGGTCGCAAACAGCTGGTCTGCGGCATACACCTGGGCCTCGGTTATCTGGTTAAACAGGGTGGATTTACCGGCGTTGGTATAGCCCACCAGCGACACCGTTGGGATGTCGGCTTTGGTTCGCGCCCGACGCCCCTGTTCGCGCTGTTTCTCGACACGCTCCAGACGAGAAAGGATCTGGGTTATACGGCCACGCAGCAAACGACGGTCGGTTTCGAGCTGGGTTTCACCCGGGCCACGTAAACCAATCCCGCCTTTTTGTCTTTCAAGGTGTGTCCAGCCACGCACCAGACGCGTCGCCAGATGGCGCAACTGCGCCAGCTCAACCTGCAACTTACCCTCGTGGGTACGCGCACGCTGAGCAAAAATATCTAAGATCAACCCCGTGCGATCGATAACACGACATTCGCAGAGAGCTTCCAGGTTACGTTCCTGAGCCGGAGACAGCGCATGATCAAACAGCACGACTGATGCGCCGGTTGCTTTTACGGCATCCGCAATTTCAACTGCTTTACCTTCACCAACAAAGTACTTCGGGTGCGGCGCTTTACGGCTACCGGTAATCACCTGCATTGCTTCGACACCGGCGGAAGAGACCAGAGATTCAAACTCCTGGAGGTCTTCCATATCTTTGTCTTGCGAAAAATAGATGTGTACCAGCACCGCCTGCTCACCGGCGTCATAACGGTCAAACAAGCGTAAACCTCTCTAAAAAGATCAGCGGGGAACGCAGGATCCCTGGCTCCCCGTGTGGAAAACAGCCCAAAACCTTATTCGGTTTCTTCGCTGTCCTGCGCAGGAGCAGATGAACCCTGCGCGTTGCTGCCATGATGGTAGTTACTGCCAGTGCCGCCGCCAGCGTTATTGCTGTGATGAGATACCGGACGGGACGGAACAACAGTAGAAATCGCGTGCTTATAGACCATCTGGCTGACCGTGTTTTTCAACAGGATCACGAACTGATCGAAAGACTCAATCTGACCTTGCAGCTTAATACCATTCACCAAATAAATAGAAACTGGAACACGCTCCCGACGCAATGCGTTCAGGAACGGATCTTGTAAAGATTGCCCCTTAGCCATTCTATCTTTTCCTTATATGCTTGTTTTGTACTTAGAACCTTGCGATTCTGAAAAATTGCGCACGATACGGCTTAATTGTACACATTCAGTCAGCGATATCACCAATAACCTTAATCACTTCGTTTAACGCCTGTTGTGGTTTTTCACTGTCTAACCAGTGAACCCCCTCCCAACCGCGCAACCAGGTGATCTGGCGCTTCGCTAACTGTCTCGTGGCGCAAACACCTCGATAAACCATTTCATCGTACGAAATCTCGCCTTCAAGATACGACCACATCTGGCGGTATCCCACACAACGAATGGAAGGCATGTCCGTATGCAAATCTCCACGGGCAAAAAGCGCCCGCACTTCTGCTTCAAAATCTGAAGCCAACATCTGATGAAAACGCTGCTCAATTCGTTGATGGAGCAGTTCACGGCTCGCCGGGGCGATGGCGAACTGATGCACCTGATACGGCAGAGCGTCTCCTGACGTTTGCGTCAGTTCCGTTAAAGTTTTACCCGAAATGAAAAAAACTTCCAGTGCCCGGGAAAGCCTTTGCGGATCGTTTGGGTGGATCCGCGCTGCGGCAACCGGGTCAATCTCTTCCAGTTGCCTGTGCAAAACGTCCCACCCCTGCTCTGCCGCCTGCCGCTCAATCTTCGCTCTCACTTCCGGATCGGCCGATGGCAGAGGCGATAACCCCTCCAGCAGCGCCTTAAAGTAGAGCATCGTGCCGCCAACTAACAGCGGTATGCGTCCCGCGGCGGTAATCTCGGCCATCTCGGCTAAGGCGTCGCGGCGAAAATCTGCTGCGGAGTAAGCCTGTGCCGGGTCGAGAATATCCAGTAAACGGTGCGGTGCCGCACGCAGTTCGTCTGCGTTGGGCTTCGCCGTGCCGATGTCCATTCCTCGGTAAATGAGGGCTGAATCAACGCTAATCAACTCTACTGGCAAAACTTTACGTAACTCAATGGCTAACGCCGTTTTACCGGAGGCCGTTGGCCCCATTAAAAAAATCGCCTTTGGCAGGCTCGCCTTACTTACATCAGTCATGTTTCAGGGCGGTCATCGCCGTTTTTAAATCAACAGGTTGTAACAAACCACCTGGCGGCGCTTTCACCAGCTGTGGACAGAGGCGTTCCACCTCTGCCAGAACGGAAATCGCCTGCGCCATACTCCACGGCGAATGTTCGCTGGCCAGATGGCGGGCGATCCACTGCGCGGTATCGGCGGCATCAAACGTCGTTTGTTGCGCCAGGTAGCCTATCAGTTCAGGAATCAAGTTTTGTAAATTTTGTTGGCGTAAGGGTAAAGGCACTGCGCGAATTGTCACATGCTGCGCGTCCAGTACGATTTCAATCCCCATTTCGGCAAGAAGCGCCTGGGCACGCTGCAAAACCCCTGTTTCCTCATGGTTTATTTTCAACCGAACCGGGATCAGTAACGGCTGAGCGCAGGCGGCGTTTTCCCCTGGCGTCAGTTGCGCCTGTTTAAGCCAGCGTTCCGCTACCGGCAACGCCAGCAGCATCAATTTCCCCTCACGTTCAAGCAGTGCCATGTCCGGGGCGACAATCGTCAATACCCGGCCAAAACTCTGGCTATGTCCGTCAAGGGAAGACGGCGATACCTCAATATGTTCTTTCCGTTCCACGGCTGGGGTGTCCAGCAATTTACGGTATAACGCACCTTGCTGCTTTTGATACCCCGGCTGGGCATTTGGGTAGTTGGCGCCCGTCGGGCGCGGTGCGCTTCCCGCTGACGAAAAACGCGGAGCCACTGGTTCGCGCGCGGGTGCGGGTTCAGCGAAATGGTTACGTCCGGCCGCCACGCGATTTTCTGGCAGCGATCGCGGTGCAGGAATGTCGTTTTCCAGCGGCAGCGTTGGCTCAGCCTGCTTCTGCAAAACGCTAACGACGCCCTGATAGATAAAATCATGCACCAGACGCGACTGGTGGAAACGCACCTCGTGCTTGGCGGGGTGCACGTTAACGTCAACCTGATGCGGGTCGATCTCCAGATAAAGCACAAAGGCGGGCTGTTGATCGGCGCCGAGCTTATCTTCACAGGCCTGGCGAATGGCGTGGTTAATCAGGCGGTCGCGCATCATGCGACCGTTGACGTAGCAGTACTGAATCTCAGCAAACGCGGCGCTACTGGCGTTCGGATCGGCAACCCAGCCGCGCAGGGCCAAATCGCCATGCTGCCACTCAATGGCCAGCGCTTTTTCCAGGAACGGCGTGCCGCAGATGGCGCCCAGCCGACGCTCCTTTTGCCCGCCTTCCGCCACTGCCCGGTACTGACGCATCACCTTACCGTTATGACTGAGGTTAAGAGTGACATCAAAGCGTGCCAGCGCGATGCGGCGGATGATCTCGTCGATATGTCCGAATTCGGTCTTCTCGGTTCGCATAAACTTGCGCCGGGCGGGCGTGTTATAGAAAAGATCCAGCACTTCAAGCGTGGTGCCTACCGGGTGCGCCGCTGGTTTAACCGTGACGTCCATATCGCGCCCTTCGGCGTAGGCCTGCCAGGCTTCCTGCTGGTCGACCGTGCGGGAAGTCAACGTTAAGCGGGAAACGGAGCTGATACTGGCCAGCGCTTCGCCGCGAAAACCCAGGCTGATAATCGCTTCCAGATCGTCAAGTGACGCAATTTTACTGGTGGCATGACGCGCCAGCGCCAGCGCCAGCTCGTCCTTTTTGATGCCACAGCCGTTATCACGAATGCGGATAAGCTTTGCGCCCCCGCGTTCAATATCGATATCAATGCGGGTCGCCCCTGCATCGAGGCTGTTTTCCACCAGCTCTTTCACCACCGATGCAGGGCGTTCCACCACCTCACCGGCGGCGATTTGGTTCGCGAGCTGCGGCGGTAGAACCTGAATCGGCATGAACTCTCCTTAATTAGTCGCGGTCATCTCACCCGGCAGCGCGGCGCTTGCCGTCTGGGCTGCCCCGCCCTGCGGCGCAGACTGAAGCGGATGCGCGTCAAAGTATTTACGCAGACCGTTATAAATCGCTTCAGCAATTTGCTGCTGATAGCTGTCGCTTCCCAGTAAACGCTCTTCACCGTGATTACTGATAAAACCCGTCTCTACCAGAATCGACGGAATATCCGGCGAACGCAGGACACCGAGGCTCGCATGTTCCGGACGACGCTTATGCAGCGATCCGACGCTTTGCAGCTGGTTGAGTACGTTAGTGGCGACATCATACCCGACGCGCTGAGAATGACCGAACTGTAAATCCAGTACCGCCTGGCTGAGATACGGATCGGCCTGGCTGTTTGCCAGCACATCGCCTGCCCCGCCTAACAGTTCAGACTGCTTCTCGTGCTCTTCAAGCCAGTTCGCCATTTCACTGTTGGCACGACGGTTCGACAGCACCCATACCGACGCGCCGGTGGCGTTACGGTTCGGCGCAGCATCCGCGTGAATCGACACCAGGAAGTTGGCGTTTTGCTTACGCGCCACATCCGAGCGTCCCATCACTGAAATAAAGTAATCTCCGTCGCGGGTCATGACCCCTTTGAACATCGGATCGTCATTCAGAAGCGCACGCAGCTTACGGGCAATGGCGATAGTGACGTTTTTCTCCCGCGTGCCGCCCGGGCCAATCGCGCCAGGATCTTGCCCGCCGTGTCCGGCGTCGATGGCGATAATCACTTTGTCGCCACTGACCGGTGTTCGCCGCGCGCTGACCGCCGGACGCGTCACCGTGTTGCTGCTGGTCACGGCGGTAAGTCGGTCATTTTGTGATTTAAACGGATTACGGGCTGGCTCAGACGGCCTTGGGGTATAAACCGGCGCTTCTACGCGTTTTGCTACCACAGGTGCAGGCGGTGGCGGCGGCGGAACATCAGCATTAATGGTAAAAACCACCGTATAACTGGCGCCGTTTTGCTGCTTAACCGCCTTCGTTTTGCCCTTTTCGGTGAGATCGACCACCAGACGCAGAGACTGCGCATCCTTCGGCGTCCCCGAACGGATGCTTTTCACCAGATTGTTGCCGCTGAACTGGAGCGGCAGCCCCTGGATCACCCCGGACTGTTTAATATCGAGCGCCACGCTGCGGCTGTCGATTTGTGAGAAAGCATATTCAGGATCGCCCATAAAGCTGAAGGTAATGCGGGCCTGGCTATCGCCATTCGACACCTGAATATCCGAGAGGCTGGCCGCACCGGCCTGCGCGCACAGCAGAACCGTGGCTGCCAAAATCCAACCTTTAACGCGATTAATCATCCCGTTATCCCTACGCTCAACCGGCTAAACGCGCCAGTAAGGAACAGCCTGATGAGGAAACCGCACTGATGCGCGCCTCACGCCCTTGTGCCTGATAATCCAAGTGAATTTCGACATCCGGGTCAGGCAGCACACCCGCACCTTGTTGCGGCCACTCCACCAGGCAAATGGCGTCGTTGGCAAAGTAATCGCGGATCCCCATAAATTCCAGCTCCTCAGGATCCGCAAGACGATATAAATCAAAGTGGTACACCATGATATTTTCAAGCGTGTACGGTTCTACTAGCGTATAAGTCGGGCTTTTTACGTTCCCGTTATGGCCTAACGCCTGCAAAAAACCACGGCTGAAGGTTGTTTTACCCGCGCCTAAATCACCATACAGATAAATGACGGTCGCCCCCTGACAGGCCTGCGCCACGCGCTTGCCGAGATCTAAAGTGGCTTGTTCATCAGGTAAAGGAATCGCTCGATTAGTCATTTTCTACGTCAATCACATCCGGGTTAACAACACGCCGCAGCGTGCAAAAAAGATCGGTGGCCAGCATACCGCGCGTTCCGTAACGAGCAGCCAGCCTGTCAGCCGCCGCACCGTGGGCCACGCAGCCAGCACAGGCTGCATCATAAAGGGGTAGTTTCTGTCCGAGCAATGCGCCAATGATGCCAGAGAGCACATCACCCATGCCGCCGCTCGCCATGCCTGCATTACCGGCATCAACGATGCCCATCGCATCATCGCTGGCAATAACGGTCCCCGCCCCTTTCAAAACGACAACACCTCCGTAACGTTTTACCAGACGTTGGGCTGAAAGTAAGCGATCGCTTTCAATTTCTGCCACGCTACAGTTAAGCAGCCGTGCGGCTTCGCCGGGGTGTGGCGTCAGAATGCGATTGTGACGCTTATCCGGGTTTATTGCCAGAAGGTTAAGCGCGTCGGCATCCCAGAGCATCGGCTTACGAAAATTCTCGGCCTTTTGCAGGGCCTGTTTACCCCACTCCTGCTGACCCAGGCCCGGACCAATGACTACCACGTCCGCCCACTCAAGACCCTCTTCAATCGCCTGTGGGGCAAGCTCGTGGACCATCAGCTCCGGCCGCGCGGTAATAATCGGCGGAATGTTTTCGCTGCGGGTCAGCACGCGTACTAATCCGGCACCGCTGCGCAACGCGGCCTCTCCTGTCATGCGAATCGCACCTGCCGTGCCATGATCGCCACCGATAATCAGCAGCCGGCCATGATCACCCTTATGGGATGTGGGGCGGCGCGGAGGCAGCCACTGAGCAAGCAGGGAGGCATCAAAGCGGGTGATGTGGGTATCCTGTCCAGCCAGCCAGTTTTCCAGACCCAGTGCGTTGTGATGTAACGTCCCCACGACATCCCGCGCTTTACCGGTAAGCAAACCCGGCTTCAGGGCGATAAAGGTCACGGTGTGCGCAGCCTCAATCGACACGCCCGGCGTCGCGCCGGTTTGCGCCATCAGGCCGGAGGGAATATCCAGCGCCACCACCGGGGCGGGGTGCGCATTAGCGTGGGTAATCAGCGCGGCGACGTCATCGCGAGGCGCGCGCATCAGCCCCGTCCCCAGCAGACCATCAACAATCACGTCGACATCCTCGGGCCAGATAATATCAGGCGCATGAATAATGCCCCCCGCATTCAGCCAGGCCTCTCTCGCCATGCCAGCCTCTTCCGGTAGCGGCTTGTCGCTCTCCAGCGCCAGCAGGGTAACGCGCAGCCCCGCCGCCACCGCAAGACGAGCCACCACATAGCCATCGCCACCGTTATTGCCGTGCCCGCACAGAATCAGGTAGTGCGAGGCATCCGGATAAGCCGTGCGCGCCACGTTAAACGCCGCCTCGCCCGCGCGCTGCATCAGTTCATAAAGGGTAACGCCGAGGCTGTCTGCGGCCTCTTTTTCGGCCCGACGGAGGTCATCCGCATGCCAGATGGAATGTGGTATACTTGCGGGGTTTTTCTTCACAGTATGGTCCGTCATGTCACAGCCCCTCGATCTCAATGAATTAGCGCAGAAAATAAAACAGTGGGGTGCTGAACTGGGCTTCCAGAAGGTCGGTATTACCGATACCGACCTCTCTGCCAGCGAGCCTAAGCTACAGGCATGGCTGGATAAACAATACCACGGCGAGATGGAGTGGATGGCGCGCCACGGTATGATGCGTGCCCGCCCCCACGAGCTGTTGCCGGGTACGCTGCGCGTCATTAGCGTACGCATGAACTATCTGCCCGCTAACGCGGCCTTTGCGCGCACGCTAAAAAATCCTTCGCTGGGTTACGTCAGCCGATACGCTCTGGGACGTGATTACCATAAACTTCTGCGCAACCGTCTAAAAAAGCTCGGGGAAACCATTCAGCAGCACTGTGTTTCGCTGAATTTTAGACCCTTTGTCGATTCTGCGCCTATTCTTGAGCGCCCGATCGCCGAAAAAGCCGGGCTTGGCTGGACAGGTAAGCACTCACTTATCTTAAGCCGCGACGCGGGCTCATTCTTTTTCCTGGGTGAACTGTTGATTGATTTACCCCTGCCGGTAGACGGTCCGGTGGAAGAAGGGTGTGGCCGCTGCGTGGCCTGTATGACCATCTGCCCAACGGGCGCTATCGTTGAACCCTATACCGTTGATGCGCGCCGCTGTATCTCTTATCTCACCATCGAGCTGGAAGGTGCTATTCCAGAGGAATTTCGTCCGCTTATTGGCAACCGCATCTACGGCTGTGATGACTGCCAACTGATTTGTCCGTGGAACCGTTATTCACAGTTGACGGACGAAGAAGACTTCAGTCCCCGCAAGGCGTTACATGCCCCGCAGTTGATCGAACTGTTCGCCTGGAGCGAAGCCTGGTTCCTGAAGGTGACGGAAGGTTCCGCCATACGTCGTATCGGCCACCTGCGCTGGCTGCGTAATGTGGCTGTTGCGCTGGGTAATGCCCCATGGGATGAAGCCAATCTTCAGGCGCTTGAAAGCCGCAGAGGTGAGCACCCACTTCTTGATGAGCACATAGAATGGGCGATTGCGCAGCAAATTGAGAAGCGAAATGCCGGCGTGGTTGAAGTGCAGTTACCGAAGAAACAGCGCCTGGTCAGGGTGATTGAAAAAGGGCTGCCACGGGATGTGTGATATATTCACAGGCTGTGAATAAAAATAAGAATTCAGGCGCAATAAGGTTTAGCAAACAGGTCAAGTGATCTGAATAACATTTTGAAATCAAATTTTCTTCATATATTACAGTTAATTACGAAGATATTACTCACCCTGCTAACATTTTGCACAACTGGGATTTATCACAGTTTCTGTGGATAACTCTGTTTACAAGAGTGTTTCAGATACAATAGAAAACGTCCCCAACGAAGCATTTCGCTGTGGATAATTTAGGAAAGAAGAAGAATTTGGAGCGGGAAACGAGAC